>NZ_JAGGPO010000038.1:0-16690 GCF_018613775.1 Arthrobacter sp. ISL-69
CCCTCTCCCACATCCTGGACCGAAAACCCCAACCCTCTCCCACATCCTGGACCGAAAACCCCAACCCTCTCCCACCCCCTGCACAGGCCGGCCGGGCACCCAAACCCCACACCGCCGTCGTAAATCAGCGGAAACCGAGAGAGCGTCCGCGATTCTCCCGCGAAAAGTGAGAGGGCATCCGGGATTTTCCCGCGAAAAGTGAGAGAGCGTCGCGCGCTGGCGGATAACGGAGGGGCGGCGGACGCTGAGGAGGCTGCCCGACCGTTCGCCGGGGAAGCTGGGGGAGCGTCCGCTGATGGCGAAATAAGGGCTCGAAAGGCCTCAAAACCGGTGATTTACCTCAAAAAATGGCGGAAACACGCGGAATTTGCGGACCTGACCGCGGCAAGCTGGTAAGTTTTCGAACAGTGGCTTGTACGCATGCCGCGTGCAGGCTCCAGAAATCATGACCGTCCAGGAGGACATCAATGGCTAAGAACCGTAGTGAACTTGTTTCAGAGGTAGCAGGCAAGGCCGGCACCAGCCAGGCAGCCGTCAACTCCGTGCTGGATGCACTGTTCGAGGTTTTCGAGACCTCTGTCGCCGCGGGCGAGAAGATCACCATCCCGGGCTGGCTCGCAGTTGAGCGCACCGACCGTGCAGCCCGTACCGGCCGCAACCCGCAGACCGGCGAGACCATCCAGATCGCCGCTGGCCACAGCGTCAAGCTGACCGCTGGCTCGAAGCTGAAGGCTGCTGTCTCCAAGAAGTAGCATCCGGCGTCCAACGCTTGAAAGGGAGCGGCAACCCCAGGGTTGCCGCTCCCTTTGCGTTAACCGCAAACACGGCAGCCAGAAGCCAGCCCTCCGATTCGCGGCGCAGGCACCGGTAGCGGACAATGGATAGGTGCCCTCAGCAGCAAAATCCCGCCCCACCCTTCCGCAGCCTTCCCCCACTCCGGGAAAGACTGGGGCAGCTGGCGGCGCTGCGGGCATTTCCCGGCCGTGGCAGTTCGCCGGCGTGGCAGGGCTCTTCCTGGGCCTCGCAGCAGCCCTCCTGTTCTCCGGAGCGGCCGCCGCACGCGAGGTGTCCGACCCCGGAGCCCTGATCCGCTGGGGGCTCCCCATCAGCAAGGCCGTCCACAACGTTTCCCTGGCTACAGTGATCGGCGGCCTGATCTTCGCCGTCGGCATCCTGCCGCGCAACGCCAACGGTTCCCGGTCCAAGGACACCAGCACACCGGAGCACCCGGCGTTCTCCCGGGCACTGGCCGTGGCGGCGGCTGCCGGCGCTGCGTGGACGCTGTCCGCGATAGCGGTGCTGGTGCTGACCTACTCGGACGTGGCAGGCCAGTCCCTCTCCGGGGATGCCGAGTTCACGCGTGCGCTGGTCTACTTCATGACGGACATCGAGACCGGCCGCGCCTGGCTCGCCGTCACCATCGTGGCTGCCGTCGTAACCACCGCGCTGTTTGGTGTGCGTTCCCTGACCGGGCTGGCCATCACCCTTGTGCTGTCGCTCGTGGGCATGGTGCCCATCGCCCTGATCGGACACTCGTCGAGCTCCAGCGACCATGAAGGCGCCATCAACTCCCTGGCCCTGCACCTGGTCGGCGTGTCCGCATGGGTGGGCGGCATCATCATGCTGGCCGTCCTGTCCGGCATCCTGACCGGAGGCAACACCAACGCCGGCGCCAAGGCAGACATCACCGAGCCCACGCTCCGCCGGTTCTCATCCCTGGCCGGGTTCGCCTTCGTGCTGGTCTTCGCCTCCGGTGTCATCAACGCGAGCATCCGGATCACCAGCTGGCACGATCTGTTCGGATCCGCGTACGGGCAAATGGTGCTGGCCAAAGCCGTGGCCACCCTCATGCTCGGCGGCATCGGCCTCATGCACCGCCAGTGGGTTATCCCGCAGCTCCACCGCAAGGGCGCCGCCCTTTCCGCCCGCCGGGTGCTGTGGCAGCTGGTCATTGCCGAACTGCTGATCATGGGCGCAACGTCCGGCATCGCCGTCGCACTGGGCCGCTCGGCCCCGCCGCAGCCCACCACGTTCGCCCCGGACGCGTCGCCGGCCTTTATCCTCTCCGGTTATGAACTGCCGCCCGAGCTGACCCCGGAACGCTGGCTTACGGAATGGCGCCTGGACTGGCTGTGGATCGGCGTCGCTGTCTTTGGCCTGGTCTCGTACGTCCTCGGCGTGGCCAAGGTCCGGCGCCGGGGTGACAAATGGTCCTGGTTCCGCACCGTCAACTGGGTGATCGGGCTCCTGGTCCTCACCTACATCACGTCCGGCCCGCCGTCGGTCTACGGCCGGGTGCTGTTTTCCGCGCACATGGTGGACCACATGGCGCTCACCATGGTGGCTCCGATCTTCCTGGTGCTCGGTGCCCCCGTGACCCTCGCACTGCGGGCGCTGCCGGCACGCGGCGACGGGTCGCGCGGTATCCGTGAGTGGCTTCTGTTGTTTGTGCACTCCAAGTTGTCCCAGCTGGTCACGCACCCGCTGTTCGCGGCCGCCAACTTTGCGGGCTCCATTGTGCTGTTCTACTACTCGGACGCCTTCGGCTACGCCATGCGGGACCACGTGGGCCACGAGCTCATGAACCTGCACTTCGCCCTCACCGGCTACATCTTCGTTCTGAGCATGATCGGTACCGATCCGCTGCCCCGCCGCGCGCCCTACCCCATGCGCCTGCTGCTCCTGTTGGCCACCATGGGCTTCCACGCCTTCTTCGGCGTAGCGATCATGGGCGGCACCGGACTGCTGGCCGCGGACTACTTCGGCAACCTGGGCCGGGCCTGGGGGCCGAACGCGCTGCTGGACCAGCAAATGGGCGGCGCACTGGCGTGGGGCATCGGTGAAGTACCCACCCTCCTGGTGGCCATCGGCGTCGCCGTGATGTGGTCGCGCTCCGACGACCGGGAGTCCAAACGGACCGACCGCGCGGCCGACAGGAATAACGACGCCGATCTCACCGCTTACAACGATATGTTTGCCAAATTGGCTGAACGCGACGCCAAGCTGGCTGAACGCAATTCAAAGCTGGAAGGACGCTGATGAGCGAAACCGTACGCACCCACCTCCGGGTCCGCGCCTCCGAACTGGTGGGCCGTAACTGGCTGAACACCGGTGGGAAGTCCCTGGACCTCGAAGCCCTGCGCGGCAAGATCGTGCTCCTGGATTTCTGGACCTTCTGCTGCATCAACTGCCTGCACGTCCTTGACGAGCTGCGTCCGCTCGAAGAGAAGTACTCCGACGTCCTGGTGACCGTGGGCGTGCACTCCCCGAAGTTCGAACACGAGGCCGATCCCGTCGCCCTCGCCGCCGCCGTGGAGCGCTACGAGATCCACCACCCGGTCCTGGACGATCCCGAGCTGGAAACCTGGAAGGCCTACACGGCCCGCGCTTGGCCCACGCTGGTGGTCATCGACCCCGAGGGCTACATCGTGGCCCACCTGTCCGGCGAAGGCCACGCTGACGGCCTGTCCGTGCTGATCCCGGAACTCATCGCCGAGCACGAGGCGAAGGGGACCCTGCACCGCGGCAGCGGGCCGTACGTGGCACCGGAGCCGACGTCGGGCACCTTGCGGTTCCCGGGCAAAGCACTCTTCCTCCCGGCAGGCCGGGGCACTGCTGCCGGAAAGCCAGTCAGCACGGAAGCCGACGCCGGGACGTCCGACGCCGGCTCCTGGCTGGTCACGGACACCGGTCACCACCGCCTGGTGGAGCTGGACACTGATTTCCACACGGTGCTGCGCACCTACGGCTCCGGTACCAAGGGCCATGCTGACGGCCCCGGCGCCGACGTCGACTCCGTCAAGCCCACCGCCCAGTTCAACGAGCCGCAGGGCCTTGTCCTCCTGCCGGAAGACGTGGCAGCGAAGACCGGCTACGACGTCGTGATTGCCGACACCGTCAACCACCGCCTCCGCGGGCTGTCCCTCGCGGACGGAACCGTCACCACACTCGTCGGCAGCGGCGTGCAGCGCCTGCTGGAAACAGGGCCCGCACGCGTGGATGAGGACGCGGCCGGCTTCACCGGACGGCTCGGCGATCATCCCCTGGACGTTGCGCTGAGCTCGCCGTGGGACGTGGTGTGGTCCGCCAAGCTCAACGCCGTGGTGGTCGCCATGGCCGGTGTCCACCAGATCTTCAGCTTCGACCCCCTGTCCGGCGTCGTGTCCATCGTGGCCGGCAACGGACTGGAGGGCCTCCTGGACGGCCCCGCCCACGAAGCCTGGTTCGCCCAGTCGTCCGGCCTGGCCGAGGACACCGACGGCAACATCTGGGTGGCTGACTCGGAGACGTCCGCGCTGCGCAAACTGGTGATTGACGACGACGGTACGGTCACAGTGGAGTCCGCCGTTGGCAAGGGCCTGTTCGACTTCGGCTTCCGCGACGGACCGGCCGCCGAGGCGCGGCTGCAGCACCCGCTCGGCGTCACCGTGCTGCCCGACGGCTCCGTGGCGATTGCTGACACCTACAACGGCGCCGTCCGCCGCTACGACCCCGCGACCGGAACCGTGTCCACCCTTGCGCGGGGGCTGTCCGAGCCGTCCGACGTGATTGTGGACCACACGCACGTGGCCGGCTCCGAGCCGCTGCTGGTGGTGGTGGAAGCAAACAAGCACCAGCTGATCTACGTGCCCATCCCCAAGGAAGCGCAGCAGGTGGACGAGGGCGCCGTGCAGACACACCGGCCCAAGAGCCCCGTAGCTCCCGGCACGCTGGAGCTCACGGTCCGCTTCACGGCGCCCACCGGGCAGAAGCTTGACGACCGCTGGGGCGACCCCACGCAGCTGAAGATCTCCTCCACCCCGCCCGAGCTGCTGGTTGCCGGCGGCGGCACCTCCGTGGGCCTGCTCCGGACCCTGGAGCTCTCCTCCGACGTTCCGGAGGGCATACTGCACATTACGGCCCGCGCCGCGGCCTGTGACGGCCCCGAAACGGCCGACGGCGAGATCCCCGATCACGCGGCCTGCCACCTTTACCAGCAGGACTGGGGCATCCCGGTGGTCCTGCAGGCCGACGGCGACACTGAGCTGGTCCTGGACCTCCGCGGAATGGACTGAGCTCCGCCGTTCATGGATGTTGAACTGGCCCGGCTTTTGACCCCCTTGGGGTTGGGAGCCGGGCCAGTTCTGTCAGCGACGACGAGCGCCACCAGCTAAGGAACCGCCGGCAGCCTAGTAGCTGAGGAGCGGGGTGACCCTGATGGTGTCGCCGTCGACGTCGAGCCGCGTGGTGAAGCTGAAGTCGTGTTCCACGTTCAGGTTGGTCACGGCGCCGCTGAACAGGTCTGTTTGCTGGGCCTCCAACCGTGCCTTCCCGTCCAGCGGGGCAACCACCCAGCGGCCGCCGAAGGGCTCAATAGACACCTTCGGGTACTCGCTGATGCTCCAGTTGATGGTTCCCGGCGTCACCCGGTTGAACGTGGCGTGGTAGAACGGACAGTCGGGCTGGAGCTTCTGTTCCTTTACGGCCTCCGCGGCGCAGGTGTCCAGGAATTCCTTGACCTTGGAGCCCACGGCGTCCTTCAGCCCTTGGGTGGCTTCCGTCAGGAGGCTCAGCGGGGCCGTGGGAACGTCGCGGCCGGACACCGTGGCACGGCTGGCCGGAGCTGCGAAGTATTCACCGTTCAGGCTGGCCTCGTACTCGCCGGGATAAAAGACGGCGAAGGAATTGCGGCCGTTGGGCATGTTCACCGGGACGCCGTTGAGTGTGGCCTGGCTGGAGTTGACCACGGTGACTTCCAGGACAGGCAGTGCTGCCGGCACGAACGCCCACTTGTTGAAGAAGAGCCATTCGGTCCCGGTCCGCTCCAGCAGGAACTCGGTGCTCAGCCTGCTGCCGTCGATGGTGTACTCCATGGGGACCATGACCTGGTTTCCGGGACGCTCCTGGGTCTCGCCGAACTTCACGTTGGTGACGCGGGAAGCGGCTGTCTGCAGTGCTGTTCCGTCGAGCATGGCGGCGTCGCTCTGCGGCACGGAAGCGCGCAGGAGACCCAGCGCTTTTTCGCCCTCGCCCTTCTGCAAAGCGTCCAGATATTCACGGACGGGCTGCTCGGGACCCGCCACTGAGGCGTTCACCAGGTTGACCGCCACCACGGCTCCGGCGATGGCAAGCATAAGGCCCAGCAGCCACCCGGCCGCGATCCTCACCAACGCTTGACTCATCTGCACGCACCTTACGTTACCTGCAAGGCGCCTGAAAGCAGGTGTGGAGGCCGTCCCTTGTGACACCGCACGGCTGCTGCCGGACAGTACGACGGCGGCTTGCCGCCCCTAACGGCGGCGCCTGGAGGAGGTGCCGAAAACGCCCCGCAACAGCTCCCGGCCCAGTTGGGTTCCGAGCGAGCGGGCCATGCTTTTGAGGCCACCGCCGAGCGCGCCGCCCAAGGCTCCCGCGAGGTCGCCCACCATTCCCCCGCCTGATTCCTGCGGGGCCGGGGGCGCTGTGCGCTCCGCACGCCGGGCCCGTTCCGGCGCCGGAGCCGGCCTGATGCTGGGCCGCCCCAGGATTTCTTCCTCGATGCGGCGGGCGTCGGCGTCAACGGCGGCTTGGTCCATGGTTCCGGGAACGGGGCTGTTGGGCACGAAGACGCCCGTGGATGGTGTGGGCGGCTGGCCGGGGGCTGCAGCTCCGGTGCTGGTGGCGGACTTTCCGGAGATCTTCTCGTAGGCGGAGATGGTGTCCACTGCCGTGCCGTATTTGGGGAGCAGGGCGGAACCGGCTGCTGTGCTCTTGACCAGCTCATCGGTGCTGGGACCCATCACCGATTCCGGTGCCCGCAGCCGGGTCAACGCAACCGGCGTGGGGGCGCCCTTCTCATTCATCACCGTAATGACGGCTTCGCCGATGCCGGCCGACGTGAGTGTCTCTTCGAGGTCGTAGTCGCTCACCGGGAACGTGGACACGGCGGCTTTCAGGGCTTTGGCGTCCTCCGGAGTGAAGGCCCTCAACGCGTGCTGGATGCGGTTGGCCAGCTGGCCCAGGACATCGGCCGGAACATCCTTCGGCGTCTGGGTGACGAAGAAAATCCCCACACCCTTGGACCGGATGAGCCGGACGGTGGTGGTGATGGCCTCCAGGAACGCCTTGGACGCGTCGTTGAACAGCAGGTGCGCCTCGTCGAGGAAGAAGACCAGCTTCGGTTTGTCCAGGTCACCCGCTTCGGGCAGGTCCTCGAAGAGGTCAGCGAGCAGCCACATCAGGAAGGTGGAGAACACCATCGGCTTGGTCTGCAGCGTGGGCAGTTCCAGGCAGGTGATGACGCCGCGGCCGTCGGGAGCGGTGCGAAGCAGTTCGGCGGTATCGAATTCGGGCTCACCGAAGAAGGCCTCCATGCCCTGCGCCTCAAGCGTCACCAGCTCACGGAGAATGACGCCGGCCGTCGCCTTGGAGAGGCCGCCCAGGTCCTCGAGCTCGTCCTTGCCCTCGTCCGAGGTGAGGAACTGGATCACGGCCCGGAGGTCCTTAAGGTCGATAAGTTCCAGGTTGTTCTTGTCTGCAAAGTGGAAGACCAGCTGCAGGCTGGATTCCTGGGTGTCGTTGAGTTCCATGACGCGCGAGAGCAGGATGGGGCCGAAGGACGTGATGGTGGCCCGGACCGGGATGCCGTTGCCGTCCCCGCCGAGGGCCAGGAATTCCACCGGGAAAGTCTTGCCCGCCCAGGCCTGGCCGATGCTGTCCGTGCGCGCCTTGAGTTTCTCGCTGCCCGTGGCCGCGGTGGCCAGCCCGGACAGGTCTCCCTTGATATCGGCCAGGAACACCGGAACCCCGGCAGCGCACAGCTGCTCCGCCATCATGTGGAGCGTGACGGTCTTCCCCGTTCCTGTTGCACCGGCCACCAGCCCGTGCCTGTTCATCATGGCCAGGGGCAGCCGGACGGGGGCATCCTTGTGGAGTTCGCCGTCGACGATTGCGGCTCCAAGTTCGATGGTGGCGCCTTCCAGGGAGTACCCCTTTTGGATTGTGGCGACTTTATCTGCAGTGGATTTCATGGCCATGCCGATAGCTTAGCCGCGCGGCTCCAGATCTTTCGTGAAAGCCAGGAATTTGATGGTTTCGGGGTCTGCGGCCAGGTCGAACTGCGGCTCGTAGCCGGAGTTCAGGTAGAGGTATTTCGCCTCGGGCTGCCGCGGGCCGGTGGTCAGGTACACCCGGCTGTAACCGCGGTGGGCTGCCAGGGTTTCAAGCTCGGCCAGCACGAACCGGGCCAGCCCGCGGCGGCGGTGTGCCGAGTGCGTCCAGATCCGTTTGAATTCCGCGGTCTTGGGCCCGTGCCGGCGGAATGCCCCGCCCGCCACGGACTCGCCGTTTTCCTGGACGATGAGCAGCGCACCGCCGGGCGCGGCGAATTCAGCCGCAGGGTAGCGGTTGAGCTCCTCGGCGGCCGTTCCCCGTCCAACCAGGTTCGCGTACCGGGCGTCGTACTCCCGGGCGAGCTCGTCCAGCAGCGGCCGGACGCGCGCATCATGCATGGGCAGGTTGAGCACAGCCAGTGCCGACTCCTGCACACGGGCCGGCGGGGCGGTTAGTTGTTCCATGATTGAGCCTTTCCCGAGGCGGCCGGGACAGCCGCCGCTTCAACTTCACCGCGTTCACTGTCACGGCGTTCACCGTCCCTGCTCAGGTCCCGTGCCAGCAAGCCAAGGATCCGCCGCGCGAGGGCATCGTTTTCCCGGAACGGGGCGGCATTCGTTCCGGGGCGGGCAAAGGCGCCGGCGCCCCAGCCGGAGGTGTTGGGTCCGACGGCGAACAGCCTGCGGTTGGGTTCGCCCAGCGGGCTGACGAGCTCGTTGGCCCTGGACACCAGCAGCCGCCCGGTTGCATGGAGGCCTTCGGCCGTGAGGACCGTCTGCTCGCTGCCCAGCCCGGAGCTGTGCAGATAACGCAGCAGCGGGTTATCGGAACCTGTCACGGCCGGCGACGGCAACCGTGCCTCGATCAGGGCCTTCGCCGACACCCGCACGGCGCCGCGGGCGGAGCTGGCCACGAACTGCCCGGACACCTCATCAGCGGTAATCTCCAGCCCGGGCCCGATGAACCGCAGCAGCCCTGCGCGGTGGAGCGCCAGCAGCTCCCGCAAACGCTGCGGCGGAGGCCCGGAGTCAACGAAGCTGAAGAAGCCGTGCCACCAGCCATGGACCGTATGCTGCGACCGCGCGTTCAGGCGTTCGGCCGGTACCAGCCGGCCCAGGTCCATGTAGACCTTGAGCAGTGCGGTGAACAGGGCCAGCGTCTCCGAGTGGTCCGGGCTGGTCCGCAGCCGGAGGTCGTTCTCGATGTAGCCGGCCACCGCGCGCTGCACGTCGTCAGGACCGGCAAAGTCCCGTCCGGCAGTATCCAACCCTGTAAGGGGCCGGTCCAGCTGCTCGAAGTCGAGGTGGAATGCAGCGTCCGGGACCGACTCGAGCACCAGCCGCTCGCGTTCGGGGCTGTACCAGTCCAGTGCGGCGAAACGGTCCGAGAATTCGTCCCAGCTGATGCTCACGCGTTCCGGGTAGCCCGTGAAGATTTCCCGGTAATAGCCGTAGCCGGCGTCCTTGGCGATCAGCGGCCAGAGCTGTGTGCGGAAGTCCAGTTCCCCGTGCCTCGCCAGCAACTCCTGGATGGCGGCGGCCGTGAAGAACCGGGGGTCGCCGGCTGCTTCCCCGCGGAGGGCGGAGGAAATCTTGGAATGGTAGGGGACCCCGCGCCGCGAACCTGCCCAGAGCCGCGGTTCAGCCCCGGACGGAACGTACGCCAGGCCGCCGTCGGGCGTTTCCCGGAAGCGTCCGCCCCGCCCCTCCGTCAGCAGGACCACAAGGTCCACGAACGCCAGCCCCATGCCGGAGACGATCACGTCCTGTCCGGCGGCCACCCCTGAATAGTCGACGTCGGTGGTGTAGCTGGGTGCCGCATGGAACCCCCCGTGCCGGGCGGCAAAGGCAGCCCGGCCCGCCGACGCCTCGTCCGGCAGCGAATCGGTGTGGCCCAGGGCGGAAACCACGACGTCGGCGTCAACCGTGCCGCCTCCGGCCAGACGAAGGCGGTACCCGCCTGAGCCCGGGCCGTCGTGGTCGGAATCGATCCGGACCGCGGTGTCCCGGTGCACGGTGACCCGGACGTCCGGACCCAGGCCCGAGACGGCCCGCCGGAAAAACCACTCAAGGTACACACTCTGCAGCTGGCGCGTCGGGAAGGTGGCGCCGGTCAGGGCACGCAGCTGCCGCCTGAGCTCCGGAGCGAGCCGGGGAACGTCCGCGATGGTGCCGTCCAGCACTCCGACGGCCCACGCGGCCAGTCCGGGGCCGTCCGCGGCCGGCCCCTCGCAGGCGACCGAGGCGTCCGTGAACATCGTGATGTCCGCCGCCGCGGAGTTGAGCAGGAGGCCCGGGTGCTGGTCGTAGCGCCAGATCCTGCCCGAGCCGGGAGCGTGGGGCTCGATGACGTGGATTGCCAGGGGCTGGGCGAACAGCTCCGGCCGGTTGGCCGCCAGGCGTTCCAGGATGCCGGCTGTCCGTGGACCGCCGCCGACAAAGGCCACGGAGGGGATGGTCGCTGGCACGGCTGGACTCCTGTTCAGGCGGGGTGGTCTGTCCCGGCCACGTTTTCGGGGTGGCCCGGGGCCCTCATGCTAGGCAGCGGATCGGGCCGTGGTCGAGGCTCCGGTCACGCCCGTTCACGCCGCGTAACGGTGCGTAAATCCGCGCAAGAAAACGACTCATGACGCCGCAAGAACCCCTGTGAACCAATGCAACATGCCGCCTTGCTGCGGGTTTCCGGCGTCCCTAGATTTGCAGCCAACCCGACCTGAAATTCCAACCTGACAGACAACAAGAAGAAGCGAGGTGGCGCATGAGTTCAACAGCGACCCGGGCAGCGCAGTCCGCAGCGGGGCCGGCGTCCGCCGGAACTGACGTTAGTGTCCCCAACCCCGGTCCGTCCGCGGACCCGGGAAGCCCCAAAGCGCCCCAATCCCGGCAGGCCGCCACAGACTATGCCGATTACCGCCTGGTCCCCGCCCGCCACCCGTGGCGCTGGGTGGGCACCGCCGTCGTCGCCTTGGGACTGGCAGCGGTGGTGTGGTCCCTGGCAACGAACCCGCGCTGGGAATGGGGAGTGGTGGCCCAGTGGTTCACCGCGCAGTCGGTGGTCAACGGGCTGCTCGAGACCCTCAAGCTCACCGCCATCTCCGGCGCGCTCGGGTTCGTCCTGGGCTTCATCCTCGCGCTGATGCGGCTCTCCGCCTCCCCGCTGCTGGTTTCGGTGTCCTGGACCTTCTCGTGGATCTTCTGAGAATGTCAACCTGATCTGGTCCCACTTTGTCCAAGGATCGCAGTTTGAATGGGTCCCATTCTTGTAGGCGGATGGCGATGGTTGCGTCAAGGATTTCTTCCCCGGCTGGGGTTGAAAGTGGGTCCCACGGAATTTGATTCTCCTATGACGGACCTGAATGTCCTCCGTGGACTCTGGGGACATCTCGCTGACGAGATCGAGTCGAATCTGAATCGGATAAGGCGGTGCGGCAGCCAGGTCATGTACACCTGCCCTGCCAGCCGAAAAGAACCACATCATTAGGTAGGCAGCCGAAGTGACTGCCAAAAGGAGGATTTCGACAGGCTCTTGTGCGGACAGGGCTCTCCGTGTTCGTGCTCCCCTGTTTATTCAATTTGTTTTTCTAACCTATTGTGCTTTGCGGGGTTTTACGTGAGGATGCATCTCAGGCCCTCGATGACGTCGGCTCAATCGGCCGAATCTGGGGGTTTTGGTGCGTCTTCGTCATGCGGTTTTGTCCTTCATTGTTGTGACTTCAGTGGCCCTGACGGGGACGGGCGCACCGGCTATTGCCGCCCCGGACACACCACGATTGACGGCTCCCGCGGCTCCCGTGGCTCCCGCAGCCCCTGCCCCTCCGGCGCCGCCCGTGACGGACGCGGCTTTGGAGCCGGTGCCTGAGCCGGTGGATTTCGTGCCGGCTCCCGGCGACGAAGTCGCCGCAGCCGACGCCGAGGGCACACCAATCATTCCGAAGGAAGCACCGGCCGCGCTGGCCGTCGCCGCCCTGGTGCCGGCGACCGGGGCGAACGGGGCCGCATCGGGCAACCGCGGGGCCGCGTCCATGGTCGGCCACCGGCTCTCGGACGCGGCAGCACTGGCCTGGAATCCCACGAACGGGAACATCGCGCTGACCGGAGACCTCCTGCATCTGAAAGGCGTCAGCCGCGACATGGAGGTCAAGTGGCGCTACAACAGCCTCAACGACGTCCGCCCCACCCTTTCGGTCGGCACCCAGGAAGCCGGGGTCCGGGTCGATGCGTCCAACAACATCATCTACACCGCTGCAGACGGCGGGGAGTACACCTTCGTACCGAACGGCTCCGGGGGCTGGACGATGCCTCCGGGCCTGAACGCCTCGATCGAGTTCTTGACCGCGACTGACGTCGGTATTCGGTTCAACGAGACCGGTTACGCCAACCACTACGTCAAGAGCGGGGCCCTGTACGTCCTGCGCAGTGAAGATGACCCGTACGGGGACCTGCCCAACCGGGCCTCGTACTACGACCCCGACGGCCGGCTTAGTTCCAGCCAGGACAACCGGTTCCAGACGATCAACTACGTCTACCAGGACCCGAACAATACCGAACAGCCCTCCCAGGTCATCGACGCGACCCTGAACCGGGCGATCAACGTCGAATACAACGGCGGATCCGGCCGGATGTCCAAAATCACCAACGCCTCCGGAGCGGCCCTGTCCTTCACCTATAACGCTGCCGGGAAGATCGCCACGGTCACCGACGGGCGCGGCACCGTCACCACGCTGGAGTACGACGCCTCGGGCCGGGCCTCGAAAATCACCTACGGCACCGGCACCACGGCACAAAGCATCTTCACCCCGGCCTACCCCACCGCGACGACGTCGACGCTGACGGACCCGAACAGCAAAACCGCGACCTACACCTTCACTGCGACCCGGCAGGTCACCCAGGTCACCGACCCGAACGGCAACACCGCCCAGGGAACCTGGGACGCCCACGATAACCGGCTGACCTCCGTGGACGGGCTGGCCAAGACCACCACCGCCACCTACAACGCCAACAACACCCTGTCCAAAATCACGAAACCTGCGGGAGGAACCGGAGCCGGCGGCGAAACCACCTACACGTACCCAGCGCCCTCCGGGTACGACATCCTCTTCGAGTACAGGCCCTTAACCGCCACGAACAGTGAAGGGCAAGTCAGCACCTTCAGCTACGACGTGAACACAACATACGTGAAGAAAACCCAGACACCCGGTCCCAGCGGCGGCGCCGGCGGGGCACCGACCCGGAACTACCAGTCCGATGACGCCGGAACCACCTGCTCAGCCCAACGCGGCCAGCTGTGCAAAACCACCGACGGGAACGGCAACGTCACTTCCTACACCTACGACGCGGACCGCAATCCCGTCACCGTCACCCGCCCCGCACCCCTTGGCGTCATCACCAACACCTTCGACGCCGCGGACCGGCTCACCAGTTCCAAGGACGGCAAGAACCAGACCCTGATCTACACCTACGACAACAACGACCGGCTCACCCAGACCCGCCAGGGCGCCACCTGCATCGCCGCGACCTGTGTGACCTACACCTACGACGCCAACGGTAACCTCACCCAACGCGTGGACGGGTCCGGAACCACCACCATCACCTACGACGCGCAAAACCGGCCCACGGCCAAAACCATGGGCGGCACCACCACCTCCCTCACCTACGACGGAGCCTCGAACATCCTGACCTCCGTCGACCCGCTCGGGACCGTGACCTACAAGTACGACGCGGCGAACCGGCTGACCTCCCTGGCCGAACCCGGCGGATCCTGCCCCGCGACCCCGGCGTTCCCGAACGCCACCAAATGCACCGGCTTCGACTACGACGCCAACAACCGCCGCAGCGTCACGAAATACCCCAACGGCGTGAAAAACACCACGGTCATCGACCCGGCCGGGCGGACCACCTCCATCACCGCCACCAACACCAGCGCCGCCGTGCTGGCCAAACGCGCCTACACCTACACGACCAACGGCACCAAAGACGGTGCCCTGCGCAAAACCGTCACCGACCAGGCGGGCGCCGTCACCACCTACACCTACGACGAGGTCAACCGTCTGAAGCAGTCCGTGACCGGCACTCTCACCGAGACCTGGACCTACGACAAGAACGGCAACCGGACCATCGACACCCGGACCGGGACCGGCAACGTGTACAACGCCTACAACGCCGCCGACCAGCTCTGCTGGGTAGGATCCAGCGCCGGGGCCTGCGCCTCACCCCCGGCAGGGGCGATCATGTACGGGTACGACGCCAACGGCAACACCACCACCGCCGGGACAACCACGCAGTCCTACAACGTCTTTGACCAGTTCACCACCAACAACGTCGGCGGCACCACTAACTACACCTACGCCGGCACCCGCAACGACGAACGCCTCACCGCCGGACCAACCTCCTTTCTTAACGGCGCTCTCGGCATCACCCGGCAAACCACGTCAGGGGCAAGCACCTCGTTTATTCGGGACCCCGACGGTACCCTGATCAGCATGCGCACCAGTGCCGGGGCCAGCTTCTACTACACCACCGACGCCCTCGGCTCGATCATCCTGCTCACCGACAGCGCCCAGGCCGCCGCAGCAACCTACGCCTACGACTCCTGGGGCCAAACCACCGTCTCCACCGGCACCCAGGCAGCAGTGAACCCCTGGACCTACGCCGGCGGCTACAACGACACCACCAGCAACCGCATCAAATTCGGCGCCCGCTACTACAACCCCTACCGCGGCCGCTTCACCCAAACCGACCCCTCAGGCCAAGAAGCAAATTTCTACCTCTACGCCGCAGCCAACGCTGTCAACAACACAGATGCCGCAGGCCTTCAATATGGTGGTGGAGGGGGATACGGGTGTGCACCTACCAACACTTCTACATGCGCGGGCTATTCCGTTCCTCTGTTCTCGTCTCCGTTCGATACCTTCAGTTGTAGACTAGGCGTCTTTCTGATTGCCTCGAGTGGGTTGACTGGCGCAGCTCCCCTCAAGGTCTACAAATGGCTCTATGGCATATCAAGTGGCGCTTCTCTTCTCTGTATGGGGGTTTTCTGAGAGATGACAAAAAGGGATTCGAAACTCTTGGCAGCGGCGGTGCTTACCGCCGGAAGCCTAGTCGGATTAGTCGTCCAATTAAGTAATGACAGGACTCCAGGCACAGGAAATATCTCCCCCCTTAGCATCATGTGCATCGCCGGGTTCGGGGGCCAATTGATCTGGTTTATCGCATTCGCGCGGCAGAAGCTGCCGAACGACGAAATGCATCGCCGCGCTTCCCTGGTCCTCAGTGCCGTCTTTATCGGGGCGATGGCCGTCTATTTGGTCGTTCGGGGCCTACAAGGCACTGCTGCAGAGGTCGTTGGTTTCGGGGTGACCTTCATCATTCTGATGACATCACTTTCGATAAGGCGTCGGGAGCCAGCAGCATAGCTTTGGCCGGAGAATGAGTGGCAAGGTAGAGCGCTATATTCTCTGATGGGCTCAGGCGCTTCAGGCTACTGGTCGGGAAGATCCTGCCCGGCGACACCGGCGTTCCCGAACGCCACGAAATGCACCGGCTTCGTCTACGACGCCAACAACCAACGCACCGAAACGAAATACCCCAACGGGGTGAAAAACACCACGGTCATCGACCCGGCCGGGCGGACCACCTCCATCACAGCCACGAACACCAGCGCCGCCGTGCTGGCCAAACGCGCCTACACCTACACCCTCAACGGCACCAAAGACGGCGCCCTGCGCAAAACCGTCACCGACCAGGCCGGCGCCGTCACCACCTATACCTATGACGAGGTCAACCGTCTGAAGCAGGCGCTGACCGGAGCGGTCACCGAGGGCTGGACGTACGACCTGAACGGCAACCGGCTCACCGACACCAAGACCGGCGCGGCAACGGTCCACTACGCCTACAACGCCGCGGACCAGCTCTGTTGGGCCGGCAGCTCCGCCGCGGCCTGCGCCTCCCCGCCGTCCGGGGCCACCATGTACGGATACGACGCCAACGGCAACACCACCCTGGCCGGGACCACGACCCAGTCGTATAACACCTTTGACCAGTTCACCGTCAACAACAACGGCGGCACCACCAACTACACCTACACCGGCACGCGCAACGATGAACGCCTCACCGCCGGGGCCACGGCGTTCCTCAACGGCTCCCTCGGCGTGACGAGGCAGACCACCTCAGGGGCGAGCACCTCGTTTATCCGGGACCCGCAAGGTACGCTCATCAGCATGCGCACCAGTGCCGGGGCCAGCTTCTACTACACCACCGACGCGCTCGGCTCCGTCATCCTGCTCACCGACAGCGCACAGGCGGCCGCCGCGACCTACGCCTACGACTCCTGGGGCCAAACCACCGTCAGCACCGGCGCCCAGGCAGCCGTAAACCCCTGGACCTACGCCGGCGGATACAACGACACCAGCAGCAACCGCATCAAATTCGGCGCACGCTACTACAACCCCTACCGCGGCCGCTTCACCCAACCCGACCCCACCGGACAAGAAGCCAATCGCTACCTCTACGCCGGAGCCAGCCCCTACAACAACACCGATCCAAGCGGCCTCGACTACGGCGACTGGGACTATCTCGTTAACGGTGTATCCGGCGGTTTCTTTTAGTAGCTTTCAGCTGCCGGG
>NZ_JAGGPO010000003.1:0-29009 GCF_018613775.1 Arthrobacter sp. ISL-69
GATTATTTCAGCAGTCTCCTAGTCGGCGACGTCCGTCTTGGCGATGTAGACATCGCACGGGGCGTTGTGCGCCACGCTGTTGGCAACGCTGCCCAGGACCCGGCCGAGCCCGCGCATACGGCGGTTGCCCACCACGATCATTTGGGCGTCGAAACGCTCGGCTTCTTTGATGAGGGCTTCCGCCGGCTTGCCCCGGGCCGAGGAATACGTGACCTTCAGGCCTTCCGCACGCAGCCGCGATGCAACGTCCTTGGCCACTTTCTCGGCTTCCCCGGCATCGGAGACAATCCAGCGGTCACTTCCGCTCCCGTAGACCTCTGTGCGGTCACTGTCGAATGCAGTGACCACGTGGAGTGTCGCCCCGAGGGATACGGCCAGGCCCTGCGCTGTTTCCGCGGCCCGCATTGCAGTCTCGCTGCCGTCAACGCCGACAACAATAATTCCGGTCATGCTTCTGCTCCTTAGGGATCGGCCAGCGTTGTAAAAGTTAGCCTTGTGGAACCAGCCTAGTGAAATATGCCCAGCGCCATGCAGCAATGCCTCAGGCTATAGGGCGGCAATGGCGTCCCGCAGTACCGGAGCGAGCCTCCGCACTCCCTCGGCGATGGCTTCGGGGGGAACGGCGCTGAAGGCGAGGCGCAGCTTGTTGGACGGTTCGTCCGAATGCGTAAACGCCGCTCCCGGGATGAATACCACGCCCGCGTCGATTGCCTTGCGCAACAGCGGGTACGTGTCCACGCCCTCGGGAAGGGTCACCCAGACGAAGAAGCCGCCCTCGGGCCGGGTCCAGCTCAGCCCTTCCGGCATGTACTCCTCTAGGGCGGCCAGCAATGCCTGGCAGCGCTCGGCGTAAAGCCCGCGGTACGTTTCGATCTGCCCTTTCCAGTCGTAGTCGCGCAGATAGGCCGAGACCAGCATCTGGTTCAGGGTGGACGGGCACAGCGTCACGGCTTCGGAGGCCAGGTAGTAGCGGCGTTGAAGGTGTGCCGGCACCAGGGCCCAGCCGATCCGCAGGCCCGGGGCGAAGATCTTCGAAAAGGAGCCCATGTAGATGACGTCGTCGGGGTTGGCTGCCCGCAGCGGAGCCAATGGTTTGCCCTCAAAACGCAGCAGGCCGTAGGGGTTGTCCTCCAGGACCAGGATATTCGCCTTCCGGCATATATCGACAATTTCCTGCCGCCGGTCCTCGGCCATGGTGATGCCGGAGGGGTTGTTGAAGTTGGGGATGGTGTACAGGAACTTAATGTTCTTGCCGGCAGTCTGCAGGGCGGCGATCCGGGCTTCCAGGAGATCGGGAACCAGGCCGTGCTCATCCATGGGAACCGGGGCCACCTCCACCTGGTAGGCCTCGAACGTGTTGAGGGCACCCACATAGGTGGGGTCCTCCACCAGCACCACGTCGCCTGGATCGCAGAACACCTTGGTGGCCACGTCCTGGGCTGACTGGGAACCGGCGGTGATCACGACGTTCCGGGGATCCGCATCGAGGATTCCCTCTGCCGCCATCACCTCGCAGATCTGGGTGCGGAGTTCTTCGGTGCCCTGGCCGCTGCCGTACTGGAGTGCCGTCATGCCCTGTTCGGCGATGATCTTCGCGGCCGTCTGGCCAAGCCGTTCCAGGGGCAGGGACTGCAGATAGGGGCTGCCGCCGGCCAGCGAAACGAGGCCCGGGCGCAGCGAGATGTCAAAGACGTCGCGGACTGCGGACTGCTTGATGTTGGCTGCGCGCTCCGAGAAAAGTTCATCGTGGCGATGGGCGGACGTTGCCGCGCGTTCGATTGCGTCAATTGCTTCGGCCGGCAGGACATCTGCCGCGGCATCAAGTGTTTCGTGGGTCACATTCAAAGGATACAGCTACATGTTGTCAATTAGGCAACGCTTGTTCACGCGATTCTGGGATGCGCCGCACCGGTGCGGACGGCAATTGCTTTACCTTGGGCGGCGGAGGGCATGGAATAGACCCATGACTACGCACAGCCACCTCGGACCCCTGGCCGCGGCCTTCCACGCACTTCACGCGGACGCGGAGCCGCTGGTCCTGGTGAACGTCTGGGATGTGGCGTCGGCCCGGCTCGTTGAGGAAGCGGGGGCGGCCGCGTTGGCGACGTCCAGTTCGGCCCTGTCGTGGAGCCTCGGCTTTCCGGACGGAAATCACCTGCCACGGGAACTCGCCATGGCGGCTCTTAGCAGGATCGCGGCATCCACGGCGCTGCCGGTTACGGCGGACATTGAGACCGGTTACGCGAACGTCGACGGCGCGTTTGATGACGGGGAGCTCCGGGAAACCGTCCGCCGGGTCCTGGCCTCCGGTGCGGTCGGCGTGAATTTCGAGGACTCCGGCGAGGAACCGCTAACGGGTGTTGAAGAACAGGCCCGTCGCATCGCCGTCGTCCGCCGGACAGCGGAGGAAGCTGGTGTTGACCTGTTCATCAACGCGCGGACCGACACCTACCTGTCCGGCGGTTTTCCGGATACTGCTTTTGCGGAAACCGTCCGCCGCGCCGACGCGTACCTGGCCGCGGGGGCCAACGGAATATTCGTCCCCGGGGTGCTGGACCTGCACGTGCTCCACGATCTGTCCCGCCGGATTGCCGCGCCCCTGAATGCGCTGGCCGGACTGGGCGCGCCCTCCGTGGGGGAGCTGCACGACGCCGGCGTCCGCCGGGTCAGCATCGGCGGCAACACCGCGAAGGCTGCCTATGCCACGGTGTCCAGGGTGGCCGAAGACGTGCTCGGTGACGGCAACTGGTCCGAACTGGCCGGCGCCCGCAGCCACGCGGCAATGGACGAACTGTTCCGGCGGGACTGACTTGTAGGGTCGGACCGCGAGTCGGCCTGCGGGGCAGGCAGCCCGTCCTGCCGCAGGCTCAGGACGTCTGCCAGCCGCCGCCCGTCCACGTAGATCTCTGCCCGCGACGCTCCGACGGCGGAGACGGCCGTGTGCGTGAGCTGGGCTTCCAGGCGGGGGATGTCGCAGACGCCGCCCGGCCGGACCGTGCCGGTGAGGTTCACCACCACGGTGGTGCCATCGAAGTAGGCGGACACGTACTCCAGGTCTGAGCTGTCCAGGGAGTTGTACAGCCCGGCCGGGGCGTCGCTGCCGCCCAGCAGAATCGCAAGGGAGGTCCGGAGGGGTTCGGCCGCCGCAGCGGGGCTGTGGAAGACGGCCACCAGGCTATCGTTGCAGCCGAACCGCACTCCGGTACTGCCGCCGTCGTCCAGTGCTACGAAGTACACAGGTGTACCGCCAGGCAGCCCGCCGGGCAGTGCCGCGTGACCGCCCGCGGCCGTTGCCTCCGGCGCCGTGAGGGTTCCCGAGCCGGAGCTGCCTGAGGCCGCGCTGCCTGAAGCCGTTGTGCCGGGCAGCAGGTTTCCGCTGGCGGAACCGTCAACGGTAGCAGCGCCGCCGCCGTTGGCGCCGGCCTGGGGCGCGATGCCGCCGCCCGTCCGGGGACTCGGCGCCGGGCTGGAAGCCGCGGACCCCGGGGGCGTGACCTCGACGGCGGTGGTGGCCGGAACAGGCGCCGGCAGCGGCTGGGGAGCCGGAGTGCCGGCTGCCCGGACCGCTGAGCTTTCCGATGACGAAGCTGACGGTAGTGAGCACGATCCGAGCCACAGCGGAAGCATACAAGCGGCCACAGCCGCAGCTGCCCGGGTCCCAGGCGTGAACATCATGAACGCACCGCACTTCCAGCTCTCGCACGTCCCCGTCTCCACGTTACGGCGGTGCTGCTGTGGGCGGAATATGTGCTGAGTGACGGTTTTGCGTCAGCTCCATCACGGAACGGTGACGCACAACGCCCCCGGCAGCTGCCGGGGGCGTTTTACGCGGACTGGAATGGCATCCCCAATGGATGCCGGTCCTGCAATGAGGGGGGTTAGCCGGTGAATCAGGCCGCTTCGGCGGCAGTCCTGGCATTGGCCAGGGCGTCGAAGACTCCCTTGATCTGCTCGACAACTTCGGCGTCGTCCTTGGGGTGGACTTCGGCGAAACGGACCATCGAGCCGGGAACCGCCAGCTTGGCGTCCTCAAGGACAACGGCGCCGGCAATGCCGACAGCCTTGCGGGCTTCATCCTGCGCCCAGACGCCGCCGTACTGGCCGAACGCGGTGCCGACGACGGCGGTGGGCTTGCCGCTCAGGGCGCCGGCGCCGAACGGGCGGGACAGCCAGTCGATGGCGTTCTTGAGCGCGGCCGGTACGGTCCCGTTGTGCTCGGGCGTGACCAGAAGCAGGGCGTCCGCGTCATTGGCGGCGGCGCGCAGGGCTGCGGCAGCGGCCGGAACCTGGCCTTCGACGTCGATGTCCTCGTTGTAGAACGGGATATTGCCCAGGCTTTCGTGGATAACAACCTCAACCTGCTCGGGCGCATTCAGCTGAATGGCTTCGGCGAGCTTCTGGTTGGTGGATTCGGCACGCAGGCTGCCGACCAGCGTAAGTACGGTGCTCTGGGACATATGAACTCCTAGTGTCTGGCCGCGGGAGGTCCGCCGGCTGGTTGATTGTGGAGGCTTGGTGGAACCTTCACTCTGCTAAACGGACTACGGTCCGCATAATATTCCCACTCGACCGGAATCTTTTTGTGTGACGCTCATCCCAAACCGCTCTTCTTCCGCCGTTGGATTAGACTCAAGGGCGGTCGCTTATGCGGCAGCGGTTCATGATCACTGGGGAAGGGTCTGTGTCCGAAGGGACTGCATCGCGCCGACAAGTTCCCCGCCTATCCCACGGAGTCCACGTGCCCCACCCCTTGGAGACAGCCGAACGCCATGCAGCTTCTGCGGCTCAAAGCCGGCCAAACCCGATGAGGAACCGCAGGGGCCTCGGCGTCTGCCTTGGGCTGATCATGATGGCAGCGTTCCTGCTGCTGGCGCAGGCGCAGCCCGTCCACGGATGGTGGCTCCTGGCGCTGACGGGTCTGCTGGCGATAGCAGTGCCGACCTCCCGTGGATTGTCCCAGCGGATAGTCGTCCTGGGCTGCCTGTTCTTTGGAGCCGTTCCCTTGCTGTGGTGGATTCCCGTCCCCGCGAATTTCCCGGGATGGGGGCAGTTGCTTCTCGGAGGCCTGATATCCGGGCTTGCGATGTGGGTCGTCGGGTCCCAAAACCGCAAAGCCGCGGCGGCCGCGCTCGTCCCGTCGGTGGGCAAGGCAGACGTCCTGATCGTGATTGCCGCAGCCCTCGGGGCCGCAGCGCTGATGCCATACTTTCTCGTCTTCACGGGTCCCCAGGCGCTGGGGCTCCTGCTGGCCAGCTGGGACAACTCTTCACATTTCAGTATGTTCAACATGCTCCGAAGCCACGGCACCGTCATCCCGATGGCCGGCCTCTCGGACAGCGGCCATCCCTGGAGCTTCATTGAGTATCCGCAAGGATTCCATGCGGCACTCGCCACGATGGCCGACCTTGCCGTCGGGCATGCACCCGGGCACCTGGGCATCGAGCTAGTCAGCTACAGCCGGCTGAGTTCCCTCGCTGCCGTCGGTGCAACAGTGATGGTGACGGCCGGACTCACATCGCTGCCGTGGATCAGGGAGAGGCCACTGATGTGCATGCCCTTCGTCGTCCTGGCCATCACGGCGTGGTCATTCGGCACCGCCTCCATAGCCACGCTGCATGCTTTCCAAAACTTCCTCGTTGGTGTTGCATTGCTGGCGTCCCTGATGATTGCCGTGTCCTTCGCGGAGTCCCTGGCCCGGCCCGTCGTGTTCGCCACCGCAGCCGCCGCGATTGTCGGGATAGCCAATACGTGGGCACTACTGCTGCTTCTGGTGGTACCGCTGGCCGTATTTGCCGCCTTCCCGTGGTCGCGGCAGCGGCAGCGGTGGCAGGGAACAAAGAGCGGGTGGTTGTGGAACGGCGCGACGGCGGCGGTCGCCTTCCTGGGCCTGGTTCTGGTTGGCCTGCAAATTTCCCGAATCGAGACCGGGACCGTCGTGACGGCCATAGGCCGGGTCCCGAGTTCCACCCACGGCGTGGAAATTGCCACGCTCCTTGTCGCGTTGGCGGCGTCAATATTGCTGGTTCACGGAAATTTCAAGCAATTCCTCGCCGGCCAGGGAAAGCTGCCTGCCGCGGCCAGGCTCATTGTTATCCCCGTTGTCGGCCTGGCAGTCGTAATTGGCGTCGGGGCTTACCAGATCATCAGTGCGGGGAAAGTCAACTACTACTCGCTCAAGCTGGCACTGGCGGTGGAGCTCATCCTGCCCATAATTGCCTGCATTGCCGTGACGGCCCTGGTGGGGCGGTGGCTTGCATCGCAAAGGTATGGCCGTCCCAAAGGGCTCGCGGTCATGTCGACCCTTGCAGCCCTGGCGTCGACGCAGGTCTTTGGGCTTACCGTCCAGGACACAAAACCGCTCGGCATGGATCCAATGACGCCGTACCAGCAAGGAATGTCCACGATAGAGGCACACACCAGCAGGAACGCTGAGGCCGCCGCGGAGCTCTTCCATGACGCAGACTCCCATTCGGCGGACCGGGGGGATGCCATGTACATCATCAATTCCGAGCAGATTGATCCGCTGCTGGCAGCCACGTGGTATCTGTCGCTGACCGGTACGCTCAACCAAAATACGAGCCGACTGGTGGAGGAACTGCGGCCGCTCCACGAGGGGTATGGCGGGAATCTCGCTAAAGCCACGGAAAATGTCCTGGCAGCGGACCCGGAGGTTTCCGTGGTTCTTGATTCAACGCTCCGCGACTTCCTCAAATCGGTCGGGTTGCCCGACAATCTGCTCGCACGAACAATCAGCGCGGACTGAAATGGCGGCCGGATTTGCGGGACGCCATTGGGACGTTCACCCCTGCTATTCGGACTGCAGTCCGGACGATAGCCCGGGGCTAGAATACTTCGTGTGAGCCTCATCCCAATCCGACCCGGATCGCCACTCGGCGGGGAAGCGGAACGCAGCGACGCCGCCCGTAACCGGGAGCTGCTGCTCAAGGCTGCCCGCGAGCTCATTGAGGAGTGCGGGGCGGACGGACTCACCATGGACCGGCTGGCCGAACGTGCCGGGGTGGGTAAAGGCACTGTCTTCCGGCGCTTCGGCTCCCGGGCCGGCCTCATGATGACGCTGCTCAGCGACTCCGAGGCCGCCTTCCAGGGCCGGTTCATGTTCGGCCCCCCGCCCCTTGGCCCCGGTGCGCCTCCGCTGGATCGGCTGGTGACCTTCGGCGCCGAGCGCATCGCGTATGTCCTGGAGTTCGGGGAACTGGCCCGCGCTGCCGACTCGTCCGCCTACAACCGCTTTGATGTGCCGGCTGCGGTGCTCTGGCACCGCCACATCGAAATGCTCCTGAGGGCCGCCGGCGTGACCGCCGATCCGTGGCTTATGGCGATGTCGCTAAGTTCCACCCTGGACCCCGAGCGGCTGCTCCACGCGGTGCGGGTGCATCACGTGGCTCCGGAGCGGCTCGCGGAGTCCTGGCGCGAACTCGTTACCCGCGTGGTCAGCTGTCCCGGCGGCAGCCCCCGCCCGGCGGCGGATGGTTCAGCGGGCGGAGGATAATCCATGGGACGGAGTCCGGCCAGTCAAATCAATCCTCGTGATTTATTCATAACGATCCTGTACAGGCCTCCCGTGTTTACGCGTTCCGGCACGTGGGAGGGCTGGCCGTATGTGGTAGTTTCCTCTGGAATGTGACCCGCAACATAGTCTACAAAGGCAAGCCCCCAGGGGTGTGCGGGGCGGCCAGAAACCCGCTGGCCCATGATCCCGGATCGGCGGCGGAACCCCTGCCGGATGGGGGACGACGGAAGGATCGACTGCTGTGAACGTTGAACTGACACCGGCCCGGACGGGCACCTCCGAAGCGCCACCGGCACTGCGCGGCGCGGAACTGGCAACGGCGATCCAGAGCTAGGCAGACATGTTCCGGTATCTCGCCAAACGGGCAGCCACCTACCTGCTGATGATCTTCCTGACCACGACGGCGGGGTACTTCCTGGCTGTCAGCACCCTGCAGCCCGCGCTGCTGGAACAGGAACGCATTCCACGGCCGACTCCCGAGCAGGTGACCAACTCCTTCCGGCTCAAGGGCCTGGACCCGACGCTCACCCCGTGGGAACGCTACATTGACTGGCTTACGGCGGTCGTTACGCGCTGGGACTGGGGACGAAGCCCCAACGGCGCCTTTATCAATGCGGAGTTCGGTGACCGGGTCTGGATCTCCACCCGGCTGTTCCTTGCCTCCATCGTGCTCACCCTCATCATCGGGGTCGCGCTGGGCGTCTACACGGCCGCGCGACAGTACAAGTTCCAGGACCGTGTCATTACGTCCTACAGCTATCTCGTGTACATCGTGCCCGCGCCGATCGCCTACTTCCTGGTCCAGCTCGGCGCCATCAACATCAACGAGACGGTCGGCGGACGAATTCTGTTCGTCACCGGCATATCCACTCCGGGGCTGGAGGGCAATGGCTGGGTCCAGTTCGTCGACATGCTGGCCCACTACGCCGTGCCCACGTTCGCCATCACCATCGTGGGCTGGGGCACGTACCAGATCGCCCAGCGCCAGTACCTGCTGGACAACGTCAACGCCGACTTCGTCCGTACGGCCCGGGCCAAGGGTCTCACCCGGAACCAGGCCATCACCCGCCACGCCCTGCGGGTCTCATTTATCCCGGTGGCGCAAAGCATCGCGTTCACCATTCCCGCCATCTTCGCCGGCGGCTTCTTTGCCGAAAAGATCTTCGCCTGGCACGGCGTGGGCTCCTGGTCCATCGACGCGATCGCCCTGCAGGACGTGAACGCGGCCACCGCCACCCTGGCCTACGGCTCGGTGATCTTCGCGATCGGTGCCATCCTCGCGGACTTTGCCACCACCCTTGTCGACCCGAGAGTGCGGGTGCAGTAACAATGACCAACCTGAATGCGATCGACCCCGCCGCAGTCGCGGAGGAAGCAAAGATCGAGAACGACGGCGTCGTGATCGCCAAGTCCGCGATCATCCTGCGGCGTTTCCTGCGGAACAAGACAGCCGTGGCCGGCCTGGCCATTTTTCTCGCCCTGACGGTATTTTCCTTCGTGGGGGGCTATTTCACCCCGTGGGACAAGGAAACCATCGACCCCTTCAACATCGGGATGCCGCCGTCCGCGGATCACCTGCTGGGGACCTCGCAGGCAGGCATCGACCTCTATGCCCTCACGGTGGAGGGCACGCGGATCTCGATCCTCATTGGCCTGGTGGTCGGACTGGCCTCAGTACTGATCGCCGCCATCTACGGCTGCACCATGGCCTACTTCGGCGGCAAAGTGGACAAGGTCATGCTGTTCATCCTCGAAGCCTTGATCATGATGCCGGCACTGCTGGTGGTGGCCGTGGCTACCAGCGGCGGGGGTAACGGCCTGCAGGAAAACCTCCCCAGCTGGCTGCTGCTGATCATCGTCCTGCTGGTCTTCAGCTGGATGGGCACGGCCCGCCTGATCCGTTCCCTTTCGATGTCGCTGATGCAGCGTGACTTCGTCAAAGCAGCCCGGTACATGGGTATCCCCGCCCGCAGGATCGTCTGGCGGCACCTGGTCCCCAACATCGGTTCCCTGCTGGTCCTGGACATCACCCGTGGTGTCACCGGCGCCATCCTGGCAGAGGTCGCTTTCTCCTTCATCGGCATCGGCATCAAGGTGCCGGACGTCAGCCTGGGCGTGCTGATCGGGCAGGCCACGTCGCAGGTCGCCACCTTTCCCTGGATGTTCTGGGTTCCGCTGCTGGTCATGTTCCTCCTGACGGGGTCGCTGGCCATGATGAACGACGGCCTGCGCGACGCGTTCGACCCCAGCTCCGGCTCTATTGGCAGCGCCAACAGGAGCAAGACACAGAAGACCGCAAAGAAGAACAGCAAATGAGCAGCGAAACCACCGCCAGCACAGAGCGCACCGCCGATTCCGTAACAGAGCGCCTGCACATCGCCGGGCTGCACGCCCCGGGTTATGCCCCGGCGGATGCCGTCCTTTCAGTCCGGGACCTGAATGTCCGGTTCAACTCGGAAAACGGCGTGGTCCACGCGGTCCGGGGCGTTGGCTTCGACCTCCTGCCCGGCAAGACGCTGGGCATCGTCGGCGAGTCCGGTTCGGGGAAGTCCGTGACGTCCCTGGCCATCATGGGCCTGCTGCCCCCTACGGCCGAGATCACCGGCTCGGTGCGGTTGAACGGTAAGGAACTGCTGGGCCTCAGCGACAAGGCCATGTGCAAGTACCGCGGCAACGACATCGCCATGGTCTTCCAGGATCCGCTCTCTTCCCTGACCCCGGTGTACACGGTGGGCCACCAGATCATCGAAGCACTCACGGTCCACCACCCGAAGATGAGCAAACAGGCGACCGAAGCCCGCGCCGTCGAACTTCTTCGCATGGTCGGCATTCCCAGCCCGAAGGACCGCCTAAAGGCGTTCCCGCACGAATTCTCCGGCGGCATGCGCCAGCGGGTCATGATCGCCATCGCGATCGCCAACAACCCGCGCGTGCTCATCGCGGATGAGCCGACGACGGCGCTGGACGTCACCATCCAGGCGCAGGTGCTGGAGGTGCTGCATACCGCGCAGGAGGAGACCGGCGCCGCCGTCGTGATGATCACGCACGATCTCGGTGTGGTGGCCGGCATGGCGGACGACATCATGGTGATGTACGCCGGAAAGCCGGTGGAGACCGGCAGCGTTGACGACATCTACTACAACCCGCGGATGCCCTACACCATGGGTCTGCTGGGTGCAGTGCCCCGCGTGGATAACTCGGAGAAGGTCTCGCTGGTGCCTATCGAAGGCATTCCGCCGAACCTCGTCCACAAGCCAACGGGATGTTCCTTCGCACCCCGGTGCCCCCTCGTCAGCGACGCCTGCCTGCAGGGTGAACCGGAGCTCTGGCCGGTCGGTGGTCCGCGGGGCGGAGTGAACGGGCTGCCCGCCAGCGGGACGCACCAGGCTGCATGCATCAAGACCGATTCCCTTGGCGCCGAAGTGGACGTCCACGAGATCTTCCACGCCCCCGCCGTTCCGGTCTCCCGTTTCGACGCAGTTCCCCGGCTTGAACGCAAGACGGTCCTTGAGCTGAAGGACGTCCGCAAGCACTTTCCGCTGCTGAAAGGCGCGCTCATCAAGCGCCGCATCGGCACGGTGAAGGCAGTGGACGGGCTGAGCTTCGACATCCGCGAGGGCGAGTGCTTCTCGATCGTTGGCGAGTCCGGTTGCGGCAAGACCACTACGCTGCTGGAAATCGTGGAATTCCACAAGGACCAGGACGGCGAGGTAACCATTGGAGGGCTGAGCAACAAGGCAGCCTCCGATGCCAGGACCAAGAACGCCATGCGCAGGGAGCTCCAGATGGTGTTCCAGGACCCCACCGGCGCGCTCGATCCGCGATTCACGGTTTATGAAGTCCTGGCGGAGCCCCTGGAGAACCAGGGCATGGACAAACCGGCCATCAGGAAACGGATCATGGAGCTGATGAAGCTCGTGGGCCTGCAGCCGGACCACGTCAACCGCTTCCCCAACCAGTTCTCCGGCGGCCAGCGGCAGCGGATCGGCATTGCCCGCGCCCTCGCCGTCAACCCCAAGCTGGTGGTCCTCGACGAGCCCGTGTCGGCGCTGGACGTCTCCGTTCAGGCAGGCGTGATCAACCTCCTGGACAAGCTTCGCGCCGAACTCGGCCTGAGCTACCTCATGGTTGCCCACGACCTGTCCGTCGTGCGGCACATCTCGAATCGCGTGGCTGTGATGTACCTGGGCAAGATCGTGGAAATCGGCGACGTGGACAGCGTCTTCGACAACCCGCGCCACCCCTACACTCGGGCGCTCCTGTCCGCGATTCCGGTGCCGGATCCGCAGGTTGAACGGACGCGCGAACGCATCATCCTGCAGGGCGACCTCCCGTCGCCGCTGGATGCGCCGAAGGGCTGCAACTTCGCTACGCGTTGCCCCGTGTTCGCCGCGTTGCCTGCAGCGAAGCAGGAAAAGTGCCTTACGCTCGAACCGCCCTTGGAACCGGCCGCCTCTCCGCAAGCGGCCCAGGCCGCGCCGGACCAGCAGTTCGCCTGCTTCTTCCCCGACGGCGAGCTCGACGCGGACAGGCTGGTTGTCCACGGAGCCCCTTGACTTGCCCGATCCCCAAAGCACCACATCTCGCACCAAAAATGAAGGGAAAACCATGAAGAATCTGACCAAGATTGGCGGGGTGGCCGCCGTAACGGCGGCGCTCGCGCTCAACGGCTGTGGCGGAGGCGGCTCCCCCTCGGGCCCCGACGCGGGAAAGGGCCAGGACGCCGGCAGCGACCTCACCAAGCTGATCAGCATCAACGCCAAGGATGCCAAGGACCTGCAACCTGGCGGCACCGTGACGCTTCCGCTGGGCAGCATCGGCCCGGACTTCAATGGTTTTTCCAACACCGGCAACAGCGGAGACAACACTGCGCTGCACCGGCCCATCGACGGCGCGGGCACCTGGGGTTGCTGGAACTTCGACTTCGACGGCACGGCCACGCCGAACAAGGATTTCTGCGAGGACGTCAAGAGTGAGGTCAAAGACGGCAAGCAGACCATCACCATCAAGGTCAACGAGAAAGCGACGTACAACGACGGCACGCCGATTGACGTCAAGGCCTTCCAGAACACCTGGAACATGCTCAAAGGCGAGAACAAGGACATCGACGTCGTCACTTCCGGCGCCTACGAGTTCGTAGATTCCGTCAAGGCCGGTTCCAGCGACAAAGAAGTTGTGGTTACCACCACCCAGCCGGTTTTCCCGCTGGATGCCCTCTTCGCCGGCCTCATCCACCCGGCCGTGAACACTCCCGAGATCTTCAACACCGGCTTCACCGGTGACATGCACCCGGAGTGGATGGCCGGCCCGTTCAAAGTGGACAAGTACGACAGCGCCGCCAAGACCGTGACCCTGGCCCAGAACGACAAGTGGTGGGGCACCAAGCCCGTCCTGGACAAGGTCATCTTCCGCCAGCTGGAGACCAGCGCCCAGATTGCAGCGTTCAAGAACGGCGAAATCGACGGCATCTCCGCCAACACCATCGCGCTGTACAAGCAGCTCGACGGCACCAAGAACTCCGAAGTCCGCCGCGGCCAGCGGCTGTTCGCCGGCGGCCTGAACCTCAACGCCCAGAAGGCCCCGATGACCGACGTCGCGATCCGCAAGGCGATCTTCACAGCCGTGGACCGCGAATCCCTGCGCAAAGTCCGGTTCAACGGGCTGAACTGGGAAGAACCCAGTTCCGGCTCGATGATGCTGCTGCCGTTCTCCAAGTACTACCAGGACAACTACCCGGCCACGGAAACCGGTCCTGAGGCCGCCAAGAAGGTCCTGACCGACGCCGGCTACAAGCCCAATACGGCCGGCATCATGGAGAAAGACGGCGTTCCGGCGGCCTTCAAGATCAGCAACTTCGGTGACGACCCCACCACCCTGGCCTTCGCACAGACCCTGCAGAAGCAGCTCCAGGCCGGCGGCATGGACGTAGGCATCGACCAGCGCGCCTCCGCCGACTTCGGCAAGGTGCTGGGCAGCCGCGATTTCTTCCTGAGTGTCTCCGGCTACGGCGTGGGCGCCGACGCAACGGACTCCGTCAAGCAGTTCTACGACTCCAAGACCAACGAAAGCGGACTCGGCGACGCCGAGCTGGATGCCGAGATCAAGAAGCTCAGCTCCATCGAGGACAACACCGAGCGCAACAAGGCCGCCATGGAAGTTGAAAAGAAGCACATGGCCAAGTACTTCTCCATGGGCGTGGTGATGAATGGACCGCAGATTTCGTTCGTGCGCACCGGCCTGGCCAACTACGGCCCGTCCCTGTTCAAGAGCGGTTCGCAGGTTCCGGACTGGACCACTATCGGCTGGGAAAAGAAGTAGCCGCAACCGAATAATCCCGCCGCGAAGCGAAAAGCAGCGCCGCGCCAACGCCAAGGGCCGGCATTCCCGTGGTCCTTTCGCACGGGGGTGCCGGCCCTTCGCCATCCCGCCCCACCTTCCGACCCTCTCTCACTTTTTGCGCCCTTTTGGGCGACCCTCTCTCACTTGCAGCGCTTATCCCCCGGACGACCCTCCGGAAGTGGGAGAGCGTCCGGTGGAAAGCTGCAGGAAGTGAGAGAGGGTCCGGGGGTAGCGTAGGTCCATGAGCACAGAAGCAACCCCCAGCGCCGCCCCGAGTAAGCCTGCGATCCGCACGGCCGTTGCCGGATACGGATTGTCCGGCCGCGTGTTCCACACACCGCTGATCGCCACCAACCCGGCGTACTCCCTGGACGTGATTTCAACGTCCGACGCCGGAAGGCAGGCTGAAGCGGCCGGCAGCCACCCTGGTGCGCGGCTCGTTGACACGCCCGCCGACATCCTGGCGCTCGCCGGTGACCTTGACCTCATAGTCCTCGGGACACCGCCGGCCACACACTACCCGCTGGCGAAGGCCGCGCTCGAGGCGGGCCTCGACGTCGTCGTCGACAAGCCGTTTGCGGTGCGCAGCGCCGAGGGCCGGGAACTGATGGACCTGGCCGCCCGGCTCGGCCGCGTGCTCACTGTCTTCCAGAACCGTCGCTGGGACGGCGACTACCTCACAGTGAAGGGCCTGGTGGAAAGCAGCATCCTGGGCAAGGTCACCCGGTTCGAGTCGCGGTTCGAACGCTGGGCCCCGGAAGTCTCCAAGGCGTGGAAGGCGGACGCCACGGCGGACGACGGCGGCGGCGTCCTGTTCGACCTCGGGACGCACCTGATGGACCAGTCGCTGCAGTTGTTCGGACCCGCCACCGTGACGCACGCGGAACTCCAGGCGCGGCGGCAGGGAGAAAAGACCGACGACGACGTGTTCGTTGCCCTGCAGCATGATTCCGGCGTAGTGAGCCACCTGTGGATGAACATGCTGTGCCCTCAGCAGGGACCCCGCTACCGGCTCCTTGGATCAGAAGGCGGCTACACGAAGCACGGAATCGACCCGCAGGAGCCGTACATTGTGGCCGGCGGCAGCCCGCTCGACGCCGAGTACGGCATTGAGGACAAAGACTGGGCCGGGCTTCTGGGTCGCGACGGCCACCTGGACCGCCTGCCCACCGAACGCGGGGCGTACCCGGAGTTCTACCGGATCCTTGCGGACAAGATCAACGACGGCGGAGCAGCCTCGCCACTGCCGCTGCCAGTAGACCCGGCAGGCCCGGTCGAAGTCCTCAAATTAATAGAACAAGCACGGGAACTGGCCTCGGCGCGGGCTTAACCAATAGTGCCCTGAACGACAGGCATCCGGCAGCACGCCGAGGATGTCTGTCGTCCAGCGCAGCGGGACGAACTGAGGACTACGCGGAGACCAGTTCGTGCCAGTCAGCTACGAGGGGCAGGTTGTGCGCCTCGGAGACGGAGTGGTGGGCGACGTGGCCGCCGGCGATGTTGAGGCCGGCTGCGAGGGCGGGGTCCTTCTCGAACGCGGCCTTCACGCCGAGGTTGGCCAGGGCCACGCCGTAGCGCAGGGTCACGTTGGTGAGTGCGTACGTGGACGTGTTGGGGACGGCGCCGGGCATGTTCGCGACGCAGTAGAAGATCGTGTTGTGGACCTTGTACGTGGGTTCCTGGTGCGTGGTGGGGTGGGTGTCTTCGAAGCAGCCGCCCTGGTCCACGGCGATGTCGACGAGGACGCTGCCGGGCTTCATGCGGGAGACGAGTTCGTTGGTGACCAGCTTGGGTGCCTTGGCCCCCGGGATCAGCACGGAGCCGATGACCAGGTCCGCGTCCACGACGGACTTTTCGATCTCGTACTTGTTGGACGCGACGGTCTTCAGCCGGCCCTGGTACTGGGCGTCGAGTTCGCGCAGGCGGTTGATGTTGATGTCCAGGATGGTGACGTCAGCGCCGAGGCCCAGGGCCATCGCGGCGGCGTTGGTGCCGGCCACGCCAGCGCCCAGGACAACCACCTTGGCCGGGCGGACGCCGGGGACGCCGCCGAGGAGCACGCCCTTGCCGCCGGCGGGAGCCATCAGGGAGGTTGCGCCGACCTGGACGGAGAGGCGTCCTGCGACCTCGGACATCGGGGCGAGCAGGGGAAGGGTGCGGCCTTCCTGGACGGTCTCGTAGGCGATCGCGGTCACGCCGGAGTTGATGAGCTCGCTGGTGAGTTCGGGCTCGGCGGCGAGGTGGAGGTAGGTGAAGAGGATCAGGCCCTTGCGGAAGCGGTGGTATTCCGCGGCGATGGGTTCCTTTACCTTCATGACCATGTCGGCGCGGGCCCAGACTTCGTCAGCGTCGGCGACGATCTCGGCGCCGGCGATGGCGTATTCCTCGTCGGTGATGCCCGAACCCAGGCCTGCGCCGCGTTCGACCAGGACGGTGTGGCCGTGGGTGCGGAACTCGTGAACGCCGGCGGCGGTGATGGCGACGCGGAATTCGTTGTTCTTGATCTCTTTGGGGACACCGATGATCATTTTTGGCTCCATCGTTGGGGGCTTTGTGGGCCGGACGTGCAGGGAATCTGTACTTCCAGAATAAATCCGCATGTGAGGTAGCTGACAGGACGCGGCCAGTCGCGTGACTGCACGTTCCGCGTATTTCCGGGGTTTTTGGTCTCGGCGCCTCGACATCTGTCGAGGCGTGAAGCGTCAGGTGTCGCCTGGTGTCCGTTCACGGTCCGGCGGCGCCGGGCAGTAAGGTGGCAATCATGCACCAGCAGGATGTGGAACAGCTCGTTGAGCAGGTGGCCGTGAAGCTCGGCCGGGGACTTTCGCTCGAGGATCTCGACGGCGTTTTGCTCGCCTACAGCTCCAACCAGTCCCACGCGGACCGGGTCCGGGTGAACTTCCTTCTGAGCAAACGCGTGCCGGTGGACGTGAAGGCGTGGCAGCTGTCGCACGGTATCGCGACGGCCGTGCGTCCCGTCGTCGTTCCCGCCAACGAGGAGCTGGGCATGCTGGGGCGCGTCTGCGTGCCGCTGCTGGTGCGCGGTTTCCGCGTCGGCTACCTGTGGGTGCAGCAGGACATTGAGGACCAAAGCGCGACGGCGATCCTCACCCAGTTGCCCGGCGTCCGGGACGAACTCGAACTGCTGTCCGGGCTGCTCCTTGAATCGAACACGGCCGAATCGGAATTCCGGCGGCGCAGGGAACAGGAGTTCCTGAGTGCCTGCCGCGGCGAGGCCAACGCAGTTGCCGCCGTGGCCGGGTGGAAGGAAGTCCAGGGGCGCGGCCCGTGGCAGCTCGTCACGGTGCTTGACGCCGACGGCTGGTCAGAGGGATCAGACCCCATCGCGTCCACGCTGATCCACCGCTCAGCCGCGTTGCAGGCCACCATCGGCGTGGATGCGGCGCTCTTCAGCGCAGGCACGGAAACCCACGCGGTGGTCCTCTTCCGGGAGTCTGTTGGCCGTGCGGCCCACGCGCAGGTCCTGGTCCACTACCAGTTGGAACTCGCCAAGCGGTCCGGGCGCCCGGTCCACCGGATCATCCTGGGCACGAGTGAAGGGTTCGCCAAGCCGCGCGAACTGGCGGATGCCTACCGGCAATCGAAGCAGGCAGCCCAGGCCGCCGCGGTGGATCCCCAGCTGGGCGAACTGGTGGATAGCCGGGCGACGGGCGTGTACCAGCTGCTGGCCTCGGCCGGAGGCGGTGCCGGTGCGTGGGCCGACGCCGGATCCGTGTACTGGCGCATCCTGGAAGACCACGACCGGATCGGTGAGCTGCTGCCCGTGCTGGAACTCCTCTACGACAACGACGGCTCGGTCCAGGACGTCGCCACGAAGCTGCACCTGCACCGGAGCAGCATCTACAACCGGCTGGGGCGCATCCGGCAGGTGCTCGGTGTGGATCCGCTGAAGGGGATGGTCCGGCTGGAACTCCACGCCGCGCTCAAAGCCCGCCGCTGGTCCGGGCGCCCGCGGATCTAACCGGGAAACGGCTACTTGCCGAAGACCTTCCGGGCCAGGAATTCGTTGCGGAATTTGTGCTCCGGGTCCATCCGTTCGGCGAGGGCCCTGAAGTCGGCAAAGCGCGGGTAGAGCGCGGCCACGGAGTCAGCCTCCGCATGGAACAGTTTGCCCCAGTGCGGCCGCGCGTTGAACGGTGCCAGCGCCTCCTCCATCGCAGGGAGCAGTTCCTCCACTTCCGGCTGGCGTTGCTTCCAGGTGAAGTGGAACCCCACTGAATCCTGGCCGTGGGCGGTGCTGAGCCACAGCTGGTCGGCGGCCACGGTGCGGATTTCCGAGACCTGCAGCAGCGGGCTGATGCGGTGGGAGAGGGCCCGCAGCTCTGAAATGGCGGCCACGGCGTGCTGGCGGCGGACGAAGAATTCGCTCTGGAGTTCTTCGCCGCTGCTGGGTGTAAAGGCCATCCGGAAGTGCGCCAGGCGCTCGGACCACGGCCCGGGGACGCCGAGCTGCTCCGTGCAGTTCTCGGCGGAGACGCCGGGCAGCGGATGCCGGGCGACGGTGGCCCGTGTGCCGCCGAAGAAAGTGCCGCCGGCGAACGCCGCGTCGCCGGCCGCCTCGCCGCTGGCCGTGCCGGAAACGCGGCTCTTGAGCCAGGCCTGGGCGACGGCGTCGCCGCTCCAGTCCGTAAACAGGCTGACGCTGTAGGCGCTGGAGGTGGCGGCGTCGAAATTCTCCAGCACCGTCTGCCAGGGAAGCGCTTCAAAGACGTCCTGCCGCACCGCGAACGTGGGTTCGATGTCCAGCGTCACCTTGGTGACGACGCCCAGCGCGCCGAGGCCGACGACGGCGCCGTCAAAGTCGGGCGAGCTGCCACGGCCGAGGTGGTGGACGGTTCCGTCCGCTGCCACAATTTCCAGCGCGGCGACGGAGGTTGCCAGGTTTCCGTTGGCATCGCCCGAACCGTGGGTTGCGGTTGCGATGGCTCCGGCAATGGAGATGTGGGGGAGGGAAGCCAGGTTGGGCAGCGCATAGCCGTTGGATTCCAGTTTTTCCGCGAGTGTTCCGTAGCGGGTTCCGCCGGAGACGGTGACCGTCCGTGCCGCGGCGTCGATGCGGATTCCGGGGTCCAGGTTTTCGAGCGAGATCAGGGACCCGGGGGAGTCGGCGATGGAGTTGAAGGAGTGCCGGGAGCCGAGCGCGCGGATTTTCGAGGCGCCGGCCACCACGTCCTGGACTTCCTCGACGGTGCGCGGCCGGTGGATCGCGGCTGCCGTGTAGCGGTAATTCCCGGCCCAGTTCAGTTCCGCTGCGGCGCCACCGGTTCCGGTGTGGCCGGTCAGCCCCGTCATTTCGCTGATCTCAGTGCGCATTTGCATCCCTTTCGCGCCGGACCAACGGGCCATCGGCAGTATGTTATCGCTAACAAGTCTGGTGAGGTGGCTAGACCCGTGTCAATGGCCATCCACGGATCGGATGGTCGTTCGCCGGCCGTCAGGCCCTGCCGTCGCGCTCAGAGTTGTCGGCGTCAAGTGTCCTGGCCGAATCGCCCTGGCTTTGCCCCGGAAGGCGGGCGGCAGCTTCCCGGCGGCGCCGGGCAAGGTGGCTTTCCATGCCCTTGGAGACCGCGACGAAGGCCACGCAGCTGGCCATAAAGGCGGCGGTGTTGTTCAGGCCCATGGCCGTTCCGAGGGCGGCAGTCAGCAGCATTGCGGCGAACCCCGCCACGATGTGCCACCCTCTGAACTTACCCACAAATAAAGGGTAACCCCGGCCTTTGGGGGCTTTTGGCGGTTACCCGGGATCGTTGCTTGATCCTTATCACTGCTTCACAAATTGCGTACCCACGCTAAATCAAACCTGCTCGCCGCGGCCGTCGGACGCCTTGCTTTTCTTCTGCGTCTCCAGCCATTCCATGATGGCAGCTAACCGGATACGCCGGTGCGTGCCGCGGTACTCCACCGGAATTTCGCCGCGGTCCGTCATATTGCGAAGGTACGTGTGCGAGATCCCGGCAAGTTCCGCGGCCTGGGAAGTAGTGAGCACTTCCTCGACGTTGCTGACGGTCACTGCTTCGCCGCGGCTGAACCGGCTCAGGAGGTCCACGACGGCGTCCCGCGCCTGGGGCGGCAGCCGGTGAACCGTGCCGTCCACAAACACGGTGATGTCGTGGCTGCCGTTGAGCGCATGCTTCAGTTTCAGGGCTTCGTCGCCGGGGAGCCCGGCCGTCACACGGGGAGCAATCAGTGCCATGCGGAAATCCTAGCGTCCCCCGGTGCGGTTCAGCTGGCGATCCGCGACGCTGCTGTTGATCAGCGGCGCAGAGCCGCTATTCGGCGTCGAGGTCGGTCTCCAAAAGGGTGACCAACGCATCCAGCGCCTGGTCGGCGCCGTCGCCGTCGGCCCGCAGCACCACGACGTCTCCCTTGGCCGCCCCCAGCGTCATGAGCGAAAGGATGCTGGCGGCGTCGAGGGCCTCGTCCGCGGGTTCGCCCTGCATGGAAATGGTGACCTCAACGCCGGCATTGCCTGCCGCTTCGGCGAACAGTGCGGCAGGGCGGGCGTGGAGTCCGGAGCGGCTGGCGATGGTTGCGGTACGTTCTGGCATTACTTCTCCTGATGGGTTTCGGCGGTGGGCGGCGGCGGTTAGAGGCCGAGTTCGTTGAGCACGGGCAGCTTTTCGCGCACCCAGGCCCGGGCCTCGGTGGCGCTCGGTGCGGAGAGGGCCAGCTTGGCCAGTTGCTGCGCTTCGGCCAGCGTGACTGTCTTGAGCACCGCAGCCACGGCCGCGAGCGAGCGTGCGGTCATGGACAGGGTGGTAACGCCGAGGCCGGTCAGTACGACGGCGAGGGCGGGGTCCGCCGCTGCCTCGCCGCAGACGCCAACGGGTTTGTTGTGGCCTTCGGCCCGTGACCCTTCGACGGTGAGGCCGACAAGGCGGAGCACGGCCGGCTGCCACGGAGTGTTGAGTGCCGCCAGCGGGCCGAGCTGACGGTCGGCGGCCATGGCGTACTGGGTGAGGTCGTTGGTGCCCAGGCTGGCGAAGCCCACTTCGCGCAGGATGGCCTCGGCTGTGAGCGCTGCGGACGGGACTTCCACCATCACGCCGGGGGTCTTGATGCCGGCGTCGGCGCACATTGAGGCGAAACGGGCCGCTTCTTCCGCCGTCGAAATCATCGGAGCCATGACCCACACGTCTGCTTCGGACTGTTTTTCGGCCAGGGCGATGGCTTCCAGCTGGCGGTCCAGGACGCCGGGCGTGGTGAAGTCCGTGCGGTAGCCGCGGACGCCCAGGGCCGGGTTGGGCTCCGTGGAGTCAGTAAGGAAGGGGAGGGGCTTGTCGGCGCCGGCGTCGAGGGTGCGCAGAACCACCTTCTTGCCAGGGAACGCATCAAATACGCTCTTGTAGGCCGCGGCCTGTTCCTCCACGCTGGGCTCGGAGTCCCGTTCCAGGAAGCAGAATTCGGTGCGGAACAGGCCCACGCCCTGGGCGCCCAGCTTGGCGGCTGCCACCGCGTCCTTGCCGCCGCCAACGTTGGCGAGGAGGGGCACCAGGTGACCGTCCGCCGTCGTGCCCGTGCCGCTGAACTCGGCCAGCAGGGAAGCCGTAGCCGCCCAGGCGTCAGCTGCGGCACGCAGCGAGTCGTCGGGATCGGACGTGATGGTGCCCGCGGCGCCGTCCACATAGACTTCCGTGCCGTCCGGGAGCTCGTCCACGCCCACGGCAGCCACCACCGCAGGCAGGCCAAGCGAACGCGCAATGATGGCCGTGTGGGACTGCGGGCCGCCGCCGGCTGTGACGAGTGCCAGGACCTTGTTCGGGTCCAGGGTTGCGGTGTCGGCCGGCGCCAGGTCCTCGGCCACGAGCACAAAGGGCGTGCTGGAGGAGGGAATGCCCGGCGCGGCGACGCCGCGAAGTTCCGCCACAATCCGGGCGCGGACGTCCAGGACGTCGGTGGCGCGTTCGGCCATGTAGCCGCCCAGGTTGTGAAGCATTTCAGAGACGGAGGATCCGGATTCCCAGATGGCGCGCTCGGTCGAGAGGCCGCGGGCCACCAGCTTGGCCGCGCCCTTGATCAGCATGGTGTCCTTGGCCATCAGTGCCGTGGCTTCCAGGACGGCCTTGCCGTCTCCGGTGGCGTGTGCGGCGCGGCCCTTCAGTTCGTCGTGGACGGCCTGGGAGGCTGCTTTGAGCGCTACCGTTGCGTCCTCGGGCGTGACGCCGGCGGGCAGCTGTTCGCCTGCCGGCGGTTCGCTGATCGGTTTGGGCATTTGGCGGACGTTGCCGATGATGCGGCCGGGGCTGACGCCTACTCCTGGGAAGTTCTGCACTGAAGGTCCTCATTCTCTGCCGGTAAGCAGGCCCCGCCATTCGTTTGCCTGGGCGATTGCCCAGATCGCCGCGACTGCTACGTCGCGACGGTGTTTTGCGGTGCCTGAAAAAATTGTATGTGATGCACTTCATATAGCGTTGCTATAGGTGCTAGGGTAGCGGTTATGAGTTTCGATGGCCAGCTTCCGCCCAAGATACGGCTGCTCCGTGCAGCGGCCGAGTTGCTGGCCAAATCCGGGGGAGCGGCCGTTTCCACCCGCCAGATCACGCAGCTGGCAGGGGTTACTGCCCCTACTCTGTATCACCACTTCGGTGACAAGGAAGGGCTGTTTGACGCCGTCGTAGCTGCAGGTTTTGAAGAATATGTGGCCGGTGAACGCGACTTCGCGCCGTCCGGACACCCGCTGGAAGATATCCGGCGGATGTGGGACAACCACGTCCAGTTCGGGCTGAAACAGCCGGAACTCTACTTGGTCATGTTTGGCAACATTCGCCCTGAGAGCCGCCCGGCCATCGTTGCCGATGCCGAGGCCCTCATGGAGGAAATGCTGAATAAAGCTGCAGTGGCAGGGCAGCTGAACGTCCAGCCGCGTGAAGCGGCAAGGAGCATACTGGCGGCGAACGTTGGCGTGACCCTCATGCTCATCGCTGAGCCTGCCGCCGAACGCAACCTTGAACTGTCCACCATGACCCGGGACGCCATGATCTTCGCGGTGGCCGCGGAGCAGGCAGGCGGCACTTCGGAAGACTCCGGAAAGTCGTCGGTGGTGGTGGCAGCGATCGCCCTGAACGCCGCGCTCCAAGCATCGCACTCGGACCAGCTCTCCAGCTCGGAACTCAAGCTCTTTCTCGAATGGCTCCACCGGATCTCCACCAGTTCCACCAGCTAGTCGTCGAAAATATCGGACCATCCTGCGGTGCAGCAGGAATCACGGTTAGGAAATCACATGGCAACAGAGACAGTTGCAAAACCCCGCACTAGCATGCGGGTTGGCGTCCAGAAGTTCGGGACGTTCCTGTCCGGCATGATCATGCCCAACATCGGGGCCTTTATCGCCTGGGGCCTCATTACCGCGCTCTTTATTGAAAAAGGCTGGATCCCCGTCCCGGCACTGGGCGGCTTCGGCACCAACGCCGAGGGCGTCCCGAACGTAGGCCTCGTCGGCCCCATGATCACCTACCTGCTGCCTCTCCTGATTGGCTACACCGGCGGGAAGATGGTGCACGACGTCCGCGGCGGCGTCGTTGGTGCCATCGGTACCATGGGCGTCATCGTCGGTGCAGGCATTCCAATGTTCATTGGCGCCATGATCATGGGTCCCCTCGGCGGTTGGACCATGAAGAAGCTCGACGCAATCTGGCACGGCAAGATCCGGCCCGGCTTTGAGATGCTGGTGAACAATTTCTCCGCCGGTATCTGGGGTGCGCTTCTGGCCATGCTTGGTTTCTACGGCATCTCCCCGTTGGTCACGGCCTTCAGCACGGCAGCGGGCAACGTGGTTCAGTTCCTGGTCAACAACGGCCTGCTGCCGCTGACCAGCATTTTCATCGAACCGGCCAAGGTGCTGTTCCTCAACAACGCCATCAACCATGGCGTGCTGACACCGTTGGGCATCCAGCAGTCGCTTGAGCAGGGCAAGTCCATCCTGTTCCTGCTCGAGGCCAACCCCGGCCCCGGCCTCGGTATCCTGCTGGCCTACATGTTCTTCGGCAAGGGACTGGCCAAGGCATCGGCGCCCGGTGCCGCCATCATCCACTTCTTCGGCGGCATCCACGAGATCTATTTCCCGTACGTGCTGATGAAGCCGATCCTTATCCTCGCCGCCATTGGCGGCGGCATGACCGGGATTGCGACGCTGGCCCTCACCAACTCCGGCCTCGTGGCGCCGGCCGCCCCGGGATCCATCATTGCGGTGGTCGCCCAGACCGCCCGTGACAGCTACTTCGGCGTGATCCTTTCGGTCCTGCTCGCCGCCACGGTCTCCTTCCTGATCGCTTCGGTCATCCTGAAGGCCAGCAAGACCCCCGTGGGTGAAACCGAGGAGGACAGCCTCAGCGCCGCCACTTCGAAGATGGAAGCGATGAAGGGCAAGAAGAGCTCCGTCTCCTCAGTCCTGGTTGGTGCGGGCGGCACTGCCGTGATGGCCGGCCCCATCAGGAACATCGTGTTCGCGTGCGACGCCGGCATGGGTTCCAGCGCCATGGGTGCATCGGTGCTGCGCAACAAGATCAAGGCCGCCGGCTTCCCGGACGTCAACGTCACCAATGCGTCCATCGCGAACCTGACGGATACCTATGACGTCGTGGTCACGCATCAGGACCTCACCGAACGCGCCAAGCCGGCCACCTCCAGCGCAGTCCATGTATCCGTGGACAACTTCATGAACAGCCCGCGCTACGAAGAGATAGTGGAACTGGTCCAGCACAGCAACTCCGCCGGAGCCGGCGACGTCGGAACTTCCGCCGCCGCTGCGGCGCCTGTGGCCGCGGCACCTGCTGAGGCCGCCCCGCCGTCGGACATCCTGGTGGCTGACAGCGTGATCCTCAACGGCACAGCAACCACCCGTGACGCCGCCATCGACGAAGCGGGCCAGCTGCTGCTGGACCGCGGCGCCGTGGACAGCGGTTACATCGATGCAATGCACGAACGCGAGGAATCCGTGTCCACGTACATGGGCAGCTTCCTGGCCATACCGCACGGCACCAACGCCGCGAAGGACCACATCATGAAGTCCGCCGTGTCCGTGATCCGCTACCCGAACGGCATCGACTGGAACGGCAAGGAGGTCAAGTTCGTGGTTGGCGTCGCCGGCATCAACAACGAACACCTGCACATCCTGTCCTCTATCGCGAAGGTCTTCACCAACAAGGCCCAGGTGGCCCAGCTTGAGGCCGCCACCACGGTGGACGAAGTACTGGAACTTTTCGGGAAGGTCAACGCATAGTGAAGGCTGTTCATTTTGGGGCCGGGAACATCGGCCGCGGCTTTGTGGGACTGCTGCTGCACCAGGCAGGCTACGAGCTCGTGTTTGCCGACGTCGCTGAAGATCTGATCTCGCAGCTCGCCGCCGCAGACAGCTACGACGTCCACGAGGTGGGGGAGGACCCCACGGTCCGGACCGTGGACAACTTCCGGGCGTTGAACTCCGGCACCCAGGAAGCGGACGTCGTGGCGGAAATCGCGACGGCGGACGTGGTCACCACCGCGGTGGGTCCGCACATCCTGAAGTTCGTGGCGCCGGTGATCGCCAAGGGCGTCGCCGCACGGGCCGCCGGGCTGGCACCGCTGCAGGTGATGGCGTGCGAGAACGCCATCAACGCCACGGACATCCTGCGGGACGAAGTGGCGGCGCAGTGGGATACCGCCGCCGGAGAGCTCGAGTCCGTGGCCGTATTCGCGAACACGGCCGTGGACCGGATCGTCCCCAACCAGGAGCCGGGCAAGGGCCTGGACGTCACCGTGGAGACCTTCTACGAGTGGGTCATTGACCGCACGCCCTTCGGGGATGCGGCGCCGGTCATCCCCGGCGCGACGTTCGTGGACAACCTGGAGCCCTACATCGAGCGGAAGCTCTTCACGGTGAACACCGGGCATGCCTCGGCAGCCTACTTCGGCTTCGAAGCAGGGCTAGGCAAGATCTCGGAGGCCATGGCCGACCAGGACGTCGCCGCCGATGTGCGCGCCGTCCTGGACGAGACCAAGGAACTGCTGATCCACAAGCACGGTTTCAACCGCGAGGAGCAGGAAGCCTACGTCGAGAAGATCCTGGGCCGCTTCACCAACCCGCACCTGCCGGACACCGTGAACCGCGTGGGCCGGGCGCCTCTGCGCAAGCTCAGCCGGCACGAACGGTTCATCGGCCCGGCGGCAGAGCTGGCCGAACTCGGAATCGTGCCCGAAGCGCTGCTGGGAGCCATTGCGGCCGCCCTGCGCTTCAACGATCCCGCGGACGCCGAAGCGACCGAGCTGGCTAAGATCGTGGCGTCGTCCACGGCGGCGGAAGCGACCGAGAAGGTGACGGGCCTGACGCCCGGGCACCCGCTGTTCGCCGCCGTCGAGTCACTGGTGGAAGAGGCCAAAACGGAGGTCACGGCCTAGGACGCTCTCTCACTTCCTGCCGGTTTTTGGGCGACGCTCTCTCAGATCCTGCCGGATTTACCCCAACGCTCTCTCACTGAACGAAGTGAGAGAGCGTTGGGGTTTTTCGTGCGAAAACTGAGAGAGCGTTGGGGTTTTTGGCGCAGGAAGTGAGAGAGCGTCGGCTGTGGCAAGCTGGTCCGGTGACCTCCGAGCAACGTGACCTGCCCGCCCTGCTGACTCTCGACGTCGACGGCGGGACCTTCCGCCTCCGGACCGCGACGCGGGCCGACCTGCCCCGAATCCTGGAGCTCCTCGCTGACGACCGGCTGGGTGCAAACCGCGAGGACACCTCGGACATGGCCCCGTACGAGCGGGCCTTCGAAGCGATCGACGCCGACCCCGCCCATCTCTTGGCGGTGGGCGAGCTCCTTCGGGCAGGCGAGGCCGCCGGGCAGGTCGTGGCCACGTTCCAGCTCAGCTTCCTGCCGGGCCTTTCCCGCCGGGGTTCCTGGCGCAGCCAGATCGAGGCCGTCCGGGTTGCGGCACAGGTGCGCGGCGTCGGGATCGGCGCCGCCATGGTTACGTGGGCTGCCGGGGAGTCGCGCCGCCGGGGATGCTCGCTGATGCAGCTCACCACCGACAAATCCCGCAAGGACGCCCACCGCTTCTACGAACGCCTCGGCTTCGCAGCCAGCCACGAAGGCATGAAGCTCACGCTCTAGCTGCGTCGAACGCAGGAAGGCCTTTGACTCTTAGGCGTCCTAACTGTTAGGCTACCTAACTATGAGTCAACCCCAGCCAACGCCGACCGCGCTGCAGGCCCTCGCCGAGGATTTCCGCGAGGCGCTCCGCCACAGTGTCTACCTGGTCCGCCGCCTCGACGCGGACGGCGAACTCAGCGCCGCCCAGCTCAGCACGCTGAAGATGCTGCTCCATGACGGCGTCCGCGTCGGCGAGATCGCCCGGAACCTGGGCGTCAAGGTGCCCAGCGCCACCGAGCAGATCATCAAGCTGGAGAAGGCCGGACTGGTGCGCCGCGACCCGGACCCGCATGATTCCCGCGCCGTCCGGGTGGTGCTGACCACGGAAGGCCGTGGCGCCGTCGACTCCGCCAACGAGCGGCGAAACGCCGTGATGGCGGAAATCCTGGTGACGCTTAGCGACAGCGAGCGGCAGGCCCTCGCCGCGGCCCTCCCCGTGATCGAAAAAATCAACGGCACGCTTCACAACTGATACCCAAGACTTAGGAGTGCCCCCTATGGAAGGCCAGCTCGCCGCCACGCGGCCAGCAGTAGAAGAAACCCTCGAGGCCGAAAAGGCCTCCCTGCTCAAGCAGCCGAAGGCCGTATGGGCCACAGCCCTGGCCGCGGTGTTCGCGTTCATGGGCATCGGCCTGGTGGATCCGATCCTCCCGGCGATCGCCAAGAACCTGGACGCCACGCCCAGCCAGGTCTCGCTCCTGTTTACGAGCTACTTCCTGGTCACTGCGGTGGCCATGCTGATCACCGGCTACGTGTCCTCCCGGATCGGCGGCAAGAAGACCCTGCTCATCGGCCTGGCCGTGATCGTGGTCTTCGCCTCGCTGTCCGGTCTGTCCGGCAGCGTGGGCGAACTGATCGGCTTCCGCGCGGGCTGGGGCCTGGGCAACGCACTCTTTGTGGCCACCGCCCTGGCCGTCATTGTGGGCGTGGCAAGCGGCGGCGCCGGAACGGCGATCATCCTCTACGAGGCGGCGCTCGGTCTGGGCATTTCCCTCGGCCCGCTCCTCGGCGCCCTGCTCGGCGGCTGGCAGTGGCGGGCACCGTTCTTCGGCACCGCCGTGCTCATGGCGGCAGCCTTCGTCGCGCTCATCGCGTTGTTGCCCAAAACCCCGCTGCCCGAGCGGAAGGTCCGGCTCCGCGACCCGCTACTGGCTTTGGGGCACAAGGGACTGCGGACGACGGCGGCCAGCGGCCTGTTCTACAACTACGGCTTCTTCACCATTCTCGCCTTCACGCCGTTCATCCTGGGCATGGACGCCTACGGCATTGGCGGGGTGTTCTTCGGCTGGGGCGTGGCCGTCGCGGTCTTCTCCGTCTTCGTGGCGCCCGTCCTGCAGAACCGCTTCGGCGCCACCCGGGTGCTGATCGGCACGCTGGCCGTCCTGATGCTCGACCTGGCAGGGCTGGGACTGGCAGCCGGGCACTCGGTGCCCGCCGTCGTCGTCCTGGTGGTGGCCTCCGGGGCGCTGCTGGGAATCAACAACACGGTCTACACGGAGCTCGCCATGGGCGTCTCCGACTCGCCGCGCCCGGTGGCGTCGGCCGGCTACAACTTCGTGCGCTGGATGGGCGGCGCCCTGGCCCCGTTCGCCGCCGCGCAGCTCGGTGAGCATTTCGGTCCGCAGGTCCCGTTCTTCGCCGGGGCGCTGGCCATGGTGGCCGCCATCGCGATTGCCTTCGGCGGACGCCGGTACCTGGCCGCCCACGAACCCCACGTGGTCTGACCGGAGCGACGACCCGGGGCAGCCCCCCGGTACAGATAAGGCCCATGTTCGTGATGAATATGGGCCTTATCTGTCCGCTCGCGTTGGGCGGGGCAGCCTAGGAGACTGCTGAATTAGTGGGCTTCTTGGCTGCTGGCCATTGGTTTTCTTCTTATGGCAGCGGTGTGAGTCTGACCGTACGGGATCTGATGGGGCTTCCGCGCAGGTCGGTGACCGTCCGTGAGGGCTTTGCGGGCCTCGTGTGGGCTTCTCCTGATCCTGGCAGGTGGGGCGGGTGTC
>NZ_JAGGPO010000039.1:0-28861 GCF_018613775.1 Arthrobacter sp. ISL-69
CAATCAACCGCTTCCTGCGGCCGGTTGCATACCAGAACCTGCCCCAGGAACTGCTTCCGGCATCGCTGCAGGATGCCAACCCCTGGCACCTGAACCGCCGGATCGACGGAACGGTCGAAGCCGCCGCCGACGCAAAGGACGAGGTCAACGCATGAGCACGCAGCCTACGATCGCCAAGATTGAGGTAGTTCCCGTCGCAGGGTACGACAGCATGCTCATGAACCTCAGCGGCGCGCACGGACCGTTTTTCACCCGCAACGTGGTGATCATTACCGATTCGGACGGGCGCTCCGGCCTCGGCGAAGTCCCCGGCGGCGAGAAGATCCGCACCACGATCGAGGAGGCCGGAGCCTTCATCTCCGGCAAGCCGGTCGCCCGCTACCGTTCCCTGCTGCGCGAGCTCGCGGCGGAGTTCGCCGACCGCGACGCCGGCGGCCGCGGGCTGCAGACCTTCGACCTCCGCACCACCGTCCACGCCGTCACCGCCGTCGAATCGGCCCTGCTGGACCTTCACGGCCAGTTCCTGGGCGTCCCCGTCGCGGAACTGCTCGGCGACGGGCAGCAGCGCACTTCTGTCCCCATGCTCTGTTACCTCTTCTTCATCGGTGACCGCCGGCGGACGGATCTGCCGTACCTCGTGGAGGATGCCCCGGCGGACCGCTGGGAGAGGCTGCGCCGGCAGGAGGCGATGACACCCGCAGCGGTGGTTGCGTTGGCGGAAGCCGCGCAGGAGCGTTACGGGTTCAGTGACTTCAAGCTCAAGGGCGGCGTGCTGTCCGGCGACGATGAAGTGGATGTGGTCACCGCACTGGCCAAGCGCTTCCCCAACGCCCGGGTTACCCTCGACCCGAACGGCGGCTGGCTCCTGGAGGAGGCCATCCGGCTCGGCAAGCGGATGCAGGGCGTGGTGGCCTACGCCGAGGACCCCTGCGGCGCCGAGGGACGTTTCTCGGGACGGGAAGTCATGGCGGAATTCCGCCGCGCCACCGGGCTCAAGACGGCCACCAACATGATCGCCACGGATTGGCGCGAAATGTCCCACGCCATCCGCAGCAACGCGGTGGACATTCCCCTGGCGGACCCCCATTTCTGGACCATGCACGGTTCCGTCCGGGTGGCGCAGCTGTGCCACGAATTCGGGCTCACCTGGGGCTCGCACTCGAACAACCACTTCGATATTTCGCTGGCCATGTTCACGCACACCGGGGCAGCAGCGCCGGGCGAGATCACGGCGCTGGATACGCACTGGATCTGGCAGGACGGGCAGGGGCTCACCAAGGAGCCGCTGCCGATCAAGGACGGTGCGATCGAGGTTCCGGCCGCTCCCGGGCTCGGCATCGAACTGGACCGCGAGGCCCTGGACAAAGCGCACCAGCTGTACCTGGAACACGGCCTGGATGCCCGCGACGACAGCATCGGCATGCAGTACTACATCGACGGCTGGTCCTTCGACCCGAAGCGGCCCTGCCTGGTGCGCTAGAACCCGACTTCCGCACGGCCGGCCCTCCTTCCGCAACGGGGAGACGGCCGTGCGGAAAAGCAGACTTAAATAGAAGGGCGCATTTTGGGCGGCGTTGTCTCCGGAATACTGATCGTCTCCGCCGTCATTGCCGTGGGCTATGTCGCCGCACGGCTTCGGATCCTGGGGCCGGAGATCCAGGGCGCCCTGACCCGCACCGCCTATTACGTCACCAACCCGGCGCTGCTGTTCACGGTCGTTGCCGGCAGCGACATCCGAGCCGCGCTCGGAACGGACGCCCCGCTGGCGCTGCTCTCAGCAGCGATAGTCGGGCTCCTGTACTGCCTCGCGAGCTTCCTGTTCTTCCGCCGGCCCGCAGCCGAAACCGCCGTGGGCGCCATGGCCAGCAGTTATGCCAACGCCAACAACATCGGCATCCCGGTCTCGCTCTACGCCGTGGGTACGGCACAGCACGTTGCCCCGGTGCTCCTGGTGCAGATCCTGGTGATGGCTCCGTTCTACCTCACGGTGCTGGGGGTGGCCTCGGGGTCCAAAATCTCCTGGAAGAAGCTGCTGGTCACGCCCTTCGCCAACCCGATGATCATCGCCTCCGGACTGGGTGCGGTCGTGGCCCTGACAGGGTGGACCGCGCCCGAACTGCTGCAGAAGCCCATCGACATGCTGGCCGGCGGAGCCGTGCCGATGGTGCTGCTGGCCTTCGGGTTGTCACTCGCCGGCCGGGCCCCGCTGCAGAAGGGCGACGGCCGCACTGAGACGCTCGTGGCCACGTTCCTGAAGATCGCCGGAATGCCGCTCGTTGTGTGGGTCCTGGGCCGCTTCGTCTTCGGGCTGGAAGGGCAGCACCTGTTGGCCAGCGTCATCATGGCTGCCCTGCCCACGGCCCAGAACGTGTTCCTCTTCGCGTCCCCTTACGGCCGCGGCATGACCGTTGCGCGCGACGTAATCCTCTGCACCACGTTGCTGAGCGTCGGCGCGCTGTTCGTTGTGGCCTGGCTGGTTCACTAGTCACCGTGCTGCGGGCGAGGGTGGTTCGCGGCCGCAGTGCCGGTCAAGCTAATAATGTCGGTGCCCCCTGGCAGAGTTATCCCATGGAAGCCTTGGGGGAATCGGTAGCAGAAGGGGCATTGCGGTGGGGCGGACTGCCCGCTGATGCTGCCGCTGCCGGTCAACGGCCTCCCGTGCCCATCCTGTGCAGCGTGCCCGCGGACGTGTCCGACGGCGGTGGTTCCGGTGATTTGGCCTGGAGCCTTGAGCTGCTCAAGCGTGCGAGTTCGACGGCGGTTGCTGAAGCTGCGCTATTCAATTTCCGTGAAGCTGCTGACTTCGCCGCTGATATCGAGGAATTCTCCCGTGTCGCGGAGTACCTGCAGGTGGTCGCAGCCGGGGCCGTGGACCGGAGCCGGCGTCAGGCCGCAGTGGCTGCGCGCTCCGGCTCCGGCGGCTCGGGCGCCGTGGCGGCCTGGACCACGGGATGGGCTAACAGCTCGGGCACAGAGGCTGCCGCGGACCCCGAAACAGCGGACCCCTCAGCGTCCGAGTCGCGAGAGCCGGATCCGGCCGATGACGGGTCCCGGAACGCTGTCGAGTTCCTCCGGGCCCGGCTGCGGATCAGCGCCGGCGAAGCCCGGCGCCGTATCGCCCTCGCCGAAGCAGTCCTGCCCCGGGTGGGGTTCACGGGCCACACGGAGCACCCGGAACGTCCCGAACTCGGCGCCGCCCTCGCCGCAGGGACCATCGGATCCCGGCCAGCGACCATCATCACCGCGGCCCTGGACCGGGTCCGGCACCATGCCACTCCGGAAACCACCGCGCAGATGGAGCACTCGCTGACCTCCGCCGCGGAGGAGAGGGACGCCGATTTCCTGTCCCGGATGGCGCGGCACTGGGTCGACGCGGTCGACCAGGAAGGCACCGAACCGTCCGAAGCTGAACTACGGCACCGGCAGGGCGCGTTCCTCCGCCAACCCCGCCGCGGACTGCACCATCTGGAAATCTTCGCCACTCCCGACCAATACGAACACCTCCTCACCGTCATGAACACCGCCACCAACCCTAGGGCCCGCGCGGGTACTGCTGAAGCTGCTGACGGCGACGGAAACTGCCCCGCGGACGGTCAGGACACAGCACACGACGACGAGGCCATCCTGGAGACGAATTCCGGCGACACCGGAACGGCCGATCCGGATTTGGACTGGCGAACCCGGCCGCAGCGGCTCCTCGACGGCCTAGTCAGTGGCTGTAAAGCGGCTCTGGCCAGCGGAACACTCCCTGCAGCGGGAGGCCTCCGTCCGCAGGCCATGGTCACGATCGACTACCGCGATCTCCTGGACCGCCTCGAACACGCCACCGCCCAAGGACCGCGCTACCGCACGGGCACGGGGTCGTTCACGTTCACCGGCCCGGTCACCGCCGCCAGCGTGCGCAAAATCGCCTGCGACGCCGACATCATCCCCGTCCTGCTCGGCAGCCAGGGACGCGTCCTGGATATTGGCCGCACCACCCGGGTCTTCCCGCCGCACATCCGCAAAGCCATCACCGCCCGCGACCAAGGCTGCGCGTTCCCCGGCTGCACCATCCCAGCACCGTGGTGCGAAGCCCACCACATCAGTTACTGGTCACACGGCGGAGCCACGAGCACCGACAACGGCACCCTGCTATGCAGCCATCACCACCACCTGATCCACAAGGAACAGTGGACCATCCAAAACCGGGCCGGCGTGCCCTGGTTCATCCCGCCACCCCACATCGACCCACGCCAAAAACCACAACGAAACAGCTACTTCAGATGCTGACCAGCGGCCTCACGGTCGAATTGGTAAGCAGGCTCGTGTGAGTCGGCTTGCGAAAGACCAAATTCACCTCGTCACTTGTAATACAAGTTGGCTACTTGTAGCATAAGGAGTGCGGGCGACGTTGCCCACTTCCGATCCCGAGGAGCACCCATGAGCACCGTAGACCTCATCCGCCACGTAAAACTTTCCACTGCGAGACTTCCCCTGGCCGTGCCGATCAGCGATGCCAAGGTGTTCACCGGCCGCCAGAAGCCCATGACGGAGGTGGCCTTCCTCTTCGCGGAAATCACCACCGAGCAGGGACACAGCGGCATCGGCTTCAGCTACTCCAAGCGCGCAGGCGGACCCGCCCAGTACGCGCATGCCAAGGAGGTGGCCGAGGGCATCATCGGCGAGGACCCCAACGACATCGGCAAGATCTACACCAAACTCCTCTGGGCCGGCGCTTCCGTGGGCCGCTCGGGCGTAGCCACCCAGGCACTGGCCGCCATTGACATCGCCCTCTATGACCTCAAGGCCAAGCGCGCCGGCCTGCCGCTGGCCAAGCTCCTGGGCTCCTACCGCGACTCCGTCCAGACCTACAACACGTCCGGCGGTTTCCTCAACGCCTCATTGGACGAGGTCAAGGCGCGCGCCACCCAGTCCATCGAGGAGGGAATCGGCGGCATCAAGATCAAGGTCGGCCTCCCGGACAGCAAAGAGGACCTGCGCCGCGTCGCCGGAATCCGCGAACACATCGGCTGGGACGTGCCGCTCATGGTGGATGCCAACCAGCAATGGGACCGCGCCACCGCACTGCGGATGGGCCGGCAGTTGGAGGAATTCAACCTCATCTGGATCGAAGAGCCGCTGGACGCCTACGACTTCGAGGGCCACGCCCACCTGGCCAACGTCCTGGACACGCCCATCGCCACCGGCGAGATGCTGGCATCCGTGGCCGAGCACAAGGGCCTCATCAACGCCAACGGCTGCGACATCATCCAGCCCGACGCTCCCCGCGTCGGCGGCATCACCCAGTTCCTGCGCCTGGCCGCACTGGCGGACGAGCGGGGACTTGGCCTGGCCCCGCACTTCGCCATGGAAATCCACCTGCACCTGGCCGCCGCCTACCCGCGCGAGCCGTGGGTGGAACACTTCGACTGGCTGGACCCGCTGTTCAACGAGCGCCTCGAAACCAAGAACGGACGCATGCTGGTTCCAGACCGCCCGGGCCTTGGCGTGACCCTCAGTGACCAGGCCCGCGCCTGGACCACCGAGTCCGTGGAGTTCGGCGCGTAACCTTGAACGCATGAGCCGGAACCTGACCGCGGACCTCGCCGCCGACCTTCGCACGCGCATCGTTGACGGCGTCATCCAGCCCGGCGACAAGCTTCCGAGCGAAAACACGCTGATCGGCGAGTTTGGCGTCAGCCGCACCGTGGTCCGGGCAGCCCTCACCCGGTTGCAGGCCGAAGGGCTCGTCGAAACCGAACGCGGGCGGGGCAGCTTCGCGCTGACCCCGCCCCCGCACGGCGACCCGCTGGCTCCCGGAGGCCGTCCGGTGGCCAGCCTCGAGGACCGGCTCCACCTGCTCGAGTTCCGGATGGGCGTCGAGGCGGAGGCCGCCGCGCTGGCGGCCCGCAACCGGACGGACCGGCAGCTGAAGGCCGTTTTGAATGCGCTCGAGGAATTCACTGCCAGTGGCGACCACCCCGCCCATGCAATGAAATCCGACTACGAATTCCACAAGGCCATCGCCGCGGCGTCGGGAAATCCGTTCTACTCCGACTGCCTGGCATCACTGGGGCAGACCATGATCGCCATGCCCCGCACCCGGCTAATGACCGGCGACGAACACTACGCCCGCGACCACTTCGAACAAGTGGTCCACGAGCACGAATCCATCTACGCGGCCATCGCTGAAGGCGACGAACCGTCGTCGTCGGCTGCCATGCGCAGCCACCTGGCAAACTCGAGGCGGCGCCTCCGGGCCGGACGTCAGGAGGGCCGGTCCGGTCAGGCGTGATGGTCAGCGGGCCGGTCAGAACGTCTCGATTAGCCTAAGAAGCCGCAGGACAGCGGGGTTGGCTGTTTCTTCGTTCCACGCCAGCTCCAGGTCCACCCGGTTCAGCTCCTGGATGCCGTGCCGTCCGTCGATCTCGTGGAATTCCACTCCGGCCGGGGCGAAAGCCATGGCCGAAGCGGGAACAAGCGTCACCCCCAGGCCGGCTTGCACGAAGGCCAGGAGAGCCGGAACCTGACTGGCGTACTGGGTGATGTTGGCGTGGGCGCCGGCGCTGGCAAACAGCCGGAGCACCAGGTCGTGGAAGTACCGGGCCTCCTTGGTGGAATACATCAGCAACGGCAGCCTGTCCAGGGACCCAAGGGGCAGCGGCTCCCCCTTCGGCGCCGCCATGTTGCCCAGCAGTGAACTCCCCTCAGGCAGCGCCACCACCAGGCGGTCCTGCATGAGCGGCCGGGACACTACGCCCGGCCGGGCGACGATGGGCCGCAGCAGGCCGATATCCACACTGCCCTTCACCAGCCCGTCCATCTGGTCCGTTGAGACCAGTTCCCGGAGCACAAAGGACACTCCGGGCATCCCCTCCGCGGCACGCCGGAGCATCAGCGGCAGTGCACTCTGCCCCGCTATTGCCGTGTACCCCACCGTGATGGCGCCTGCCTCGCCGGAGGACACCCGACGGACATCCAGGTCCGTCTTGATACACATATCCAGGATCTGCCTCGCCCGCGGAAGCAGGGTGGCGCCCGCGGCGGTCAGCTCCACTTTCCGGCTGGTGCGGCCGAAGAGCTGGGTTCCCAGCTTCTTTTCGAGCATTTGGATCTGGCGGCTCAGCGGCGGCTGCGTCATGTTGAGCCGCTCAGCCGCGGCGCCAAAGTGGAGCTCTTCAGCGACGGCCACGAACGCTTCTAACTGGGGTAGGGAAAACATTCATACCTTTACTGAATTGTTGAGTGCACAAATTAGCTTGGACTTGGATCGATGACTCCCCTTATGGTCGGTGAACGGAGCAGGTAAATCAACCCCGAGCCAACCAAGGAGCACAGCGCAGTGGACCAGGCATACGATCCCGCCCAGCACATCAACCAGGCCAGGATTACGGGCGTCTCCATCACGCCGGTGGCCTTCAAGGACCCGCCGCTCCTGAACACCGTGGGCGTCCACGAACCGTTCGCGCTGCGAGCCATCGTGGAGGTCCGGACGGACGCCGGCGCATCAGGCTTCGGGGAAACCTACGGCGATGCAGGCCACATTGCCCGGCTGCAGCTCGCAGCTGCGGCCCTCCATGGGACGGACGTTTTCGATATCAACGGGCTGCGCAGCCGCATCGCCCAGGCACTGGAGCAGGACAAGATCCAGGGCGGCCACGGCATGAGCGGCATGGTCACCGGTTCGAGCACAGTTGACCGCGTGCTGTCCGCCTTCGATGTCGCAGCCCTCGATATCCAAGGCAAGCTCCTCGGCCGGCCGGTCAGCGACCTCCTCGGCGGCGCCGTCCGCGACTCTGTGCAGTTCAGCGGATACCTGTTCTACAAGTGGGCGGCCCACCCCGGCCAGGAAGACGACGCCTGGGGTGCGGCCCTGGATCCTGCCGGGATTGTGAAGCAGGCCCGGTCCATGGTGGACCGTTCCGGTTTCAGTGCACTCAAACTGAAGGCCGGCGTCTTCGCGCCGGAAGAAGAGATCGCGGCCATCCAGGCCCTCCGTGCGGAGTTCCCCGACCTGCCCCTCCGCATCGACCCCAACGGCGCCTGGACGGTGGAGACCTCCATCCGCGTGGGCAAGGAACTGGACGGCGTTCTGGAGTACCTCGAGGACCCCACGCCCGGCATTGAGGGCATGGCGGCCGTGCGCCGTGAAGTGGGCATGCCACTGGCCACGAACATGTGCGTGGTCAGCTTCGCGGACGTGGCGCCTGCCGTGGCTGCCGGCGCAGTGGACGTCATCCTCTCGGACCACCACTTCTGGGGCGGCCTCCGCCGCACCCAATTCCTGGCCGGCATCACCGAGACGTTCGGCCTGGGGCTGTCTATGCACTCGAACTCCCACCTGGGCATCAGCCTCGCCGCCATGGTCCATTTGGCGGCAGCCACCCCCAACCTCGATTACGCATGCGACACGCACTGGCCGTGGAAGGATCCGTCGGAGGACGTCATTGCCGGGGGCATGTTCACATTCGTTGACGGTGCCGTCAAGGTCCCCACTGGCCCGGGCCTAGGGGTCGAGGTGGACCGTGACGCCTTGGAACGCCTGCACCGCCAGTACTTGGACTGCGGACTCAGGAGCCGGGATGACACCGGCTACATGCACCGGCTCCACCCCTCCTACGAGCTTCAGAGCCCCCGGTGGTAAACGCCGGGGAACAGACTCCGGGCCGCCTGGAATCACTGAAGATCGTGGTCACGGACCCCATCATCAGCCGCTTTGAGGAGACGCTGCGGGCCGACGGCGGCACTCACCAGTGGGACATGGCTGCGGCTTGGACTCCTGAACGTCGGCTTAGCGCCCTGGCGGGCGCCGACGTCGTGGTTTGCTCCTCCCTCGGCCCCGCGGAAGCGGAGGCTGCCGGCCGCGTGCGGCTGGTCCACGTCACGGGTGCAGGCTACGACAAGATTTCCTTCCCGCACCTGGTGCCGTCAGCTCGGGTGGCCAACACCTTCCACCACGCACGGCCCATCGCAGAGCACGTCCTGATGATCACCCTGATGCTTTCCCGCAATGTTGCTGCCGCCGACCGGGACATCCGCCAGGGGCGGTGGCGGACCATCGCAACGGCCGACGACGTGCCGTTCCATCCCGTCCTCGCCGACCTGACGCTGGGGCTGGTGGGCCTGGGTTCCATCGGCGCTGAAGTCGCCCGCGTCGCCGGAATGCTGGGCATGAAGGTCCGTGCCGTGCGGCGCAATCCTTCGGCCGTTCTGCCGCAGGGAGTCCGCCTCGACTGGGTGGGCGGAAACCACGAGCTCCACGGGCTCCTGGCCGCGTCCGACGTCGTAGTGGTGACCGTGCCGCTGGATTCCGACACAGAGGGGATGATCGGGGCCGCGGAACTGGCTTCCATGAAACCCTCGGCGTTCCTTATTAACGTGGCACGCGGACCCGTGGTTGACCAGGCCGCGCTGTACGCAGCCCTGAAGGAACGGCGCATCGCCGGAGCAGGCCTCGACGTCTGGTGGGGGTCGCCCGCGGATGGCGTGGTTCCGCCCGCGGAACTGCCCTTCGCGTCCCTGCAGAACACCGTTCTGACCCCGCACCATTCCGGTCATGCACGCATCACCTTCGACCGCCGGGCGGCGGACATTGCCAACAACATCGGGCTGCTGGCGCGCGGCGGGGAGTTCGTGAACCTGGTGCCACGGCCCGTTAAGGCTACGTAGCCGCCAGGACCAACTGCACGATCAGCATGGCGCTTCCCAACGCCGACGCCCCCAAGGCCAGTGCCTTCAGGCGTGCGGCGTTGAGGAAGCGATTAACGAACCGGGATGCCGCGTAGCCGGCAACGGCCACAGGAACCATCCACAGCGCCAGGGAAAGCATCTCCGAGGTGACCGCGCCGGTCATCCACAGCATCACCATCGAAATCGACGATCCCACCATAAAGAACGCGCTCATGGTGCCGCGCAGCTTGGGACCGTGGTGTCCTTGCCAGACCAGGGCCATGGGCGGGCCGCCAATGGACGTGGCCGTACCCATGATGCCGGAGGCCGCGCCGGCAGCTATCAGGTTGGCGCGGACGGGGCGGGGCGCCCAGCCGCGGCCCGCCAGCACCAGGCCGGTCAGCACCACGGCCACCACTACCCAGGCGAGGCCTTCCCTGGACAGCGCCGTCACCAGCCACGCACCAAGGAAGCTCCCGGGAATCCGGCCCACCAAAGCCCAGCCCGTGCCCCGCAGATCCAGGCTTTGACGCTCCCGCACGGTCACCATCACGGTGACCAGAAAGGCGAGGAGGATCAGCGTGGCCGGAAGCAGCGCCGGATCCACCATCGCGATCACCGGCGCTGCGAGCATTCCCATGCCGAAGCCGCTGGACGCCTGCAGGCACGCGGCCAGGAAGATCACCCCGGCGATGACGGCATACTCCGCACCAGTCACTCGGGGCCCGTCACTGGGCGGCGGCAGTGGCACTGGCAGTGGCGCCGGTCAGGCCCTTGATGGAATCGAGCGGAAAATGGCACTCTGCAACATGCTTCGTGCCGTCAGGGGCCGCCAGGACCTGCGGTTCCGGCGACAGGTCAGCGCAGATGTCCTGGGCTTTCCAGCACCGCGTCCGGAAACGGCAGCCCGACGGCGGATCCAGCGGAGAGGGCAGCTCTCCCTGGAGGACAATCCTGTCCCGCTTGGTTCCGGTGACGTCCAACTTCGGGGACGCCGACATCAGGGCCGCAGTGTACGGGTGCCGGGGATGGTCAAAGACTTCCTCGGTGGCACCTGTCTCGATGATCCGGCCGAGGTACATCACGGCCACCCTGTCTGCCACATGGCGGACCACGGTCAGGTCGTGCGAGATGAAAATGTAGGACACCCCGAGCTCCTGCTGGAGCTCGTTGAGCAGGTTCAGGACCTGCGCCTGGACGGAAAGGTCCAGGGCCGAGACCGGCTCATCGAGGATGACGACGTCCGGATTCAGAGCCAGGGCACGGGCGATGCCAATGCGCTGGCGCTGACCGCCGGAGAATTCCTGCGGCGACTTGCGTGCATCGGAGGGGCGCAGCCCCACCATGTGGAGCAGCTCGCGGACCCTCGCTTCGCGTTCCCTGGACGTCGGGTAGAGGCCACGGTGGGTGGCCCAGGGCTCGGCGATGATGTCGCCGGCGTTCATCCGGGCGTTCAGGGAGGCGAAGGGGTCCTGAAAGACCATCTGCACGCGCCGCCGCCAGCTCAGCAGTTCCTTGCCGCGAAGCCCGAACGGGTTGGTTCCCTCAAAGCTCACGGTCCCCTCATCCGGTGTTTCCAGCATCATCAGGGTCCGCGCCAGCGTGGACTTGCCGCAGCCGGACTCGCCCACCAGCCCGAGCGTCTCCCCCCGGCCCACTGTCAGGCTGATTCCGTCCAGGGCCTTGAGCCGGGTGTTGCCGCTGGCGCTCTTGGCCACATGGAACGTTTTGGTCAGGCCGTCAATTTTCAGAAGCGGCTCAGACATTGTTGATCTCCTCGCTGAAGTGGCAGGCGGCGGTGCGCGCGGGCCGCGGCTCCGTGCCGGAAGGGACGTTCACGGGTGTGCCTGTGACCGGGGTGACCGGACGGAGCACGGGCCGCTCTGCCCGGCAGATGTCCTGCACCAGCGGACAGCGGGATTGGTAGACGCAGCCGGCGGGAATGTCGTGGAGCTCCGGCGGACTGCCGGCAATTGACTTCAGCCGGGCGCCGCGCTCCAGGTGGACGGGCACCGATTCCAGCAGCCCTTTGGTATAGGGGTGGCGCGGGTCGGCGAAAACCTCGGAGACCGGTCCGCTCTCCACCACGTTGCCGGCGTACATCACGGCCACGGAGTCGGCTTCCTCGGCCACCACCGCAAGGTCGTGGGTAATGAGGATGACGGCCATCTGGCCCTCCTCCCGGAGCTTCCGCAGAAGTTGCATGATCTGCGCCTGGACTGTGACGTCCAGGGCGGTGGTGGGTTCATCGGCGATCAGCAGGCGCGGGTTGAGGGCCACGGCCATGGCGATGAGGATGCGCTGGCGCATGCCGCCGGAGAACTGGTGGGGGTAGGAATTGATCCTAGATTCCGGCTCGGGGATTCCCACGCGCTTCATCAGGTCAATCGCCTCAACCCGTGCTTGCTTGGCGTTGAGGCCGCGGTGGATACGGAAGGCCTCACCCAGTTGCGTGCCCACGGTATAGACGGGGTTCAGCGCAGTCAGGGCGTCCTGGAAGACGATGCCCAGCTCGGGCCCGGCAAATTTGAGCCGTTCCTTGGCGCTGAGTGCGGCGAGGTCGGTGCCGTTGAGGAGGATCTCACCATCGGCCAGGTCGCAGACGGGATCCATGATCCCGGCAAGTGCCTTGGCCGTCATGGATTTTCCGCAGCCTGATTCCCCGAGCAGCGCCAGTGTCTCTCCGGCCCGGGCCTCGAAAGCCACGCTGTTGACGGCGCGGACTGTGCCGCGGGGTGTGCGGATATCCACCGCGAGGTCGCGGACCTGCAGTACGACCTCGTGTGCCTTCGCCTGCCCTGTTGCTGCGGCTGTGCCTGCGGTTGCGGCTGTTGCTGCGGCACGCGAGCGTTTGGCGGGCGCTTGGTCGGTAGCTGATTTCACGGCTTTGCCTCCTGGGCTGGGATGCGGGCGATCAGCCGCTTGCGGGGAAGTGCGAGGCGCCAGCGCTGGGCGGGATCGGTGACGATCCGCAGCCAGGCGGCGAGGACGTTGGCGGCGATGGTGGTGACCACGATGGCAACGCCGGGGAAGATCGACAGCCACCACGCGGTCTGCAGGTACTGCCGGCCCTGGGAGACCATCAGGCCCCAGCTGACGTCCGGAGGCTGGATGCCAATGCCCAGGAAGCTCAGTGACGACTCGGCGAGCATCACGTAGCAGAACTCGAGCGTGGCCAGCGTCAGGAGCGTCGGCAGCACCACCGGGATGACGTGCCGGACGATGATCGCATTGGGCTTGGCGCCGAACGTGCGCGCCGCGTCAACAAATGTCCGGCTCTGGAGCTCCGCCGACTCGGCGCGTGCGGTGCGCAGGTAGATAGGGATGCGGGTCAGGGCCAGGATCAGCACGATGTTTGCTGCGCTGGGGCTAAAGACATAAAGCACGACGACGGCGAGCAGCAGGGACGGGAAACTCATGATCACGTCGGCGATGCGCATGGACACGTTCTCCCGCCAGCCCCGGTGATAGCCTGCCCACACGCCCCACAGGGAGCCAACGAACAGGGCCACGGCCACCGCAGGCAAAGCGACGGACAGGGTGGTCCGGCTCGCCACGACCAGTCGGGCCAGCATGCTGCGGCCCAGCGAATCACTCCCCAGGAAGTATTCCCAGCCGTGCGCCAGCGTGAATGGTGCTTTGTTGGCGAACAGCAGGTTCTGTTTGGTGGCCAAATCGCCCATCAGCGCAGGGCCGACAAGGGCAGTCAGGCCGACGAACACCAGGATCAGCGCAGAGACGGTAGCAAAGCGGTCCTTGAGCAGGAGACGGAAGAGGCTCAGCTTTCCATCCTGTTTTCCTTCATTCTTTTCGTTCTGGTGTTCGTGGGCCACCGGCAGCTGCTCCGGCGCCACACCCTCAGTCAGTGAACTCTTCATGGCTACTCCTAAGCCTTAACCGTGACGGGACGGACGCGCGCGTCCAGCAGCGCGTACCCCATGTCGATGAGGATGTTCAGGGCAAAGATCGCGACGGCGGTGAGCAGGACGGCTGCCTGCAGGACGGCGAAGTCCCGCTGCAGGATCGAATCGATCATGAGCTTTCCGATCCCCGGCCAGCCGAAGATGGTCTCCACCACCACGGCACCATTGACGAGGCCCACGGTCAGGTCGCCGGCCACCGTCAGCGCAGGGGCGGCCGCGTTGCGGAGCGCGTGGTGGGTGACCACCCGGAGTTCGCCTGCTCCGCGGCTGCGGGCCAGTTTGATGTAGGGCTCCGAGAGGGCGGAGACCATGGATCCGCGGACGATCTGGACCAGCACGCCGAACGGCCGCAGGAGCAACGTGGCGATGGGCAGCACCCAGGCGCCGGCTCCCGACACACCTGATGTCGGGAGCCAGCCCAGGGTGATGGCGAAGACCCAGATGCCCACGATTGCCAGCCAGAAATCCGGAATCGAAGCGGCAGCCATCGAGACGAAACTTGAGATGCGGTCCGCAATGCCGTTGGGCTTCAGCGCAGCCCAGCAACCGACCACCAGGGCCAGCAGCACCGCCAGCACCATGGTGGTGGCGGCCAGCTGCAGGGTGGCCGGGAAGGCACGCAGCGCCATGGCCGCGGCATCCTGCCCCGTGCGCAGCGACTGCCCGAAATCGAGCCGGAGCACTCCGCCGAAATAGTCGGCCATCTGCACCAGCAGCGGCTGGTCCAGTCCGTTCCGCGCGGTGAAGTCGTCGCGCATCTGTTGGGTGGCATTCAGCGGCAGGTACAGGCTGGCGGGGTTTCCCGTCATCCTGGCCAGGGCGAACACCCCAACGATCACCACCACCAGCGGCAAAGCGCTGGAGACAATCCGCTTTCTCAAGTAGATCAGCATGGCTGTCCTTCTTTCCCGGAGGTCCGCGCTAGTTTGCCGGGGTCATTTCCGAAACACGCAGCTCGTCGCCACTGGACGAATTGGGCGTGTAATTCACGGACTTGGCCTTGCCGATGATGCCGGTCTGGTGCGAGACGTGGGCAAACTGGACAACCTTGTCGTTCTGGTAGGCGAAGACCTCCTCGAAGTCCTTCTTCCGCTCGTCGCCGGAGGCCGCGTCCGCCTTCTTGATCATGGCGTCGAACTCAGGCGTGCCGAAGTAGCTCTGCGCTCCGGTGGACAGCATGTACTGGTCAACCGTGAAGGCCGCATCACCGGCCTGGTTGCCGTGCTGGGTCATCAGGGCAACTGCGCCTTCGTCGTCCGCGAACGGGCGGACCTGGTACGTCAGGTGCTGGCTGGTTTCCAGCATCTTCAGCTTCACGTTCAGGCCGGCCTGGCTCAGCTGCTCCTGGAGGACCTGAGCCAGTTCGGTGATCTTGGGAAACTGTGCGCTGCGGACCACGAGTGAGATCTGCGCGGATGTATCAACGCCGGCGGCCTTTGCCTCGGCTACGAGGGACTTCGCCTTGTCCAGGTCGAACGGCCAGCCCTTCAGTTCCGCGTTGTGCCCCACGATGCCTTCGGGAACCAGCTGGGCGGCTACCTGGTGCTTGCCCTGGTAGAGCGAGTTGACGATTCCCTCTTTGTCGAGCGCGTAATTGATTGCCTGGCGTACGCGGATGTCATTGAGCGGGGCCTCGTTCGCGTCGAGCCGCAGGGCCACCGTCTCGTTGTTGGGGTAGTCGACGCCAAGGTCTCCGATGTTGTCGTCCGGGCTGAGCCCCATGGCAACGTCAGCTTCGCCGCTGGTGATCATGGCAGCGCGCACCGAACTCTCGGAACGCCACTGGTACTCGGCCTTGGCGTAGGCGGGTTTGTCCCCCCAGTAACCGTCCCAGCTGGACAGCGTGATCTTCTGGCCGGCGTCCCACTTCTCAATCTTGTACGGACCGGTGCCGATCGGCTCACGGACTTTCTCCGTGGCGCTCGTGGACGTCGGAACCACTTCGAGGAACGAAAGGCGCAGCGGCAGGATGGGATCGGGTTCGGGGGTGGTGACGGTCAGGGTGGTGGCATCCACGGCCTTTACGGCGAGGTCCGCGTCGCCGAAGACGTAGCCCTCCACGTTGCAGCCGAGCTTGGAGTTGACGGCTCTTTCGATGGTGAAGGCGGCGGCTTCGGCGTTGAAGGGCGTGCCGTCCTGGAAGGTCACGCCTTCCCGCAGCTTCAGGGTCCACTCGGTATCCGTGGTGGCTTTCCATTCAGTGGCGAGCTTGGGCTCGAGTTCGCCACTCTGGGGGTTGCGTTCAATCAGCGGTTCGGTGACGTTCGAGCGCACCACAACACCGGTGGAGGTCAGGTTCGACTCACAGGCTTCCAGGGTGGGCGGTTCCTGGCCGAGCACCACGCGCACCGTATTCGAGGAGGCGGCGCCGTCGTCGGAATTGGCCACTGAGCAGCCGCTAAGACCAAGCATCGCGACGGATGCCAGGGCCGGCCATTTGAGCAAGGCGGGAAATGGGGGCTTTGAAGAAGACGTCATTGGATTCCTCCGAATTGGGTGTTTGCGGCAGGGGGGCCTCTTGCACCAGTGGAACCGGGCAACAAGATCAGGTGTTTCGGGCCGCGCTGGACTCAAGCTAGTTGAGGGCCAAAGGCTCCACAAGGTTTTTGCCGGCTGCCCGGTAGGCCCGGCGGGGACCCCTCGAGGCGCCGGGCACCTGTGACAGGCACCACTTATCCCCGAAATCCGCGCGGTTCCGCCGGAGTAGCACCACCGATTCACTTCGGGCATCGATCCATGCCATTTACATGTTGGACGCGTATGGATCGGAAACCTAGGGTGCAGATATGAAGAACATCGCTGTCCTGCAGGTAGGGCCACTCATGCCAACCGTCCAACAATCCATCAGGAGCGGGTACGACGCCGTGCGGCTCCCCGACTCCACCCCGGAGCGGGAAGAATTCCTGCAGCACCACGGCGGGTCCTTCGAGGTTGCCGTGACCTCCGGAAAGTTCGGCGTCGGCCCGGACCTGATGCGCGCCCTGCCCAACCTTCGCGCGGTCATCAACTTCGGCGTCGGGTATGACACGACGGACGTTGCCCAGGCAGCCCAGCGCGGCATCACCGTCAGCAACACCCCCGATGTCCTCAACGACTGCGTGGCGGACACTGCCATCGCCCTGTACCTGGACGTCCTGCGCCAGGTGAGCGCCGCGGACCGCTTCGTCCGCCGCGGTGACTGGCTCAGCGAAGGCAACTTCCCCCTGGCCACCAAAGCCAGCGGCAAGAGGGTGGGCATCCTCGGTCTCGGCCGAATCGGGCGGGTCATCGCCCGGAGGCTGGAAGGCTTCGACTGCGATATCAGTTACCACAGCCGGAATCCGGTGGACGGGGTCAGCTATGAGTACAAGGCCTCACCGCGCGAACTCGCTGCCGGTTGCGACGTGCTGATTGTCGCCGCCGCCGGCGGGCCCGGTTCGGCCAAACTCGTGGACGCCGACGTCATCAATGCGATCGGGCCCAGTGGCTACCTGATCAACATCGCCCGCGGATCCGTGGTGGATGAGGAGGCCCTCGTAGCTGCCCTGCTGGCCGGACGGCTGGCCGGGGCGGGGCTGGATGTTTTTGCGGACGAACCGAAGGTCCCCGAAGACCTCCTCGCCCTGGACAACGTGGTGCTCCTGCCGCACCTCGGGAGCGGAACCCTCGAAACGAGGGCGGCCATGGCAGAACTTACCCTCGCCAATCTGCGGCAGTTCGTGGCCACCGGTTCGGTCCTGACTGCGGTGCAGGCATGAGCGTGGCAGTGGGCTATGTCGCCAGCCAGGAGGGCCGTGCCGCGCTCAGCGCAGCCAGGCCTCCCTCCGCCCCAACGAAGGCACTGACGCAGCGGACTTCATGATCGATGCCTCCTATGAGGAGGATGTGGAGCTGATAGTGATCGGCGTTCGGAGGCGCTCCCCGGTGGGGAAGCTGTTCCTGGGCAGCACCGCCCAGCGCGTCATCCTCGAAGCCGGCTGCCCGGTCACTGCTGTTAAACCAGACGTCGGCCCGCGCAGGGAAGCTGTGGCGGGGACCGCAAAGGCCGGCCACCCGTCCCACGCGGCGTGAGCTTTATTCATCTATACAGAGGATTTTCCCCACGCAATCTGTAGACAGCGCTGTCACGGATCTGGCGTCTGCCACCAAGAAATTCTTCCGGCGCGTCCTGCCCATCATGCTGGTCATGCTCGTCTGCAACCAGCTGAACCGATCAAACATCGGCTACGCCCGCGAGCACCTGGAGGCGGATGTCGGAATCGGCGCCGCCGCCTACGGCTTCGGTGCAGGCTTGTTCTTCATTGCCTACGCAATCTTTGAACTGCCCAGCAACGTGATGATGGAGAAGTTCGGCGCGAGGGTCTGGCTCACCCGGATCATGATCAGCTGGGGCATCGTTTCCTTCCTGATGGCCTTCGTGCAGAACGAAATGATGTTCTACGTGCTGCGGTTCCTGCTCGGCGCCGCTGAGGCCGGGTTCTTCCCCGCCGTGATCTTCTATTTCGCGCGGTGGGTTCCGGCCGGCCAGCGGGGCAAGTCCACCGCCTTCTTCATTGCCGGTTCCTCGGTTGCCGCTGCCCTCTCCGGACCCATCGCCGGAATGCTGCTCAGCCTCCAGGGCGCCCTCGGTTTCCGCGGCTGGCAGTGGCTCTTTGGCTTCGAAGGCCTGCTCTCCGTCGCCGTCGGCATCACGGTGTACTTCCTCCTGGACGCCAGGATCGAGGACGCCAAAATGGCTGACCGGCAGGGAGAAGACGGCCCTCATCAGCGCCATCGCCAGCGAGGATGCAGAGCACACCACCGGCAAGGACACAAAGGTCAACCGCTGGAAGATGCTGCTCAACCCGCAGATCCTCCTCCTGTGCGGCATCTACTTCCCAGTCCAGCTGTCCATCTACGCCAACACCTTCTGGCTTCCGAGCATCGTCAAGCAGATTCCCGGCACCACGGACCTGAGCGTCGGGTTCCTGTCCGCCATTCCGTGGGTCTGTGCCGTCTTCGCGATGTACTTTGCGGCCAAATGGCAGGACCGGGCCAAATCCAAGCGTCCGCTGCTGGTGGTGGCCCTGCTCGTCGCCGCAGTGGGAACGTTCGCGGCGGCCGTTGCCTCCCCTGTCCTGGCCCTCGTTTTCCTCGCCGTCGCCGCTATGGGCTTCAAGAGTGCGTCGCCGCTGTTCTGGACCATCCCGCAGTCGGGCCTGCATCCGCTGGTGCTCGCGCCGGCCATCGCGACCATCAACTCGCTCGGCAATCTGGGCGGCTTCGTTGCGCCGTTCGGCTTCGGCCTCATCAAGGAACAGACCGGAAGCGTTGTCCCGGGCATGTTCGCACTGGCGGCGGCTTCCACGCTAGCCGCCGGCCTGGTGTACTTCCTCAAGGAAAGGACGACGACGTCGGCCCCTCCGGCTGCTGAGGCCCCCGAAGGTGCCGCCTCAGCGGAAACCCGGCAGCCGGCCGCAGTCCGCTAGGCACGGGCACTGCGTATATATCCTCTTAAAGCAGAAGAACCCCGGTCCTAAGACCGGGATTCTTCCATTTGCGTGCGCGAGGGGGGATTTGAACCCCCACGCCCTTTCGGACACTGGCACCTGAAGCCAGCGCGTCTGCCGTTCCGCCACTCGCGCGCAACTTCTTCCACCCGGCAGGAAGCCCGATTTCCGGACTCCCAGCCCTGTAAAAGCAGCGAGATCAAGCATAACGGACAACCACGGCAAAACACCAATCGGGCCCTGCGGCTGTCCGTCCGGGCAGAAATGCGCCCCGGGCCGGGGCATTCGGATGATGCCGTCCGAACCGCGCCAGCGCGGGCCGGGTTGAACTATTCCGCCCGCCCCGGCGTTGTGCATTAAGGTCATTCACAGCCCTGCCCAGTAGTATCAGATGTAGGAGTGCCCGTCCCCGGCGCACTCCCGGCAATGTTGTGAACTGAGTTCCGAAACGTGTGCTGCCCCGCAGCCGTCAGGAGAGGAGAGGTGCCATGGGAATGCTGGACAAAGTCGAGCGCGGCATCGAAAAGGCCGTCCGCGGTGTCTTCTCCACCGGTTCGCGTGCCCAGGTTGAGCCTGTGGAAATCGCCAGCCGTCTTCGCCGGGAAGTGGATCACAAGGCCATCACCATCGCCGCCGGACGCACACTTGCCCCCAATGTTTTTGACGTCCGCCTCAGCGCCGACGACTTCAAGCGGGCACAGGAGTGGGGCACGCCCCTGGCGGAAGAACTGTGCGACGTGGTCATCAACCACGTCCGGAGCCAGGGCTACACGCTCCGCGGTTCGGTCCGCATTTCCTTCCGCCGCGACGAAGAAATCCGCGCGGGTGATTTCGAGATTGATTCAAAGACTGAGAACGCCTCCGGTTCCGCTGCTGCTCCGCCCGTGCCACGGAACAACGTCCCGGCTGCTCCGAGCCGGCAGCCGGTACGGCTCCAGCCGGTCCTGGACATTGACGGACAGCGATACTCCCTGAATGCCGCGTCCATCGTCCTGGGCCGGTCATCGGAGGCCGACATCCTGGTGGACGACACCGGGGTTTCCCGCCGCCACCTTGAAATCCGCACCACCAACGGCACTACAGAGGCCGTCGACCTGGGATCCACCAACGGCAGCTACGTCAACGGACACAAGGTCGTAGGCAGCGTAGACCTTACTGACGGCTCCACCATCACGATGGGACGGACCAAAATCATCTTCCGCCTTTTGCCCGCCAACTCCGGTGGCCGCCAGTGAGCGAACTGACCATTACGGCCCTGCGCTTCGGATTCCTCCTGTTGCTGTGGGTCCTTATCTTCAGCATCGTGTCCGCCATGCGCCGGGACCTGATGATCGGCCGGAAGGCCGCCATGGGTGCCCCGACTGCCCGCCAGGTACGCAAACATCCTGAACTGGCGGAAGCCGCTCCGCCGCCCGCGAAACAGCAGGCCCGGCAGCTGGTTGTTACAGAGGGTCCGCTCAAAGGCCACACCATCCCGCTCGCAGAGAGTCCCATCCTGTTGGGCCGCGCGCAGGAAGCCACGCTGGTCCTCGAGGATGACTACGCCTCAGGCCGGCACGCCCGGCTGTTTCCGCAGGGGAGCCGCTGGTTCATCGAGGACCTTGGCTCGACCAACGGCACGTATCTCAACAATCAGCAGCTCACCCGCGCCCTCCCGGTGGAGCTCGGTGTCCCCGTGAGAATCGGCAAGACGGTCATCGAATTGAGGCCATAGCCGTGGCCGTCCCGGAGATTCCCGCCGAAAAGGGCCCAACCCCGATGCGGCCGCTCATCATGCGCTACGCCGCCCGCTCGGATGTGGGACGCATCCGCGCCAAAAATGATGACTCCGCCTACGTCGGCCGGCACCTGGCCGTTGTGGCCGACGGCATGGGTGGCCACGCCGGGGGTGACGTGGCCTCCGCGGCGACTGTCCTGGACATGCTCCACCTGGACCACGGGAATTACGACGGCGACGCGGGAACCGTCCTGGCGGACGAAATCCAGACCGCCAATTCCCTCCTGTCCGAACTGGTCCACATCAATCCCAAGCTTGCCGGGATGGGCACCACTGTCACGGCCCTGCTCTTGGCCGAAGGCAAACTTCACTTCGCCCACATCGGCGACTCCCGCGCCTACCGGCTGCGCAACGGCGAATTCAAGCAGATCAGCGTCGACCACACGTTCGTCCAAAGGCTCATCGACGAGGGCAGGCTTCGCCCGGAAGAAGCGGAAACACATCCGCACAAGAACGTTCTGATGCGGGTCCTGGGCGACGTCGATGCTAGCCCAGAGCTCGATCTGGCCACCCTTGACGTCGAACCCGGCGAACGGTGGCTCCTCTGCTCCGACGGCCTGAACTACGTTGCGGGACACGTGGTGGAACGCACGGTCCGTGAGACCAAGGACCTGCGCGAATGCGTCGAAACGCTCGTGGACCTGACCCTTGAAGCCGGCGCCCCGGACAACGTCACCGTGGTCATGCTGGAAATCGTGGAGCAGACTCCCGACGACGTCCGCACCGCCGCCGTCGAAATCGTCCAGCCGCAGGCCGGCAGCGCAATTGCTGCCGGCGCGGCAGCCCTGGCGGCCACCCCGGCGCCCGCCACCAAAATTCCTGACGAAGAGGCACAGCTGCAGGAAACGACCGACGGAACCGGCGGAACTGGCGGAACAAACCCCCCGGAAGCCGCCCCCGGGGCTGCCGATGGCTCCGAACCGAAGCCTGTCGGAGACGTTGCCGACGGCGGCGCCGGGAGCACTGACGGCGGAAGCGCCGGCAACAGCGCCCCCGGGCCAACACCACAACCGGCTGAACCCTCCACCACCACGGACCCGCACCTGGGCGAGCACCTTTCGGCTGCCGTTCTCCGCGAGGAACTTTCAACACGTCCGCATGAGCTCGTTGGCGCGGCCGCCACGGCCGCTGAAGCCGGTTCCATCCCCACGATCGCCGGCCGGACCGTCGCGCGCCGCGCCGCAACCGTGCTCACGCACAAGGCGGACCAGGACCGTGAGGAAACCGACGAGTACAAGCCTGCCGCGAAGCCACGCCGCTGGGTCACCATCGCCACGGCCGCGGTCCTGCTCGTGATCCTAAGCGTCGGACTGTGGCTCGGCTATGCCTGGACGCAGACGCGCTACTACATCGGCGAATACGACCAGCGGGTTGCCATCTACAACGGCGTCTCACAGCGCCTGGGACCCATTCAACTGTCGACCCTGGAGACAGTGACGGACATCAAGATGTCGGATCTCCCGGAATTTTCGCAGCAGCGGGTCCGTCAGACGGTGCCGGCGCGCGACCTCTATGACGCACAGCGGATCGTCAAGAACCTGGACCTGACAGGGACCACGTCGCCGGCGGACGAGTGCCCCACTCCGTCGCCCACTTCCACCACCGCCCCGTCGGCCACCGGAGCAGCGCCCTCGCCGAGCGGTACAGCACCGCCCGGAACGCCCGCACCGACCGCCACGCCCAGCCAGACCGCCAACGCTTGTGAGGAGGCCAAATGACACAGCTCGAGGCCGCCACCCCCAAGCCGCGCAGGAACACCGAGCTTGCCCTGCTGGTTCTTGCCCTTGCCGTCGGCATCGGCGCCAACGCCCTCGTAGGGGTTGACCAGGAAAAAGCGTTTGACACGGATTTCTGGTTCCAGTCCAGCATGCTGGCCGCTGCCGCCCTTGCTTTCCACGTGGTGCTCCGCATCCGCGCGAAATATGCCGATCCGGTTATTCTTCCCCTCGTGGTCGCCCTGAACGGCCTGGGCCTTGCCATGATCCACCGCCTCGACCGGGTGGGTGAGGACACCGGCAACAACCAGCTCCGCTGGACGCTGGTCGCCATGGGCGTCGCTATCGCCGTTATCTGGTTCCTCAAGGACCACCGGATCCTACGCCGTTTCACCTACATCTCATTGGCAGTGAGTGCCCTGCTGCTGATTCTGCCGCTGGTACCCGGCGTCTCCGCGGGCGAAATCCTTGGAGCCAGCGTCTGGATCAAGATCGGCCCTATGACGTTCCAGCCGGGTGAAGTTGCCAAGATCACCCTGGCTATATTCTTCGCCGGTTATCTTTCCTCCAACCGCGATCTCATCCTGCTCGCGGGCCGCAAGATCGGGCCGCTCCAGTTCCCGCGCTTCAAGGACATGGGCCCCATGATCACGGCCTGGCTGGTGAGCATCGGCGTGCTGATCTTCCAGCGGGACCTTGGCTCCTCAGTGCTGTTCTTCGGCCTGTTCATCGTGATGATCTACGTGGCCACGAGCCGGATCAGCTGGGTTATCATCGGTGTCGGCCTGCTGCTGGGCGGCGGCTTTATCGCCTCCCGGGTCTTCTCCCACGTGGGTCTCCGCATCGACGGGTGGCTCAACGCCTTCACGGACGAAGTTTACGGACGGCAGTTCGGCGGCAGCCTCCAGATCGTTGAGGGCCTGTTTGGGATGGCCAACGGCGGCCTGGTGGGCACGGGCCTCGGCCAGGGGCGGCCGAACCTGGTGCCGTTTGCCAACAGCGACATGATCATCGCTTCCTTCGGCGAGGAACTTGGCCTGATCGGCCTCTTCGCCATCGTGCTGATGTACCTGCTCCTGTTCACGCGCGGTTTCCGTGCAGCGCTCGGCACGCGGGATGCTTTCGGGAAGCTGCTGGCCTGCGGGCTGTCCTTCGCCATCGCCCTGCAGTGTTTTGTGGTGATCGGCGGCGTCACGCGGCTGATTCCACTGACCGGGCTCACCACTCCGTTCCTGGCAGCGGGCGGGTCCTCGCTGCTTGCCAACTGGATCATCGTTGGCCTGCTGCTGATGATCTCGCACACCGCACGCGGGCCGGTGGACACCACGCCAATGCCGCACGGCGCGGAGCCTGGCGAAAAGAAGCCCGCTCCATCCTCCCCGCCGCGACCGGCCAAACAACCCGGCCGGCAGCCTTCCTCCGCCCATCCCGACGCGCCAACTGAAGCGGTGAAACAACTGTGAACCATGCAATTCGGAATTCATGGATTGCCGCGGTAGCCATGTTCGCGCTGATCTTCGGCGCCCTCAGCTACGTCCAGGTGGTGGGCGCGGACGAGCTGCAGGCCAACGCCTGGAACAAGCGCGCCATCCTGCAGAACTACTGCAACGACCGCGGTGCAATCATCGTCGGCGGAAAGCCCATCGCCCAGTCCGTTGCCGCCTCGGAAAGCTGTAAGTTCCAGCGGACCTACACGGAGCCCGAACTGTATGCGGGCATCACGGGATACTTCTCCCGGAGCTTCGGTGTCACCGGGCTGGAAAGTGCCCTCAACCAGCAACTGGCCGGCAGCTCGGACCAGCTCTTCCTGGACCGGGTGGGCCAGCTGTTCCTCGGCAACCAGCCCAAGGGCGCCTCGGTTGAACTCACGCTGGATCCTGAGATCCAGAAGCTCGCCTACGACCTGATTCCGGACGGCCAGCGCGGCTCCATTGTGGTTACGAACCCCAAAACGGGCGACATCCTGGCCATGGTGTCCAAGCCGTCCTACGATCCCAACCTGATCGCCACCCAGGACCCGGACGCCGAGGCAGCCAACTACAACGAGCTGAACAAGATCCCAGGAATCAACCTGAACCAGAACGTCAGCGGCCCCACCGGCGCGCTGCTGGCGCCTGGCTCGGTGTTCAAGCTCGTTGACACGGCTGCGGCGCTGAGCTCGGGCAAGTACAACAAGGACAGTGTCCTGCCCAACCCCGCCGAGATGAGCTTCCCCGGCATCCAGTACAAGCTGCCCAACTACGCCGGCGGCAATTGCTACACGCAGAACACGGCGGACTTCGCCTTTGCCCTCCAGCAGTCCTGCAACACGCCTTTCGCGGAGATCGCCCGGGACCTGGGCCAGCAAGCGATCGCCGACCAGGCCGCAAAGTTCGGCTTCGGCGAGGACCTCGGTGACCAGCTGAAGCTGGACTACGCCAAGAGGCCCTTCCCGGAGGAGGAACTCGACGCGGCCGGGCTCGCCCAGTCCGCCATCGGCCAGCGCGATGTCCGTGCCACACCCCTGCAGATTGCGCTGATGACTTCAGCCATCGCCAACGGCGGCGTCCAGATGCGGCCCAACCTGATCAAGACCTTGCGGTCACCGGACCTGCGGATCATCAGCGAACCGAAGCCGGAAGTCCTCCGGACGTCCACCAGCCCGGAGATTTCGCAGCAGATCACCGAGTGGATGACCAGCGTCGTCAGTCAGGGCATTGGCCGTGGCGCGGCCGTGCCGGGCGTCCAGGTGGCCGGCAAGACCGGCACCGCCGAGCTGGGAACAGACGGCTTGAACAATTCATGGTTTACGGGGTTCGCCCCGGCCAATGACCCGCAGGTGTCGGTGACCATCGTCATGCAGGGCGTGGACATCACTACCGGTGCACAGCTAACCAGTCCGAACGCGAAAAAGATTTTTGAGGCGGTGTTGAATAAGTGAGGCCTACATCAGGAATCACCCTCGGCGGGAGATTCCAGCTGACCACGCGTATTGCGATTGGCGGGATGGGAGAAGTCTGGAAAGCCAAGGACCTTATCCTTGGCAGGATAGTCGCCATCAAGGTGCTCAAAGAGGAGTACACCGGCGACCCCGGGTTCCTCCAGCGCTTCCGTGCCGAGGCGCGCCACACGGCGCTTCTGAACCACGTCGGCATCGCCAACGTCTTTGACTACGGGGAAGAAGAGGGATCGGCCTACCTGGTGATGGAGCTGGTCCCGGGCCATCCGCTGAGCAGCATCATTGAACACGAACAGGTGCTGTCCCCGGACCGTACGCTGTCCATGATCGCCCAGACTGCCCGCGCCCTGTCCGTGGCCCACTCCCAGGGATTGGTTCACCGCGACATCAAGCCGGGCAACCTGCTGATCATGCCGGACGGCCGCGTCAAGGTGACCGACTTCGGCATCGCCCGGCTGGCGGACCAGGTCCCGCTCACCCAGACCGGACAGGTCATGGGCACGGCCCAGTACCTCGCACCGGAGCAGGCCACCGGCCAGACCGCCACGGGCGCCTCGGACATCTACTCACTGGGCGTCATCGGCTACGAGTGCCTCACGGGCCACCGTCCGTTCTCCGGTGAATCGCAGATCGCCATTGCGCTTGCCCAGGTGAATGATGCCCCGCCGCCGCTGCCGGAAACCCTGCCTACGCCGGTACGGGCGCTCCTGATGTCCATGCTGGCCAAGGATCCCAAGAACCGCCCGGCCAACGCCATCAAGCTGTCCGAGGCGGCGGAAGCCATCCGCAACGGCGACATCGCCGCTGCGCATGCCGCTGTACCCGGAATGCTGCTCTTCGAGGCGGCCACGGGTCCAATCACAGCACCGGTGGACATCCCCACCGCTGCGACCGGCGTCATCGATTCCAGTCCGGAAAAGGACAAATCGACGACGACGACTTCCGCACTCCCTGTGGTCGGCGCCGCGGGCGCCGGGGCAGCCGCAGGGCTTGCCGCCGGTGCCGGCGCTGCCGGCGCAACAGGTCCGCGCAGCACCCTGTCACGCGCCGACGCCCTTGCTGCCGAACGCAGTTGGGAGCAGGAGGAGGAGCAGGACCGCTACGACGAACCCGTGGACGAGCCCCAGCGCAAGGGCCGCAGCCCGTGGACGTGGCCGCTCATCGCCCTGATCGTGCTGGTGCTCTTCGCCCTGATAGGTGTCGTTCTCACGCAGGCCGGCATCTTCGCCCCGTCCAGTCCGGCAGAGTCCTCGTCGACGTCAAGCAGCGCCAAGCCCAGCAGCACGTCGCCGACGTCCAAATCGGCGAGCCCCACGCCCACCAGCGCGAGCCCGACGCCCACACCGACGCAAAGCACTCCGGAGACCATTAACCTGATCCCGGACGCCTACCTTGGGCGGCCGTACAACGAGGTACGCAGCGCGCTGGTTGGCATGGGACTCCAGGTCATTGGCGAGCAGGTCTTCAACGATGCGCCGTCAGGCACGGTCACCAATATCGAGCCGTCGGGTCCGGTAAACCCCGGGCAGGCCATCACTGTCACCTATTCGAAGGGCCCCGACCCGAGCCAGGAGTCGTCGGTGCCAGCAATTGGCGTCGGCAGCTCTGAAGCACAGACGCAGCGCGCCATCGAGGAGGCCGGGCTGCGCTGGGTGAAGGGTGAAGACGTACCAGGCAGTGCAGGCCAGCAGCCCGGCACGTTCGTCAGTTCGGAGCCGGGCGCCGGCAAGAAGGTACCCGCCGGTTCTGTCGTGACTTACCACCTGGCCCGGGAACTCCTGCCCACGCCCAGTACCTCGACGTCGAACTAGGGCGCACCTTGCCGGACTCACCCCGTATCCCGTCGCACAGAGAGGACAGCCTCCCAGTGAATACCCAGCGCGTCCTCAACGGACGGTACGAACTCGGTGAGCTGATCGGCCGCGGCGGCATGGCCGACGTGCACCGCGGCGTTGATACCCGGCTGGGCCGGACAGTGGCCATCAAGCTCCTGCGGCCGGACCTCGCCCGGGACCCGCAGTTCCAGGCGCGGTTCAAGCGCGAGGCCCAGGCCGTGGCCGCGTTGAACCATCCCTCGATCGTTGCCATCTACGACACCGGGGACCACGCGGTTCCGGGAGGTCCGGAGGACACCGTCCGGGTGCCCTACATCGTGATGGAGTTCGTGTCCGGAAAGACCCTCAGAGATCTTATCCGCGCCAAGGAAGTCAGTATCGGCCATGCCATCGACTTCACCCTTGGTGTGCTCTCGGCCCTTGAGTACAGCCACCGGGCGGGTATCGTCCACCGGGATATCAAGCCGGCAAACGTGATGTTCTGCGAGGATTCGGACACCATCAAGGTGATGGACTTTGGCATTGCCCGGGCCATGGCCGATTCGTCCGCCACGATGACGCAGACCCAGGCGGTGGTGGGCACCGCGCAGTATCTTTCCCCTGAGCAGGCCCGCGGTGAAACGGTGGACGCCCGCAGTGACCTCTATTCCGCGGCTTGCCTGCTGTACGAAATGCTGACGGGGCGGCCTCCGTTCATTGGCGACAGTCCCGTTTCCGTGGCCTACCAGCACGTCCGCGAGATCCCGGAACCGGCCAGCAGCCTCAACCATGACGTGTCAGAGGCCCTGGACAGCGTCCTGGCCAAGGCCCTGCAAAAGAACCGTGCGGACCGTTTCCAGGATGCGGCGGCGTTCCAGCGGGCCCTCCGGGCGGCGCGCAATGGCATTCCCGTGCCGGACGTGGCGGCAGCCGAGGCCTCGACGGAACCCCACAACACGGTCCCAGCCGCGGAACGGACGGCCCAGGCGGCCCCGTACTCGGTCACGGGTGCAAGCTTCCTTGACGATTCGCCGAGCGGACGGCTCCGGCCGGTCCACGACACGCTCGGCGATGACCGGCCAATTCCGGCCCAGGTATACGAATCCTCGGAGGCCAGCGAGCTTCCCCTCGGGCTTCCGCCGGAACGTGACCGCACGCCGCGGCAGAAGTCCCGCCGTCGGACCTGGATTGCCACCCTGGTGATATTCACCTTGCTGGTCCTCGCCGGGGGTGGCCTCTGGCTCTACAACATGATGAACCAGCCGCCCCCTCCGGTGGCCAAGATCCAGGTGCCCTCGGTATCTGCGCTCACCGAATCCGAGGCGTTGCAGCGCCTGTACAACGCCAGGCTCAGTCCGCAGATCAACCGGCTCCGGCACGACACTGTCACCAAGGGCACAGCCATCGGTACGGTGCCGGCGGCAGGAACGTCCATGGAACCCGACTCCAAGGTGACCCTGAACATCTCCGACGGTCCGAGCGCCGTCAAGATCCCGAATGACCTGCCGGGGCGGACGGAAGCGGCTGCCCGGGATGTTTTGCGGCAGATCGGACTAGCCGGCGCGCCCGGCACCA
>NZ_JAGGPO010000040.1:0-55257 GCF_018613775.1 Arthrobacter sp. ISL-69
ACAGGGTCGCGGCCCCGGCGTAGGTGGAGATGTGCCCGCCCACGCCGATGTTCGGCCGCTGGGACCGGTGCACCATCACCGCGGCGTTCCAGCGCATGTACGCCCGGTACCGGCGCTCGTACTCCTCGTTCCCCGGGAACGGCGCTTCCTGGTCCGCGGGAATCGTGTTCACATAGTCCGTGGTGGTGACCATCGGGACCCCGACGCTCTGGGCGCCGGCACGCTGCAGGAGACTGCGCATGATGTACTGGGCACGCTCGGTGCCCTGTTCCCTGATCAGCGTATCCAGGGACTCAATCCATTCGGCGGTCTCTTCCGGATCACGATCAGGCAGCTGGTTAGTCAACCCGCTGAGGATATGGGAGGTATCTTCTCCTGCAGCCACGTCCAACCTCTCTTTGCGCGCATGCATCGGCGCCCTCAGGTCCGGCAGGGTAACTGCCTGGCGTGAACGCGACGTGTGCGACGTATCGGTTACAACAGCCCGGTCATGTGCGCCGGGCAGGGGGTCCTATCACTTCTATGACCGTATAAATCCAGGGCGATCGCCCCGCCGGCATAGTAGTCATCAGCCACTCTAGCTGTGCGAGCTATCCGATGCGTAGCCGCTGCCTGACGACCCCGTCGCATTTGACGTCATACTGGTTGTGTGACGGAAGGCCGCCTCGGCGGACGGACGTCAGCCCCCGGTGTGACGCAGAATAAGTGGGATCGCGGGGGCAACAGCTTGAAGAGCAGGCACAAAGGGTGTTGGCTTGTAGTAATGGAAATCACTAGATTTATGAAAATGACTAAGCATTGGAGGAACACGTGAGCGAGGCCGACGCCGCCACTTCGGTAAATGTGGCGGAAAAATTGGGTTTCAAAAACGGGGATCTGATTCAGGAGTTCGGTTACGACGACGACGTCGACTTCGACTTGCGTGACGATATTGAAGACCTCACGGGCTCGGAACTCCTTGATGAAGACGACCACGACGTAGTTGATGCCGTCATATTCTGGTGGCGCGACGGCGACGGGGACCTGGTGGACACGCTCATGGATTCACTGACCACCCTGAGTGAGAACGGTGTGGTCTGGGTACTGACGCCAAAGTCGGGGAGGCCTGGTTACGTGTCCCCCGCGGAGATCCAGGAAGCTGCGCCCACGGCGGGGCTCCACCTCACGACATCGCCAGGTGTATCCAAGGACTGGAGCGCCACGCGCCTGGTCACCAGGAAGAACAAGTGACCCCACCGCCGGTACAGACCGCCGCGGCGGTCGGCGTTCTTCCGGAAATCGGCAGCACAGCTCCTGACTTTGAACTTGTCAATCAGTACGGCGAGCCCGTCCGGCTATCGGAACTTCGGGGGCGCAACGTCGTCGTCGTTTTTTATCCGTTCGCCTTTTCCGGGATCTGTACCGGCGAGCTCTGTGAAATCCGCGACAATCTGTCGGTGTTTGCGGATGCTAACGCGACTGTCCTCGCCGTTTCCGTGGATAGCAAGTTCACGCTGCGTGCCTACGCAGAGAAGGAAGGCTATGGATTTGATCTGCTGGCCGACTTCTGGCCGCACGGCGGGGTTGCGTCGCTGTACGGCGTGTTCGATCCCGACAGCGGGATGGCGCAGCGGGGAACGTTCATCATCGATGCGGACGGCATCGTCCGCTACGTCGTGGTGAATCCGCGCGGCCAGGCCCGTGACCTGGCCGGATATCGTGCCGCCCTTGCGGAGCTCGGCGGGAGCTGACGGAATGAGGGAGCGGCGCCCCGGGCTTGGCATGACTGGGTTCGCCAGCCTGCCGCCGGTCAGCGCCGCCACCCCTGCACCCGGCGTCATCGGAGTCCTTCGGGGCATCCGGGACGCCTTGGCGGGAAGACGCTTCGCACTCCTCACCGGAGCCGGTCTCAGTACCGACTCGGGCATCCCGGACTACCGGGGACCCGGTGCCGCACCACGGGCACCCATGACCTATCAGGAGTTCATCGGCCACCCGGACAACCGCCAACGGTACTGGGCGCGCAATCACATCGGCTGGTCACACCTGCGCCGGGCCGATCCGAATGACGGCCATGTGGCAGCGGCCAGGCTCGAACAACGTGGCCTTCTGACCGGCCTCATCACCCAAAATGTGGACCGGCTCCACGAGGATGCCGGCAGCGTGAACGTGGTGGACCTCCATGGCCGTTTCGACCGCGTGGCCTGCCTTGCCTGCGCGCGGCGCTACAGCAGAACCTTGCTGGCCGGGGTACTGGAGGAACTGAACCCCGGATTCCTCGAACGGGCCCTGGAAGACGGCGTTGTGGAAATGGCGCCCGACGCCGACGCGACAGTGGAGGATTCGGCCCTCATTCGCAGTTTCGTCGTGGCACACTGCCCGGCATGCGGCGGCACCCTCAAGCCGGACTTTGTGTACTTTGGCGAGAATGTTCCCAGGGACCGGGTCGAACGCTCGTACGCCATGGTCGATGATGCCGGCGCCCTGGTTGTTGCCGGATCCTCACTGACGGTCATGAGCGGCCTCCGTTTCGTCCGGCATGCCGCCAAGCAGCAGAAGCCCGTGGTCATCATCAACAGGGGAGCCACCAGGGGCGATGACTTGGCCACGATCAAGCTGGAAGCCGGTGTCAGCGAATCGCTCACCTGGCTGGCCAGAGAACTGCCGGATGTGTGATGTAGGGCTCACTCCAGTGTGAAGGCGGATGCCGATTGGCGTTCTGCGGGATTTATCCGGTACAGTTGCTGTTCGTTGGTTGAAGCGCTGAGGCGCGGAAATCTCGGTTTTAGGGTCTTTAGCTCAGCTGGTAGAGCGCCACGTTTACACCGTGGATGTCATCGGTTCGATCCCGGTAGGACCCACCAACGGAACCCCGTCATTGCCGGCCGAAAGGTCAGCAATGACGGGGTTTTTTGTGTTTGCTGCCATGGACAAAAACTGTCGGACCCTGTCCATAGTGTTGCCGGCATGGAACACGTTTTGATGAGGATGGCAGCGGACGGCCGGCCGCTGTCCGTTGTTCGCGGCGGCCGGGAATGGACCATCGGCGCAGAACCGGTCCGCTGGTTTGAGCGCGTCAGCTGGTGGGAGGCCGAGCGGAGGATGCCGAAGGGCCTTGGCCGGGTGGACATTGAGGTCTGGCAGGTCCAGGCGCGGCTGGGCAGGAACGCCAACTCGGCCCTCACCACCATGGAACTGATCCGCGACGGACTCGGCGGGGGCTGGCGGCTGAGGGAGGCCGTGGCCGACGCTGCCTGATTCCCGGAACGGCGATTCTGCCGGGGAATTGGAAAAGCCTTCCACCGCGGCTATTGGGGGATGCCGCGGTGGAAGGCTTGAAATGAATATACAGTGAATTTTTCGAAATGTGAAACAAGGCGGGCGGGGGCGCGCCGGGTTTTCGGTGCCTGCGGTCCAGCCCGCGCCGGGCCCGAAGGCCGATGCCCGGTTCCTGGGAGCGGATCCCACCTCCACACATTATGATGGTTACTGTTCAGCTGAATGAACACACCTTTGATTTGAATGGCGCTGAATGGACGCGCTTTACCTGAAGGAGAATCATGGCCGATTCCCGAGCTCCCCGCACCTCCTCTGACGGACTGGGGAGTGCGTCCCCCGCGCCGGCCGTGACGCGTGCCGCCGCCGTGCTGGAGGCGCTTGCCGCCTCTTCGACGGGCAGGCTCACGCTGAGTGACCTTTCGAGGGAACTCGGCATCCCCAAGTCGTCAACCTCGAATCTCCTGCTGGCCCTCGAAGAGGCCCGCCTCATCAACCGCCAGGGGGCGGACTTCACGCTCGGGCGCAAACTCGTGGAACTTGGCGCCGCATACCTCAGCCGGCTGGATGAGGTCCAGGAGTTCTACCGCTTCTGCGAACAGGCCCCCACCCTGTCGGGTGAAACGGTCCGTATCGCCATGCTGGACGGAACCAATGTCATCTACCTGGCCCGTTACGAGGGCCACCCTGCGGTCCGGCTCACCTCGAATATCGGCGACAAAATGCCGGTGTCGCTGTGCGCTGTCGGCAAGGCGCTCATCGCGCGGCTGCACGACCACGACATCGAGGAGATGTTCCCTGACGACACGGAACTCCCGGTGCTCACGCCGAAATCCCTCCGGACCGGCGCCGACTTCAAGAAGCAACTGCCTGTCATCCGGGAACAGGGCTATGCCTTCGAGGACGAGGAGTCCACCACCGGAGTTGTTTGCCTCGCTGTCTCGGTCCCGACCAGGGGAGCCCACGGGCCAAGCCTGGGGCTGTCCGTCACTGCCCTGAAGGCCACCTATTCCGCGGAGCAGGGCGCCATGATGGTGAAAGAACTGAAGGAACTGGCCCGATCCCTGGGCAATCCCATGGGCTAGAACCGCCCCTGAAGCGGCGCAAAAGGCGGACACTGACTCAGGAAAAAATATAACGGATTTCATCATTGGCTATCCGTTCAGCTTGCTGTACTGTGTTCACTATAGTGATCGATGCCACCGGTGTCGTCACTATCCCACCAGACCAACGGGGGTCTGGAGTGTTCTTAAGGGAGTGCTAGTGACAACTCGTACTAATTCACCGCTTGCCGATGTGGACGACGCCGTCGTCGAACCGGAACAACTGCGGAGGGCAACTCTTGCCAGCTCCGTAGGCTCCGCTCTGGAGTACTACGATTTCTACATTTATGGCCTGGCTTCGGCCCTCATTTTCGGGCCGCTCTTCTTCAAGCCGCTCGGCGAAGACGGCGCCCTGATCGCATCATTCGCCACCTATGGCGTTGGGTTTGCGGCCCGCCCCTTCGGCGGAGTCATCTTCGGTTACATCGGCGACAGGTTCGGACGCAAAATGGTCCTGATCCTTACGATCGGCCTGATGGGCACGGCAAGCTTCGCAATCGGCCTGCTGCCGACGTTCGAGCAGGCGGGAATGCTGGGCGCGGTCCTCCTCGTCACGCTGCGAATCCTTCAGGGCCTCGGCGCCGGCGCTGAGCAGGCGGGCGCCACCACCTTGATTTCCGAAGTCGCGCCGCGCCGTCGTCGTGGATTCTTCGCTTCCCTGCCGTTTGTCGGCATCCAGCTGGGCACCCTGCTCGGTGCCGGCACGTTCGCCCTGATTGCCATGGCTGACAAGGCGGTCCTGGAAGGCTGGCTGTGGCGTGTGCCTTTCCTGGCCAGCATCCTCCTGATTGCCGTGGCGATCTTCATCCGGCTCCGGCTCAAGGAAACTCCGGTTTTCCAGGAGCTGGAAAAGCACAAGAACGTGGTCAAGAACCCCATCGGCCAGCTCTGGAAGCACTCGAAGAAGAACGTGCTGATCGGCATCGGCCTGCGCATGGGTGAGAACGGCAACTCGTCGATCTACTCGGCACTCCTCATCGCCTTCCTGGCAGCCAAGGACGGGGTTTTCCCGGGCGACAAGTTCATCGGACCCGTTGGCCTGCTCATTGCCGCCGGCTTCGCCGCCGTTATGGTGGTCACCTTTGGGGCCCTGTCCGACCGCTTTGGCCGTGTGCCGGTATACCGCTACGGAGCACTGTTCCAGGCCGTCATCGCGCTTCCGGCGTTCTACCTGGTGACGCTGGGCAACGTGACCCTGGTCTGGGTGGTCATGGTGGTGGGTATCGCCATCGGCGTCCAGTCCATGCTCGGTCCGCAGTGCCCGCTCCTGCCGGAGCTGTTCGGTTCCCAGTACCGTTTCACCGGTGTTGCCATGAGCCGCGAACTCTCCGCCGTTATGGCCGGTGGTCTTGTTCCCCTCGTTGGCGCGTCGCTGCTGGCGGCAACGAATCACTCCTGGCTGGTGCTTGCCATCTACTCGCTGGTACTCGCGCTCATCTCCTTCGTCACCACGTTCTTCACTCCGGAGACCGTGGCCCGTGACCTCGTCCTCACGGAGGACGCGAGCTAGCACTCCCGCAGCACCGGAACTGCACTCCAACACAACGGCTGTGGCCCCTTCCGCAAGGAGGGGGCCACAGCCTTCGCTGCGCCAATGCCCGTTCGTGCCTGCCGGCTGCTAGGAGTTGTTGCGTTCCAGTGCCTGGCCGATGATCCGGGCCCCTTCCGGGAAGGCTCCCGGGTTGGCCCCTGAGTAGTTGAGGCGGATGAAAGCGCCCGCGGGTTCGGCCGGGAACCACTCCCGCCCGGCGGCAATGATGACCCCGGCGCTTTCGCAGTCGCGGGTCAGCCGTTCAAGGTCTGTGCCGTCGGGAAGGCGCGCCCAGAGGTTCAGGCCTCCCTTGGGCACCTGCTCGATGTGCGCCTGCGGGGCGTACTCGCGCATGCTGGTGACCAGGAGGTCGCGGCGGGACTGGAGCTGGTGCCGGAGGCTGCGCAGGTGCGTCTGCCACCCGGGCTGGGTCACGACGTCGAGCGCCGCGGCCTGGAGCAGGCCGCTGACATACATCGACTCGGCTGCCCGGTCCGCGAGGATGCGCTCACGTGCCGGGCCGCGCGCGATCACGGCCGCAATGCGGATGGCCGGGGACACACTTTTGGTCAGGGAACGCAGGTACACCACATGGCCGGAGTCGTCGCGGGAGGCGACGGGCACAGGACTGGTGGTGATGCCGAAATCGTGGGCCCAGTCGTCCTCCACCAGGAACGCACCCTTCGCCCGCACCACGTCCAGGACCTCTTCACCCCGCCCTGCCGCCCACTGCGCACCGGTGGGGTTCGCGTAGTTCGGTTGGGCGTAGAACAGGCGCGCACCGGTTTCGTCAAAGGCCCGGGCCAGTTCCGCCGGGTCCGGACCGTCCGGTCCGCTGGGCACCGGGACAACGCGGACGCCTGCCTGTGCCGCCGCCAGGATGGCGCCCCAGTAGGTTGGTGACTCCATCAGCAGCGGCTGCCCGCGGCCCGCGAGCGCGCTGAAGATGGAGCTTAGCCCGCTCTGGCTTCCCGGGAGTACGACGACGTCGCTCGGGTTCGGCGGTGTGGTTCCGGCCGGCGTCGAGGCGCCGAGTTCATGCGCGAACCACGATTGCAGTTCCGGCAGGCCCGCTGCCGGCGGCCGGGACAACGCTGCGTCGCCCCGGGCTGCCCGTGTGAGTGCCGCCCGGACGAGGCGCTCGGGCAGGAGTTCCCGGTCCGGGTAGCCGGAGTGGAACGCGATGGCGTCGTTTGCCACGTCGCGCATGGTGGTGGAGGCTGACGGAAGCGGTGCCAGCGGCGACCGCAGTGCCGCCGTCTGCCAGCCATAGTCCGAGGGGCGGGCACTCCGGACGGCCCGCACGAATGTTCCGACGCCGGGCCGGCTCTCGATCAGGCCCTGCGCAGTAAGGGACTGCAGTGCCTTCTGCACGGTCACTGGACTTGCCTGGTACTCAGCCACCAGGGACCGTGTGGACGGCAGCCTTGATCCGGGGGCGGCTTTGGCGATCCATTCCCGTAGTCGCGTCGCAATCCGGGAACTGCTATCGTTGTTCATGAGAGATAATAGTAGCGCTACTAGGTTAATTCGACCAGTGGTACTCTCCCGTACCCCTTCCGGACTGTGGTGGGGTCTCCTCGGAGTAGCGGCGTTCTCGTTCACGGTTCCGTTCACCAAGATCGCCGTCGCGGGGCTCTCGCCGCTGTTCATCGGGTCCGGCCGAGCGGTGGTGGCCGGGGTCCTGGCCGCTTCCGCCCTTGCACTGGCGCGGCAGAAGCTTCCCCGCGGCGTGCAGTGGGCCAGGCTCGCGGTGGTGGCCGCCGGCATTGTGATTGGATTTCCCTTGCTTACGTCCTTCGCGCTCACCACCACGCCGGCCAGTCACGGCGCGGTGGTCATTGCCCTGCTCCCGGCTGCGACGGCGACGGCGGCTGTCCTGAGGGGGCGCGAGCGTCCACCCCTGGCGTTCTGGCTCATCACCGGTGTGGGCGCGCTGGCGGCCATCGCCTTCGCCTCCATGCAGTCCGGCGGATTCGGGCAGCTGCACTCGGCGGACCTGTTGCTCCTTGGCGCCGTGGTGGCAGCGGCGATCGGCTATGCGGAGGGTGGCCTGCTGGCCCGCGAGCTCGGTTCCTGGCAGACCGTGTCGTGGGCGTTGGTGCTGGCGTCGCCGCTCATGGTGTTCCTCATGATGCTCTCCCTGGCCCAGCAGCCGGCGTCAGCCACTCCGGTCCAGTGGGCGGCGTTCGCCTACCTCGGGGTGGTGAGTATGTTCCTGGGCTTCTTTGCCTGGTACCGGGGCCTGGCGGTCGGCCCCATGGCCCAGGTCAGCCAGGTCCAGCTCATCCAGCCAGTGCTGAGCATCTGCTGGGCCGGCCTCCTGCTGGGCGAGGCCCTGACCTGGACCACCATCATCGGCGGCGTCGCCGTCATCCTCTGCGCCGGCGCAGCCGTCCGGGCCCGACTCAGGCAGCCCCCCGCACAGCATGCCGTCCCGCACTCCACAAGATCCCTCCAGCCTGCAAAGGATTAGCACCATGTACACACCAGCCCACTTCGAAGCCGGATCCGACGCCCTCAGCGACCTCCTCACCCGGCCCGCCGCAGCCAATCTGGTCACGATGACACCGCAGGGCCTGCTCGCAACGCTGCTTCCGTTCGTCTACGACCCCTCGATCGGCGAACGCGGTGCCCTGCTCACCCACGTTGCCCGGAACAACGCGCAGTGGTCCGAGCCGGTGACCGGAGAAGCACTCGCCATCCTCCAGGGCGCGGACGCCTACATCTCGCCGTCCTGGTACGCCTCGAAGGCCGAGCACGGGCGTGTTGTCCCCACCTGGAACTACTCAACGGCGCATGTATACGGCAACCTGGTGGTCCACGACGATCCGGCCTGGCTCGCCGGCCAGGTCAGGCGGCTGACAGACGTCAACGAAGCAGGCTTCGACCACCCGTGGAGCGTCGATGATGCACCGGAGCGCTACATTTCCGGGCAGCTGCGCGCCATCGTGGGCCTGGAACTTGTTATTACCCGGATCGAGGCCAAGGCCAAGCTCAGCCAGAACCGGCCAGATGCCGACATTGGCGGTGTGGTGGCAGGTCTTGCCGCCCGGGGGCAGGCTAAGAGCGCGGCCGACGTCGAGCGGGCAAGGCGGCAATAGTCCCGGAACCCACAAAAGGGCGGCCCCTCCGTTGCCGGAGGGGCCGCCCTGGCCTGCGGGTGTGCCGCGCGGGCCGGTGGACCCTGCTGTAGTGCGGCTTAGTAGAAGTGCACGGTGTCCACGAGGTGGGGGAGTTCCCCGCCGTCGAGGAACGTGCGCAGGTTGCTGCTGAAGCGTTCTGCGATCAGCCGGTTCTCCGCCGCGCTCAGCGCCGAGGTGTGCGGGGACACCATGACCTTCGGGTGGTTCCAGAGCGGGCTGTCCTGCGGCAGGGGTTCGACGGCGAATACGTCGAGGCAGGCGAAGCCCACCTGGCCGTTGTTGAGCGCCTCCAGCAGGGCGTCTTCATCCACCACGGTGCCGCGGCCAACGTTGACGAACACCGTTCCCGGCTTCATGGCGGCGAACACCTCACGGTTGAACAGCTTCTCCGTGTACGGCGTGCCGGGCAGGGTGTTCACGACGGCGTCCGCCGAGGCGAGCAGCCCCGCCAGGCCGTCGTTGCCGGCCACCTTGTCGATGCCCTCGATCGGCTCAACGTTCCGCTTGGTGCCGCTGACCTTCATGCCGAGTGCCCGGGCGATGCGGGCTGTTTCCAGACCGATCTCGCCGAGGCCCGTCACGACGAGGGTGGAGCCGTTCACCAGGCGCGTCGGGGTGCGCAGTTCCGGCCAGACCTTGGCGGCCTGGTCCACGGCGAGCTCGGCGCTGCGCTTGAAACCGTTGAGGATACCCAGCGCGGCGAATTCCGCCAGCGGGAGGGCATGCACTCCGGCGGAGGTGGTGACCTTGAACTTCTGCAGGGTTTCCTGGTCCAGGCCGGATGCCTTGACCGCTCCGCCGGCACCTGCCGCCATTGCGTGGATCCACTGGAGCCGGGGGTTGCTTCCGGCAATGCGGGCAAGCCCGGCGGGATTCTCGTTGGGGAAGCCGTACAGGACGTCGGCCTTGTTCAGCATGTCCCAGTACCGCTCCTCCTGTTCCGGAGTGCGTTTAAAGTCCGGATCGCCGGAGTGGTCCGCGGGGAACCTCTCGGGCGGGAGGAGGTCGGGCTCATAGAGGACGGTCACGGCGGGATCTACGGCGCGGATGCGCTCAACCAGCTCAGCTTCGAGCGGGACGGCGATTGCGACGGTGGTTTGAGTCGTCATAGTGTTCATCATACTGAATGGAGGCTAGGATATTGAACAGACTCCCCTCCATTAACCACGATGAAGTGAGGTACCGCCGCCGATGGATGCGCAGACAGACCACGATTTGACTGAAAATTCGCGGGAAAAGAGGGCCGGTTTCGTCGGGCTGGGCCTGATGGGCGGCCACATGGCAGCCAACCTGCTGAAAGCAGGCTGGAACGTCACAGGCTGGAACAGGTCAGCGGCCGCCCTGGACGACTTTACGGCCCGCGGCGGCGCCCGCGCCGCCGACGTTGCCGCGCTGCGCGACGAACCGGTCATTGTTTTTATGCTCCCGGACCTGGGCTACATCGAGGAAGCGGCAGCCGGACTCCTTGCCGGCTGGTCCCAAAGCCCGCCCCGCCCCGGTACCGCCGTTGTGGTCATGAGCAGTGTCTCCCCGGCAGCCGTGCGGGACTTCGGGGCGCGGGTGTCCGCCGCGAGCCGCGGAAACGCCGTCGTCGTTGATGCACCGGTCAGCGGCGGCACCAAGGGTGCCCGGGACGGAACCCTGGCCATCATGGCGGGCGCGGAGGAAACGGACTTCCGGCGGCTCCTACCCCTCTTCAACGCCATGGGCGGCACAGTCCGCCGGCTGGGGCCCCTCGGCTCGGGCTCGCTGGCCAAGGCCTGCAACCAGCTGATCGTGGGAACCACGACGGCGGCGCTCGCAGAAGCCGCTGAGCTCGCCGAACGCTCCGGCATGGACGTCGGGGCACTGTATGAGGTGCTGTCCGGCGGGCTGGCCGGCAGCCGGGTCCTGGACATCGTCGGGCCCCGCCTTGCCGCCAAGGACTACGAACCCACCGGGCCGGCAAAATTCATGCACAAGGACCTGTCCTTCGTCCTGGAAAGCGCCGCAGCCTTGGAGGCCGCCGTGCCCATGGCGACGGCCGGCGTCGAACTTTACGCCGAACTGAAGCGCCAGGGGCTGGGGGACCTCGACCTCGCGGCCGTCCGGCAGACCATCTCGAATCTCAGCGACAACAATGCAGTCAAGACCAATTGAGGAACAGGAAACAATGAGTTCACTTTTTGACCTGACAGGCCGGACCGCGCTGGTCACGGGCTCCAGCCGGGGAATCGGCAATGCCCTGGCGCGCGCCCTGGCCGACGCCGGCGGCACCGTGGTGCTCAACGGCATCAACCCCGAGCGGCTCAAAGCCGCCGAGGCCGCCATGGCGGCCGACTACCCGCCGGGGCGCGTGCACAGCTGCGCCTTCGACGTCACCAAGGACACCGAGGCCGCCCGCGGCGTCGCCTGGGTGGAAGAAAACGTGGGGCCGCTCGAGATCCTCGTGAACAACGCCGGCATCCAGCACCGCGTCCCCATGCTGGACCTGGAAGTCAGCGACTGGGAACGCGTCATCTCCACGGACCTGACCAGCGCCTTCCTGGTGGGTCGGGAAGCGGCGCGGCACATGATCCCGCGCGGACACGGCAAGATCATCAACATCTGCTCGGTGCAGACCGACCTCGCGCGCCCCACCATCGCCCCCTATATCGCGGCCAAGGGCGGACTCCGCAACCTCACCAGGGCAATGACCGCGGAATGGGCGGCTTCGGGGCTGCAGATCAACGGCATCGCCCCGGGCTATATCCACACCGAAATGACGCAGAACCTCGTGGACGACGAGCAGTTCAACTCCTGGATACTGGGCCGCACGCCGGCCCACCGCTGGGGGACGGTCCAGGACCTGGCCGGCCCGGCGGTCTGGCTTGCCTCGGACGGCTCCAACTTCGTGAACGGACAGACCATCTTCATCGACGGCGGAATGACGGTGGTGGTCTGATGCCCGGCATCCACGAACTCCCTGCCACCACGGCCGCGGTGATGGCCCATGCAGCCGGCGACCTCCGGATCGAGGAGGTGCCTGTCGCCGTTCCCGGTCCCGATGAAGCGGTGGTGGAAATAGCCTATGGCGGCATCTGCGGCTCTGACCTCCACTACTGGCTGCACGGTGCCGCCGGTGAATCGATCCTCCGGGCCCCCCTGGTCCTGGGGCACGAAATTGTGGGCACCGTCCTGCAGGCGGCAGCAGACGGCACCGGACCTGCGGCGGGGACCGCCGTCGCCGTCCACCCGGCCACACCGGGCCCCGGTGCCGCACGGTACCCCGAAGACCGCCCCAACCTGTCGCCGGGCTGCACCTATCTGGGGAGCGCCGCCCGCTTCCCGCACACCGACGGCGCCTTCAGCCGGTATGCCACCCTGCCTGCCCGGATGCTCCGTCCGCTGCCGGAAGGCCTCAGCCTGCGGACAGCTGCCCTGGCCGAGCCGGCTGCTGTTGCCTGGCATGCTGTGGCCCGCGCCGGTGACGTCAAGGGGAAGACGGCCCTGGTGATCGGCAGCGGACCCATCGGCGCCCTGGCCGTGGCCGTCCTCAAACGCGCGGGTGCCCGGCGGATCGTCGCCGTGGACATGCACCCCAAGCCGCTGGAAATCGCCCGGGCCGTCGGCGCCGACGAGGTCCTGAAAGGCGATGAAGCCGAGGCCATCGCCGCGGTGGAGGCGGACGTGGTCATCGAGTCATCCGGCAGCCACCACGGACTCGCCTCAGCCATCAAGGGCGCCGTCCGCGGCGGCAAGGTGGTGATGGTGGGCCTGCTGCCTTCCGGGCCGCAGCCCGTGCTGATCTCCCTGGCCATCACGCGCGAGCTGGAGCTGATGGGTTCCTTCCGGTTCAACGCCGAAATCGACGAGGTCATTGCAGCGCTTGCGGACGGCACGCTGTTCGTGGACCCCGTGGTCACCCACGAATTCCCGCTGGCCCGCGGACTCGAGGCCTTTGAAGTGGCCAGGAACTCCGCTGAATCCGGGAAAGTGCTGCTGGACTTCAGCCTGGCGCCGGGGGAGTAGGGACGGGGCTACGCCTCGCCCGGCCGGCGCGGCTGGTCCGTCAGCAGGGCGGCAGGCCGCGGTCAGGCCTGCGGCAGGGGGACGAAGACCCTGGGCTGGTCCCGCCAGTCAGCCTCCATTTCGGTGATCGTCTCCCTCATGATCCGGCTGGAGGCCTCCCGGGCCCCGGCGGCGTCCCCTGCGGCAATGGCCTCCGCCACGTCCACATGCCACTGCAGGGCGGCCTCGCGGGGGTGGTCCGGCATGAGGCCGTGGATGGTCCGGCCGGTCAGGGTTTCCGCCACCTGGCCTACAAGGTTGGCGAACATTTCGTTACCGGAGCCGGTGAGGAGCAAGGAATGGAAGCGGATGTCCAGCTGCAGGAACTCCGCCACGTTGCCGGCCCGGCCGGCGTCGCGCATGGCCAGCGACACGTCCAGCAGTTCCTTCCGGAGGTCCTGCGGGGCGTTGGTGGCGGCCAGTTCGGCGGCGACGGGTTCGACGGCGGAGCGCAGCTCCGCAAGGGACCTGAGCTGGGCACCGCGGCCCTCGCCGGCCAGGCGCCAGCGGATGACCAGGGGATCGAACGGATTCCAGCGGCTGGCCGGAAGCACCCGGATCCCCACGCGCTTGATGGTTTCCACCAGGCCGAGGGACTGCAGGACCCGGACGGCTTCCCGCACCACGGAGCGGGAAACCTTCAGCTCATCCTCGAGTTGCTCAGCCAGCATCACATGCCCCGTGGGCAGCGCGCCGCTCACGATACGGGTTCCCAGGTGTTCGATGGCGCGATGATGGAGGCTGGTTGACATAGTGGTAAGCATAATCGTGCCGGCGCCGCCGTCCGGCGCGGGCCCAACCCATGACGGGGCCCGGGGCGGCCGCCGCCCGGGCCTCACGCTGGCGGCATCTTAGACTGTTTTATGACGCGCCGCCTTCCAAAACGTGGGCGCAACTTTCCCGTTGTCCGCGGAAATACATATGGTTTATTGACAGCCACTGGTTCTTAAAGCGTGTTCCGCAGGAAGTGCGGAACAGAATGCACACGTTGCACAGAAATGAATTGGAGTTTTGATGTCAGCACACATCGGTGTCACCGGCCTCGCGGTGATGGGGGCCAACCTCGCCCGCAACCTGGCCCGTAACGGCTTCACCGTGGCCCTGCACAACAGGTCTGTTGAGAAGACTGACGCGCTGCTGGAAAAGCACGGACACGACGGCGACTTCGTGCGTACCGAAACCCTCCAGGAGCTTGTGGATTCCCTGGAAAAGCCCCGCCGCGTGCTCATCATGGTCAAGGCCGGCAAGCCGGTCGACTCCGTGATCGAGCAGCTTGAGCCCCTGCTGGAGGCTGGGGACATCATCATCGACGCTGGCAACTCGCACTACGAGGACACCCGCCGCCGCGAAGCCGCCCTCGCCAAGAAGGACCTGCACTTCGTGGGCATCGGCGTGTCCGGCGGTGAGGAAGGCGCCCTGAACGGCCCGTCCATCATGCCTGGCGGATCCAAGGAGTCCTACGACGCCCTCGGGCCGCTGCTGGAAAAGATCGCCGCTAACGTCGACGGCCAGCCCTGCTGCGCCTGGATCGGCACCGACGGCGCCGGCCACTTCGTCAAGATGGTCCACAACGGCATCGAATACGCCGACATGCAGGTCATCGGCGAAGCCTTCGACCTGCTGCGCTCCGGTGCCGGCATCGAACCGGCAGAGCAGTCCAAGATCTTCGCCGAGTGGAACAAGGGCGAGCTCGCCTCCTTCCTGATCGAAATCTCCGCCGAGGTCCTCGGCCACGTCGACACCCGCACGGGCAAGCCGTTCGTCGACGTCGTTGTAGACGCAGCAGGCCAGAAGGGCACCGGACGCTGGACGGTCATCTCCGCACTCGAGCTGGGATCCCCGACGTCGGGCATCGCCGAATCCGTGTTCGCACGTGCACTTTCGTCGCAGGCCGAACAGCGCAAGCTGGCCCAGGAACTGCTCGCCGGCGAGGAAATCGCCGTCGAGGTCCCGGAGACGTTCGTCGAGGACGTCCGCCAGGCGCTGTACGCCTCCAAGCTGGTCTCCTACGCCCAGGGCCTGGACATGCTGACCTCGGCCGCCAAGGAATACGGCTGGGACCTGAAGCTGGATGAGATCGCCTCGCTGTGGCGCGGCGGCTGCATCATCCGTGCGGAACTGCTGAAGGAAATCACCAAGGCCTACGCCGCGGAGGAAAAGCCGGCGAACCTGCTGTTCGCTCCGGCGTTCACCAAAGCCATCGCCGAGGTCCTGCCGGCCTGGCGCCGCGTTGTTGCAACGGCTGTGCAGCTCGGTATCCCCGTCCCGGTCTTCTCCTCCTCGCTGGCCTACTACGACGGCCTGCGCCGCAAGCGCCTCCCGGCCGCCGTGATCCAGGGACAGCGCGACCTCTTCGGTGCGCACACCTACGGCCGTGTTGACGCCGAGGGCACGTTCCACACCCTCTGGGGCGAGGACAAGTCCGAAATCGAGGCAGTGGACACCCACTAGCCTCGACGCCACACCGGCACACACCACCGGTGACATTGAGCGCCGGCGCTTCCCGGATACTCTGGGAGGCGCCGGCCGTTGTCGTTAACAGGCCCGCGTTGCCAATGCCTGCCGATACCAAGGAGTGCAGCACATGTCCCAACCAGTCGCGCTTGTCACCGGTGCGTCCACCGGCATTGGGTTCGAGGCCGCCAAAAAGCTCAGCGAACACGGCTTCACGGTGTACGCGGGGGCGCGGCGGGTCGGGAAAATGGAACCGCTGAAAGCTTTCGGCGTGAAGGTGCTGGACCTGGATGTCACGGATGATGCATCGATGGCAGCAGCCGTGGGCACGATCCTCGAAGCGCACGGCAGGATCGATGTCCTCGTCAACAACGCCGGCTATGGGTCGTACGGATCCCTGGAAGAGGTGGAGCCGGCGGAAGGCCGGCGGCAGTTCGACGTCAACGTCTTCGGCCTGGCCCGCATGACCCAGCTGGTGCTGCCCGCCATGCGGGCCGCGGCGCAGGGGAGGATCATTAACGTGTCCTCCATCGGCGGCAAGATGTACGAGCCCCTGGGCGCCTGGTACCACGCCACGAAGTTCGCCGTCGAAGGGCTCAGCGACTCCCTGCGCCTGGAACTCAAGCCCCACGGCATCAAGGTGTCCATTATCGAACCGGCAGGCACCCAGACGGAATGGGGCGGCATCTCCGGCGAGAGCCTGCTGGCAACCTCCGGGCACGGTCCTTACGGGGACCAGGCAAAAATCGTCGCGGCCGCGTTGGCCTCCACCGCGGGCGCGGGCATGTCAACGCACCCGGAAGTCATCGCCGACGCAATCGCCCACGCCGCCACGGCCGCCCGGCCAAAGACACGTTATCCGGTAGGCAAAGGTGCCCGGGCCATCGTGACACTGCGTCGGCTCCTGCCGGACCGTGCGTTCGACGCGGTTTTCTGGGCCGTCTACCAGCGGGTCGGCCGCTAGATCCGGTACGCCGCTAGATCCGGTACTCGATGTAGTACTCGGCCGGGTCCACGGCAGGCTTGGTTTCGCGCTGGGCGTCACGGTGGCGCCACGTTGCCGGGACACCGGTGATGATGGACTCCGGCGGGGCGTCCTTGACCACCACAGCATTGGCCCCGACGGCACTGTCGCGCCCGATGGTGATGGGGCCCAGGATCTTGGCGCCGGCACCGATGGTCACCCGGTCCCCGATGGTGGGGTGCCGCTTGACCTTGGCAAGGGACCGTCCACCGAGCGTGACGCCGTGGTAGATCATGACGTCCTCGCCGATTTCCGCCGTCTCACCGATAACCACACCCATGCCGTGATCGATGAAGAACCGCTTGCCGATGGTGGCGCCCGGATGGATCTCGATCCCGGTCAGGAACCGAGCCAACTGCGAAATCAGGCGCGCCGGAAAGCGTAGCGAGGGATTCTGCCAGAGCTTATGCGTCAGGCGGTGCGCCCAGATGGCATGCAGGCCGGAGTAGGCAAAAAAGTTCTCAAAAGAACCTCGAGCCGCCGGGTCATGCGACCGGGCGGCGTCGAGGTCTTCCTTAAGTCTTGCGAAAAAGCTCACAAAGACCTTTCTACAGGAAACAGGGAATGGCGGGCTAAGACTTAGCCTCGGATGTCGTCATAGAGCACGGTGGAGATGTAACGCTCGCCGAAGTCGCAGACAACCGCGACGATGAGCTTGCCGGCGTTCTCCGGGCGCTTGGCGAGTTCGAGGGCACCCCAGACGATTGCGCCGGAGGAAATGCCGCCCAGGATGCCTTCCTTGACCCCGAGGTCGCGGGCCACGCGGACTGAATCCTCCAGGGTGGCGTCCAGGACTTCGTCGTAGACGTTCGTGTCCAGGATTTCAGGGATGAAGTTGGCGCCGATGCCCTGGATCTTGTGCGGGCCGGGAGCGCCGCCGTTCAGGATTGCGGAATCCTTCGGTTCGATCGCGACAATCTGGACATCCGGCTTGCGTTCCTTCAGGACCTGGCCGACGCCGGTGATGGTTCCGCCGGTACCGATGCCGGAGACAAAGATGTCCACCTTGCCGTCGGTGTCGGTCCAGATCTCCTCGGCCGTGGTGGTGCGGTGGATCTCGGGGTTGGCTTCGTTGGCGAACTGCTGGGCCCAGATGGAGTTCTCCGTGTTGGCCACGATCTCCTGCGCCTTCTCCACGGCGCCGCGCATGCCTTCGGAGCCCGGGGTCAGCACGATCTCCGCGCCGAACGCACGGAGCATGACACGGCGTTCCGTGGACATGGTCTCGGGCATGGTCAGGATGACCTTGTAGCCGCGGGCGGCACCTACCATGGCCAGTGCGATGCCGGTGTTGCCGGACGTTCCTTCGACGATGGTTCCGCCGGGCTTGAGCGCGCCGGACTTCTCCGCGGCGTCAACAATGGCAACGCCGATACGGTCCTTGACGCTGTTGGCCGGGTTGTAGAACTCGAGCTTGACGGCCACCTGGGCGTCCAGGCCCTCGGTCAGGCGGTTGAGCCTGACCAGCGGAGTGCCGCCGACAAGCTGGGTGACGTCGTCGTAGATCCGTGCCATGTATTTGTGCCTATCTCTGAAGAGTTCTCTGAACAGCGAATACTGAGGTCAGCCTAACGAGGGCAGCCGGAACGCTGCTAAGCATTAAGCCATGCAGAGTAATATTTCCGAGCCTTGGCCAGCTTTGGGTTGATGATCACCTGGCAATAGCCCTGTTCCGGATGCTTGGCGTAGTAGTCCTGGTGGATATCCTCGGCCACGTGGAACGCGGGCAGCCTGCTGACCTCGGTGACGATTGGATGTGCCCACAATTCCTGGTTCCGTTCGATCGCCTCTTCGAAGAGGATCTTTTCCTCGGTGGTCTCGTAGAACATGGACGAGCGGTACTGGGTGCCGACGTCGTACCCCTGGCGGTTGAGCGTCGTGGGGTCGTGGAGGGCGAAGAACATGTCCAGGATGACCTCGGCGGGGATCACGTCCTCATCGAAATTCACCGCAACCACTTCGGCATGGCCCGTGGTGCCCGAGCAGACGGAGTAATAGTCCGGATGGCGGTCATGGCCGCCGGTGTACCCCGAAATGACCGACGTGACGCCTTTGGTTTTTTGGTAGACGGCGTCGAGGCACCAGAAACAGCCTCCGCCAAGCACAAAAGTTTTCATGTCCTCTTCAATGGTTGAAGCGCGCTGATGATTCCCCCACCACCTTACGAGACTGTTACACGTGCGGACGAAGCCGGCGGATAGGGTAAAAATGAGGGTATGGAACCTGTGAACACCGACGTTGCAGACGACGCCCCTACCACTGCCGATCACGCCGGTGCGGAGTCCACTGAAGCAGCCGAGTCCTCCGATGCGCCCACGCTCGGCCAGATCCTGTTGGCGGTTGAAGAGCTCTGGCCGGAGTCCCTCGCCGAGGAATGGGACGAAGTGGGCCTGGTGGCCGGCCATCCGTCAGCAGAGGTCAGCAGGATCATGTTCGCTGTCGATCCCACCCTCGACGTCATCGAGGAAGCCATCGAATGGGGAGCTGAGTTGCTGATCACGCACCACCCCCTGCTGCTTAAGGGAGTCACATCGGTGGCGGCGACAACGGCAAAAGGCAAAGCGGTCCACCGCCTCATCGAATCCGGAACCGGGCTGCTGACCGTTCACACCAACGGTGACTCCGCCGTCGGGGGCGTCTCGGATGTCCTGGCAGACGCCCTTGGCCTCAACGACGTGGTTCCCCTTACCCCCTCCCCGAACGGCCTGCCCGAAGAAGGCATCGGCCGGGTGGGTGACCTTGAGGACGTCATGACGCTGGGGGACTTCGCCGCCCGCGTCTTCGGCATCCTTCCATCCGTGGCCGGTGGCGTCCGTGTGTCCGGGGACAAGGACGGGCTGGTCCGGCGCGTGGCCGTCTGCGGCGGCGCGGGCGACTCCCTGTTTAACGAGGTCCGGGCAAGCAACGCCGATATCTTCGTGACGGCGGACCTTCGCCACCACCCGGCGTCCGAGGCCCGGGAGAACGCCGTGAACGACCGGCCCTACCTCATCGATGTCTCGCACTTCGCCAGCGAATGGCTGTGGCTGCCCGCTGCGGCCGACGCGCTGGGAAATGTCCTCAGCGACCAGGGCCACGACGTGGACATCCGCGTCAGCACCACCAACAGCGATCCCTGGGACTTCATTCTGACTCCGGGCGGGGACTAGAGTCTAAACTGCGCCGGTCCGGTGCCCGGCTGCGGCCGGTAGGAACAAGCGGAGGTAATAGTGGCCAAGGCAGCACCGGCGGAACAGTTGAAATTGCTCGAACTGCAGGGACTCGACGCCAGGCTCAAATCGCTGTCCAACCGCCGCCGGACCATCGAAAGCGATCCCCGGATCAGCGACCTTGAAGCTGCGCTGTCCGTGGCCAACGGCGAGCTCGGAGCCGCAAAAATGGCGGTCCACGACGCCGAAGCTGAGCTCAAGCGCTCGGAAGCGGACGTTGAGCAGGTGGCCTCCCGGATCGAACGGGACGAAGCGCGGCTGAACAGCGGCACCGGCCTGTCGAAGGACCTCGTCGCCCTGCAAAGCGACATTGCCTCGCTGAACAAGCGGCGTGCGGCCCTTGAAGACGTTGAACTCGAAGTCATGGAGCGCCTCGAGGGACTCCGCGAACGCCAGGCAGCCCAGCAGCAGATCGTGGACGATGTCCAGGGCTCCTTTGGTGTGATCCGCGCCGAGCTGGACGCGGCCCTGGCCGAGATTGCCGCCGAGGCGGGAGAGGTCGGCGGCAAGCGCTCGGAGTTCGCGGCGGGCCTCGACGCGGGCCTGCTGGCTGTCTACGAAAAGACCCTTGCCAAGCGCGGAGTCGGGGCGGCCAGGCTGTTCCACGGCAAGTCCGAAGGCTCGGGAATGCAGCTCAGCCCGGGTGACCTTGCCGAGATCAAGGCAGCAGCCGAGGACGATGTTGTCTTTTGCCCGGATTCCGGCTGCATCCTGGTCCGCTCGGGAGAGTGGGTCTAAGCACTTCCCCAACTGGGTAGCAGCAGGTGTCGTTTTGAGCGCTCAGAACGACATCAAGTGCTACCTAGTTGGGCAGGATGATGTTGAGGGCGTGCGCCTTGCGCGCGGTGCCTTCGACCAGCTCGGCATCCCACTTCTCCCGGGCCGCCTTGAGCAGCTGAGCTGGCGTGCGGGGAACTGCACCCCGACGCGTCAGCAGGTGGCGTGCCAGCTCGCCGCGGGTGTGCTTGGCGAAGTGGCTGACCACCTTGCGGACGCCGTTCACCTCCGTGAAGACGTTGACGGCAACGGTCTGCGCCGGCGGGGGAGCCCAGGCGGCCGCATAGGTGCTGGAGCGGCAGTCCACTAACAGTGACCCTTCCGCTTCGGCCGCCAGTGCCTCCGAAATCTGCGGCTTCCAGAACGAGGCAAGGCGGCCGACGTCGGGCAGTGACGTCCCCATTGACAGCCGGTAGGCGGGCACCCGGTCGGCAAAGCGGATGGCGCCCCAGAGGGCGGAAATGACCAGTACCGATTCATCGGCCTTCCGGCGCTGCGCCGCCGTCAGCGACTGGTAGCCCAGCGCGTCGTACAGGACCCCGGAATAGACCTGGTGCGCCGGAGCCGCCGGTTCCGTCTGCAGCCGGGTATTGCGTTCGACGTCGGCACTCAGCGAGGCGCCGACGCCCAGCAGCGCGAGGGCGTCACGGTGGGCGCTGACGTTTCCCAGCGCTTCGAGCACCTTCGCGCGGTACGTGTTCAAAGCGGGAAAGCTCAGGGCGGTCCAGTCGACGGCGTCACCGTTGGGAGCGGGGGTCTTGCCTTCGGACGGCGGCAGCAGAATCAGCACCGTACGATCTTACCGGCGCGCGCAACGCGGACGCTCAGCCGGCGGCACGCTGCGCAGCAGGCCTCAGGCCAGGTTACGGCCAAGGAACGAGAACACGTCAGGGAGGATGGAGCGCCAGTAGCCGCCGTCATGGCCGCCGTCCTGGAATCCGCCCTCATGTTCACCGGGCAGGCCGCTCACGTAGTCCTTCACGCTGTAGTGCAGGTTGTCCGACGTGCCGCAGTCGATTCTCTTCGGCAGCGCCCCAAGCTCGGGCCGGAGGGCAAAGATGTCGTTGGCCGCGAAATCCTCGGCGCTGTCAAAGTTGTCCGTCCGTGCGGCGTCGTGCAGGCTCCAGACTGCCGGGCTCATCGCTGCGACGGCGCGGAGTCCGGGAATCCGGTGCTGCGAGGCGAGGAGCAGGGCGCCAAATCCGCCCATCGACAGGCCGAAAACGGCGAGCCTGCCGGTGTCCAGGCCCTGGCCGGCCAGGAGCGGGATGAATTCCTCGACGACCATGGCCTGTGTGTCCGTGCCCGTTGCGCGGCGGTGCCACCAGCTTTCGCCGCCATCCACGGCAGCGAGTGCGAACGGCGTCCCGCCGCGGGCGGCGTGTTGTGACAGGACGTCGCCCGCACGGAGTTCGTCGAAGATCATGCGGTGGTCCGCTCCTGTCCCGTGCAGGAAGACTGCCACGGGGAGGGGCGGCTGATCGCTGTTGGCGCCGCGGGCCGGGATCGCCAAGGACCAGTTCGTGCCCGTGTCCGCGCGGAACCGCGACGTGAAGGATCCGCTGCGCACTTCCCCGGTCGAAGGCTCGGGACCGTCGGTGGCCGGCGCACATGCGGCCAGCACCGCGACAGTCACGCCGCCGGCACCGAGTTCCAGTAACCGCCGGCGTCCGAGCGTTGGGAATTCCATACGCCGATCATAGACGTGGAGGCTCCTTGTACCGACCCGCAGCTCAGGCCGCCTTGACCGGAGATTTTCCCGTGGAAGCCGAGGCCGCCTGGTTCTCGCGGGCCAGGAAGGCGGAAAGCTCGCCGATGGTGCTCATCAGCGGCGCCGGGAACACGACCGTTGTGTTCCTGTCCACGCCGATTTCGACGAGGGACTGGAGGTTCCTCAGCTGCAGCGCCAACGGGTGCGCCATCATGGTGTCTGACGCGTCGCCAAGAGCCGCCGCCGAGATGGCCTCGCCTTCAGCGGCGATGATCTTGGCGCGCTTCTCCCGTTCCGCCTCCGCCTGGCGGGCCATGGCCCGTTTCATGCTGTCCGGAAGCTGGATGTCCTTCAGCTCCACCAACGTCACCTCCACACCCCACTCCAGTGTCAGTGCATCCAGGATTTCCCGGATGTCGGTATTGATGCGCTCGGTTTCAGACAGCGTCTGGTCCAGGCTGTGCCGGCCGACGACCTTCCGCAGCGTGGTCTGGGCGATCTGGTCGATGGCTGCCGCCACGTTCTCTATTGCCACGACGGATTTCACGGCATCGACCACGCGGTAGTAGGCCACCGCGGAAATATCGACGCTCACATTGTCTTGGGTAATGATGCCCTGCGACTGGATGGGCATGGTCACGATCCGAAGGCTGACCAACGGAAGGTGGTCGACGAACGGGATGATGAACCGCAGCCCGGGCATCCGGACTCCGATGACCCTGCCAAGCCGGAACAGCACGCCCTGCTCGTACTGACGCACAATCCGGACTGACATCTTCGCGGCAATGAACATCAGCACAGCGAGGATTATCACGATGGTTAGGCTAGTGGGGTCCATCTGGATCCCCTCCTTCGCTCCGGAGATGACCTTGATTAATTCTCCCACCGCTCCCTGATCCGGCGCCCTACCCGTTGCGAAACCGGCAGCCCGGTGCAGCACGTAGAATGAAACGCGGATGGGTTGACCAGGCGGCCGCGCGTCACGCAAGTGGCTCGAGGAACGTCCGGGCTCCGCAGAGCAGGGTGGTGGGTAACGCCCACTCGGGGTAACCCGCAGGCCAGTGCCACAGAGAACAGACCGCCTGCCGCGGTCCGTGTCCGCACGGGCCGTGAACAGGTAAGGGTGAAACGGTGGTGTAAGAGACCACCAGCTTCCCGGGTGACCGGGAAGGCTAGGTAAACCCCACCCGGAGCAAGGCCAGACAGGGCACGTTCGAGGGCTGCTCGCCCGAGTGTCCGGGTAGGCCGCTGGAGGGCGTCGGCAACGGCGTCCGTAGATGGATGGCCGCTATTCCCGCTCCGGCAACGGTACGGGAACACAGAACCCGGCGTATCGGTCAACCCATCCACCACAAGCCCTCAGCGGGCCGGGCGGCCAACCCGCCAGCCGGGCCGTGTGAGTGACTTCACGCTTTTCGGGGCGGTGCAGGGGGCTTTGCCGCCCTAGAATGGATAGCGAACGTAGAAGTTCTGCCGCCGGGTCTGCGTTCGCAGCCGGCGGTTTTTCTTTGCGCTTCTCGAAGGTGTCCGGGGTGGACCGAATCCCCGCTGATGCCTGTGCCCCGGAATACCTCCGGTGGCCGCCATCTGCATACGAAGACGTATGTGGTTGACCCAAGGAAGGTAGTTCTGTGAGCCAGACGTCAGATTCTTGTCTTGATACGTGGATGGGCCGTGAGGCACTTGCCGAGGCCATGATCCCAGTGATCGGCCGGCTGTACCGCGAGAACAACGTGGTGACCTCCATCCACGGCCGCAGCCTGATCAACAAGTCCACCATGAACATCCTGAAGGCGCACCGTTTCGCGCGTCGGATGAGCAAGGACGAGCTGCTCTTGGAAGAGACGGCACCGCTGCTGGATGCCCTCGCCGGGCTGGAACTTGGCGCTGCGGCAATCGACATTGCCCGCCTGAACCAGAAGTACAAGACCGAGGCCAACGGTGCGAGCCTGGATGAATTCCTGCGCGCCGAACTTGCCGACATCGTCGGGAAGCGGGGCGGCGATGACCGCACCAGCACCGACGTCGTGCTCTACGGCTTCGGCCGCATCGGACGCCTGCTGGCGCGCCTCCTGATCGAAAAGGCCGGCGGAGGTCACGGCCTCCGGCTCCGCGCCATAGTGGTGCGCCGCGGCTCGGACAACGACCTTGCCAAGCGGGCCAGCCTGCTTCGCCGCGACTCCGTTCACGGTTCGTTCGAGGGCACCATCAAACTCGACACCGAGAACAACACCATCACGGCCAACGGCGTGCAGGTCCAGGTCATCTACTCGGACAACCCCTCCACGGTGGATTACACGGCCTACGGCATCAAGGATGCGCTCGTGGTGGACAACACGGGACGCTGGCGCGACGCCGAAGGCTTGTCCCAGCACCTCCTGAGCAAGGGCGTTTCGCGTGTCCTGCTCACGGCACCGGGCAAGGGCGATCTCAAGAACATCGTCCACGGCATCAACCACGGCACCATCCTGGATTCGGACAAGATCGTCACGGCCGCGTCCTGCACCACCAACGCCATCACTCCGGTCCTGAAGGCCATCAACGACAAGTTCGGCGTGGTCCACGGCCACGTCGAGACGGTCCACTCCTTCACCAACGACCAGAACCTGATCGACAACTTCCACAAGGGTGACCGCCGCGGGCGCTCTGCCGCGCTGAACATGGTGATCACCGAAACGGGTGCCGCCAAGGCCGTGGCCAAGGCGCTGCCCGAACTCCTGGGCAAGCTCACCGGCAGCTCCATCCGCGTTCCCACCCCGGACGTGTCCCTGGCCATCCTGAACCTGAGCCTGGAACACGGCACCACCAAGGACGAGGTCAACGACTACCTGCGGCAGATGTCCCTGCACTCGGACCTGCGCAAGCAGATCGATTACATTGATTCGCCCGAGGTGGTTTCCACAGACTTCGTCGGCTCACGCCGCGCCGGAATTGTTGATGGCCTGGCCACCATCTCCAATGACAAGAACCTGGTCCTCTACGTCTGGTACGACAACGAGTTCGGCTACAGCTGCCAGGTAGTGCGCGTGATGGAGGAAATGGCAGGCGTCAACCCGCCGTCATTCCCCGTCAAGGAGCCGGCTGCCGCGCTGGCAGCGATCGCGGCCGTCTAGCGCGCCCGAAGTTTCAGGTCTGCGGTTTCCCGGCGGGTGCTCTGGCATCAGCCGGGAAACCGACACAGAATGGTGTCATGGAACAGGAATCGACTCTCGAACATGAAACCACGCTGGAACACGCGCTCGACGTAGCGCGGACGAATCATAAGGAAGCCACCCGTCTCCTTGACCATGCGCGCGTGGCGCGTGCTGCGGGAGAGATTCCGGAAAGCAGGGTCAAACAGCTCGAGGACCTGCTGGACATCGCCACGGAAGATCTCAAGCGTGTGATCAAGGAGCAGTAACCGCTCCTCCACACTGTGGATATCGGCCAGGGTGTCAGTGCGCTGGCCTAGGCTCTTGGCGTGCATAGGAATCCTCACCGGACCCATCAGCCATGACCATCAGCTGGACGGCGTACCGCCGCGCCCGGCGCCGCTCCCGTCAGGCCTGGGCAGTCCTGATTGTGCTGGCCGTGGGACTGGTTTCCGCCCTTGCCTGGTTTTTCACCGCTGGCCAGTTCGCCGCAGCAGAGCCTACGGTCACCGGTCCCAGCGAAGCTCCGGTGCTGGACCCCTCGTGGATGAAAGCGGTCCCCCCGGTCCGGCCTGTGCTCGAAGGCAGTGCCGCCGCGGCACTGGAAACCCTCGCTGTGAAGGGCCGGGCCGCCAACGACAACTACGAGCGCACGGCATTCGGCCAGGCGTGGCTGGACGTGGACCGCAACGGCTGCGATACCCGCAACGACATCCTGCGGCGCGACCTGTCCGGCGCGCAGTTCACTGAGGGATCGCGCTGCCGCGTGGCAGCCGGCCAGTTCCATGAGCCGTACACCGGCGCGGTGGTGACATTCACAAGGGGAGCGGAGAGCAGCAAAGCCGTCCAGATCGACCATGTGGTGGCGCTGGGGGATGCCTGGCAGAAGGGCGCCCAGCAGTTGACGCCGCAACAGCGCCAGAGCCTCGCCAACGATCCCCTTAACCTTGTGGCCGCGGACGGTCCGGCCAACCAGGAAAAGAGCGCGTCAGACGCCGCCGGCTGGTTGCCGAAGAACAAGGCATTCAGATGCCACTACGTAGCCCGCCAGATCTCCGTGAAGGCCGCCTACGCACTGTGGGTGACCCCGGCGGAAAAGGATGCCATGAAGCGCGTGCTGGCATCGTGTCCGCAGCAGCAGACGGTCATTCCGCGATAACGGGCCGGGCCGAATGGGGCGGCGCCTTTGGGCTCAGTGCCCGAACGGGTCGGGGTCGACGCCGGGCATCCAGGTCAGGCCGGGAACTCCCCAGCCGCTCCGCTTGGCCTGCTTCATGGCCTTCCGGGCGTAGCGGTCCATCAGCCGGTTCACATAGAGCTTGCCGTCCAGGTGGTCATACTCATGCTGGATGATCCGGGCGAACCAGTCCGTGGCTTCAAAGTCCACCGGGTTCCCGTCGCCGTCAAACCCCTGGACGCGCGCCCACTCGGCGCGTTTGAGCGGGTACTGGCCGCCGGGAAACGACAGGCAGCCCTCCACTTCCTCATCCGGGTCCGGAAGAGCGCCGGAAACCTTGGACAGCGTGAGGACGGGGTTCACCAGGACGCCCACAGGAGGAACATCGTCGTCATTGGCGAACTTGTACACAAAGATGCGCTTGCCCACGCCCACCTGGGGTGCGGCAAGCCCCACTCCGTTGGCGGCGTCATTCGTCTCGAACATGTCGGCGATGAGCGTGCGGAGTTCGGCGTCGAAGACTTCCACTTCCGCGGCCCGGCGGTGCAGAACCGGCTCGCCCCAGATGGTGATCGGCAGAACGGTCATTTCAGGTTGTTCCTTTGATGCAGTGCGGGATCAAGTCCGGGAACAGTCCGGCCCGCAGCGACCGGCGGGGCCTTGGACTTTTCCAGGAAACAAATAAAGGCCGCACCGGATAACCGGTGCGGCCTTTACGTAAGGGCGGACAATCCTGCCCTTCATGAGGGTGAGCGACGGGGGTTGAACCCGCGACCTCCTGGACCACAACCAGGCGCTCTGCCAACTGAGCTACGCCCACCATGTGCCCTGCGAGACCGTCCGGCTATCCGGCTGTCTTGAAAGGCAACGTCATATAGCCTACCTGTTCCGTGGAGGTGTTTTTGCCACTTTTGCCCGTTTAGTGGAAATTTTAGCCAAACGTGGCGCAGATCACTTTTCCGAAGACTCCGCGAGGGACCCGGCAGAGGCCATGACGGACTTTGAAATGCGCTGGGCTGTGGCACTGTCCGGACCCGGCGCCGGAACAAAAACTGCCTCGCGGTAGTACCGCAGCTCATCGATGGAATCCTTGATGTCCCCGAGTGCCCGATGTCCGCCGTGCTTGGCCGGAGCCTGGAAGTAGGCGCGGGCGAACCAGCGCCGCGACAGTTCCTTGATGGTGCTCACGTCAATGACCCGGTAGTGCAGGTGCTCCACCACGGCGGGCATGTCCCGGGCAAGGAACACGCGGTCCGTGCCCACGGAGTTGCCGCCCAGTGGAGCCTTGCGGGGGTCCGGCACCCATTTCGCTATGTACTCCATAATGACGGCTTCCGCTTCGGCCATGGTTTTGCCGTGCGGGAGCTCCTCGAGCAGGCCGGAGCGCGTGTGCATGTCCCGGACGAAGTCGTTCATCTGGGCCAGTGCGGCATCGTCGGGACGGATGACGACGTCGACACCGTCGCCAAGAATGTTGAGTTCAGAGTCCGTCACCAGGGCGGCAACCTCAATGAGGGCGTCGTTCTTGGGGTCGAGGCCGGTCATCTCGCAGTCGATCCAGACAATGCGTTCGTTAGTTATAGGCACCCGCCCAGCCTACCGTTTCACTGCTCGAGAGCTGTCCGATGCTAGGATTTCGGGTACGTGGCGGTGCCCTTTTTTCACTGCTGCGGCCCCGCTTCCGCCGGCCTGCCCGGCTGCCACCGGGTGAAATATGCCCCACAACAGATTGGACGATCCTGAGATGACGGCGCCTGTACCCGCGGTGGGAAATGTGGCTGCCGGTACGTCACCGGAGCCGGCCGCGGCTGAAGTGGACAACGCCCTCTCGCCCCTCCTCTCGGGGTTCGCAGGTTCAATGTTCATGGCGATCGGCTCGCTGGGGGTTGGCTGGCTCGCCCCCGTCTCCGAGCTTCGCCGCCTGCCGCTGTTCATCTGGATGCGCACCGAAGCCGTCGGCGTTGCACTGTCCATCGTGCTGCTGGCCGTGGGCGGCATGCTCCTGGTCCGTGCCTGGCTTCGCCTTGGCCAGAGGGTCCGGGTCTGGGGCGCAGGTGCCCGCAAGGCCACCCTGCAGGCAGTCGCGTTGTGGGGGCTGCCCATGATGTTCTCCGTGCCGCTCTTCAGCCGGGACGTCTACGCCTATATCGGGCAGGGCCGCCTGATGGTCGAAGGATTCAACCCTTACGAAAACGGCATCTCGGCGCTGTCCAACTATTTCCAGCTCGGTGCCGACAAAATGTGGACTGAGGCGCCGGTTCCGTACGGCCAGCTGTTCCTGTGGATTGAACAGCTCGTGGTGTGGACCACGAACGTGCACCCGGAAGCCAGCGTCATGCTGTTCCGGCTTGCGGCGCTCGTCGGCGTCGTGCTGTGTATCGTCTATGTGCCCAAACTGGCGGAGCTGCACGGCGTGAATCCGCACCGGGCACTGTGGCTGACTGCAGCCAATCCGCTGTTCCTCACCAACTTCATCGCCAGCGTCCACAACGATGCGCTGATGATCGGACTCGCGCTGGCAGGGCTCTACTATTGCGCCACCAGGCGTGTGGTGTTCGGACTGGTGCTGGTGACGCTGTCGATCTCCGTCAAACCGATCACTATCGTGTTCCTGCCGTTCATCGGGCTGCTCTGGGCCGGCAAGAAGGCAGGCTGGCCACGGAAATTCGTGTTCTGGGGACTTACTGCGGGCATCAGCCTGGCCCTCCTGTACGGCATGAGCCTGGTGAACGGCTTCGGCTTCGGCTGGGTGAACGGGTTGTCCGCTCCCGGCAGCATCTGGATCTGGTACGCCCCGGTTGGCCTGCTGGGGCTCGTGGTGGCCTCCATCTTCAACGCCTTCGGGCTGGATGGTTGGGGGCTGGCCAAATGGGTTTACGACGCCGGCAAGCTGCTCGCCGTCGGTATTGTCGCCTGGCAGATCTTCCGCGGTGACCATGACCGGCTGATGCGCCGGCTCACCCTGGCGTTCGCGGCGGTGGTCCTGCTCGCCCCCATGATCCAGTCCTGGTATGTGGTGTGGCTTATCCCGCTGTTTGCCGTCACCGGCATCCGGGACGACTGGCAGGTGAAGGCCCTGTACTTCATCGTGTCCTTCTTTATGGTCTACGCCATCTCGGACCAGCTGGAAGTCTTTCCCTACCTGCAGACCGAGGACCTGGGCCTTCCCCTGGCCCTTGCACGCAATGCCGCGGCCATCATCGCCCTGATGTTCGCGCTGTACCTGATCTTCCTGGATCCCAAAACGAAGCAGCTGTTCAGCAAGCCGGACGAGCCGGTGACCACGCGCCCGGTCATCTGACCGGAACCTGGACCCAGAGCGGGCTGTTTAGGCCTCTGCGGGCAGGTTCCTGAGCGCCTCGCGGAGTGAAAGCGGGCTGAGGGCGGCCCCGTGCGTCGCAGCGAACTGCCTGACCCAGGCGGGATCAGTCTTTGCGTACTCGCGCAACGCCCAGCCGATGGCCTTGCGGATGAAGAACTCCCGGTCCGCCAGATTGGCCTCGATGACCGTGGCCAGGAGCCCGGTGTCGGTGTTGGACTTTGCCCCCAGCTGGGCGGTGATGGACGACCTGCGGATCCAGAAATCGGGGTCTGTGCTCCACTGCAGCAGTACTGGTGTCAGCACGTCCCGGTGTGCCTGCAGGAGCCGGCCCAACCGGTCTTCGACGCCGTCCACCAGGTCCCACCATGCTCCGGTGCGGATGATTTCCTCGTACACAGGCACCATGGCCAAATCCGTCCTGACAAGCTTCGAGGCCGTCAGGTCTATCGCGGCATACCGTTCCTCCCGGTAGGTAGCTGTCCGGAAGAGCTCCAGCACGGCCGACCTCAGCTCATCGCCCGACGCCAATGGCGCCGCTGCGACCTCGGCTTTGACGATCCTGCGCACCTCGGGCACCCGCACGCCCAGCTGCGGCATGGCCGATTTCAGGTAGGCCTGCGCGCCAGCGGCGCGCACAGGGTCCGCGGCGGCGGTGAGCCTTGCCCGGATGGCCGCAACCAGATCACTGTGTCCCATGGAGCAACCATAGCCACAGGCGGCCCGTGCGGACCCGGCGCCCGGGCCCTAGAGTGGAGGACAGAACAGCAGTCCGCCGGAGGATGCAACAATCCCGCCGGGCGGCGCCGGCATCCCGGAGGTATCAGCATGTCCATGATCAAGAGCCCAGACCAGATTGCGCTGATGCGCGAGGCCGGCCGGGTGGTGGCAAACACCCTGGCCGCGGTGAAGGACGCGGCGGCGGTGGGTGTTTCCCTGAAGGAGCTTGATGAGCTGGCCGCCGAGTCGATATCGGCCGCTGGGGCCACGCCCGCCTTCCTGAACTACCGCCCGCGGTGGGCCTCGGTGCCGTTTCCTGGCGTCATCTGCACGAGCGTCAACGACGCCGTGGTCCACGGCATCCCGAACGGCTACCGCCTGCAGGACGGGGACCTGCTCAGCGTGGACTGCGGCGCATTCCTGGAGGGGTGGTGCGGAGACGCCGCCGTCAGCTTCGTTGTGGGAACGGCGGATCCGGTGGACCTGGCGCTGATTGCTGCCACCGACGCGGCCCTGGCTCGTGGCATCGAGATGGCCCGGCTCGGCAACAAAATGGGCGATCTCGCCTATGCGATCGGCGGAGCGGCGCGCCGGGCCGGCTACGGCCTGCTGGCGGATCACGGCGGGCACGGCATCGGCCGGACGATGCACGCCGAGCCTCCGGTGCCGAATGACGGCCGTCCCGGCCGCGGCATCAAGCTGACGGAGGGGTTGGTGATAGCCATTGAACCCATGCTGATCCTCGGGGGCAAGGACGACTACTACCACGACGACGACGAGTGGACGCTGCGGTCCGCCAACGGCCGCCGGGCGGCCCACAGCGAACACACAGTCGCCATCACCGGGGACGGCCCAGTGATCCTCACGCTGCCCTGACGGCGCGTTGCCAACCGCGGAATCTGTTGGCCGTGGATTACAATAGTGAGCGCTAACAACGTCTCTCCCAGCAGTAATGGAAACCACATGACCGCCACCGAGCACCAGATCAGTTTCGGCCCCTACACCGCCATCGCCACGGCCAGGGGAGGGGCGCTCCGCGAACTCCGGCACGGCGGCCGCGATCTGGTAATCAGCTTCGGCGCCGACGGCGGTATCCCGGACTACCGCGGTGTTATCTGTGCTCCGTGGCCGAACCGGCTGGCTGATGGCCGCTACAGCTTCGACGGCGGGGATTTCCAAGCGATGGTCAACGAGGAGGAGCGGGGGACCGCCCTGCACGGACTCGTGTTCGGGGCAGTTTGGGAGCTGCGGGAGCAGACCGCTTCATCCGTCCGCCTTGGCGCCCGCATTGAGCCGAGCGAGGGGTATCCGGGGCGCCTTGACGTTTCCGTTGAATACGAGCTGCGGGCGGACGGGCTGCGCTGCACCGTGCGCGCCGAAAACATTGGCGCGGACGCAGCGCCCTACGGCGTCTGCCCTCACCCGTACCTCGTCGCCGGACCTGCCCCGCTAGATGAGTGGACCGTGCAGATCCCGGCCACCGAGTTCATGGAGGTCTCCGACGACCGGTTGCTGCCCGAAGGCATGGCCGGTGTGCAGGGCCACGCTTTCGACTTCCGGACTGAAAAAGTCCTCGGCGCCGTGGAAATCGACCACGCCTTCACCGGCCTGATTACCAACGGGGACGGCCTCGCGGCCGTTCGGGCCTACGACCCCTCCGGGACCGGCGTCGAGCTGGAGTGGGATACTGCTTGGCCGTGGCTGCAGATCCATACCGCGGACAAACCCGCGGGGCCGTCCCGGCTGGGCCTCGCGGTTGAGCCCATGACGTGCCCGCCGGATGCGTTCAACAGCGGTACCGGCGTGATCCGGCTGGCTCCGGGGGAGTCCCACCAGGCCAGCTGGACCATCCGGGCGCTCAATCGCTGAGGGGCGCTCAGTCGTTGAGGTAGGCCGCCGCGTACCGGCGGTACTGGGCGAGGACGTCCGGGGACCCGCCGTCGGGCGCCGTCACTTCCATCCGCGCCGATTCCCACTCCGGCCACCGTCCCGTGAGGACGGCTGCTGCCTGGCGGGCGGCGCCGTCGGCCACGTATTCCCCCGGCTCAGGCACCACCACGGGGAGGGCGAACACGGAGGCGGCGATCTGCTGCACCGCAGCGGACTGCGCCCCGCCGCCCACCAGGATGATCCGCCCGGCCGTGACGCCCTGTGCCTGCAATGCGGCCAGGCCACCCGCGAGGGAGCACACCACTCCTTCGATGGCGGCCCGGGCCAGGTTGGCCCGCGTGTAGCTGGCCAGGGTGGCGCCGTGGAGGGAGCCTGTGGCGTGCGGCAGGTTGGGTGTACGTTCACCTTCGAAATACGGCACGAGCGTGAGGCCGCCGGATCCGGCCGGGGCGTCGAGGGCGAGTTCGGTGAGTCCGGCGAGGGTCACGCCGAGCAGCGTGGCGGTGGCATCGAAGATCCGCGTTGCGTTCAGCGTGCAGGCCAGCGGGAGGAAGTTACCGGTGGCATCCGCGAATCCGGCGACGAGCCCCGTGGCGTCGGCGGCAGGGGTCGCGCAGACTGCGAATACCGTCCCTGACGTCCCCAGCGACACCACAACGTCACCGGGGCGCGCATCGACACCGAGAGCAGCAGCTGCGTTGTCGCCGGCTCCGGGGCCGATCAGCGCACCGGCCGGCGTCTTGCCTGCGGCCTCCAGTGAACCGGCGACGGCGGGAAGCACGGGCACGTGGCCCAGCACCTTCTCCAGGATCCCGGGGAGGTAGGTTCCCGAGGCCGTGGAGAAGTAGCCTGTGCCGGATGCGTCGGACCTGTCCGTCCGGAGCAGCTGAAGCGACGAGGGGCCCGTTCCCGGGCCGTGGCCTGCCAGCCGCCAGCTCAGCCAGTCGTGCGGGAGGCAGACGGCCGCCACGCGGCGGGCATTGTCCGGTTCCTCCCGGGCCAGCCAGCGAAGTTTGGTGATGGTGAGGGATGCGACGGGGACCGTGCCGGTCGCGTCTGCCCAGAAGGCGGCACCGGCCTCGGCATCGCCGTCGCCAGCATCTGCGATGAGCTGCTCCGCGTCGATGGCGGAGCGTGTGTCGTTCCACAGCAGCGCCGGTCGGATCACCGCGCCGGAGGAATCCAGGCACACCATGCCGTGCTGCTGGCCGCCGACGGAAACAGCGGCGACGTCGTCGAGGCCGCCCGCCTGGGCGATGGCATCCTGGAGGGCGGTCCACCAGTGGTCGGGGTGTACCTCGCTGCCTTCCGGGTGGGCCGCACGCCCTTGGCGGACCAGCGCGCCCGTGCCGGCGTCGCGGATCACCACTTTGCATGACTGTGTGGAGCTGTCGATTCCTGCGACCAGCGGCATGGCGGGTTCTTTCTGCAAGGTCTGCCGCCGGACCCGGTAGTCCGGATCCGGCGGCAGCGGTATTTGTAGGTTGGGAAAAAGCGGGCCTAGCGGGCGCCGAGCAGGTGCTCGATGGCCAGCTGGTTGAGGCGGACAAACGCGAACGAGCGCTGGGCGGCGGCATCGGCGTCGAACTCCGCGAAAGCGGACGCGTCAGCGAGCAGGTCCGCGGCGCTCTCACCGGCAGAAAGCGTGGGCTCCCCGAGTTCGAACACACCGGAGGTCTTCAACGCTTCCTGCACGTCAGGGTCGGCACGGAAGGCCAGGGCGCGTTCCTTGAGCAGCAGGTACATGGACATGTTGGATTTCGCGGATTCCCAGACGCCGTCGTAGCCGTCGGTGCGGGAGGGCTTGTAGTCGAAGTGCCGCGGACCGTCGTACGTGGGGCCGCCGTTGGGGAACCCGTTTTCGAGGAGGTCCACCGTGAAGAACGCGCTGGTCAGGTCGCCGTGCCCGAAGACGAGGTCCTGGTCGTACTTGATGCCGCGCTGGCCGTTGAGGTCGATGTGGAAGAGCTTCCCGGCCCACAGCGCCTGGGCGATGCCGTGGGTGAAGTTCAGACCGGCCATCTGCTCGTGGCCGGTTTCCGGGTTGAGGCCCACGATGTCGCCGTGTTCCAGCTGGGCGATGAACGCCAGGCCGTGTCCCACGGTGGGCAGGAAGATGTCGCCGCGGGGCTCGTTGGGCTTGGGCTCCAGGGCGATCCGCAGGCCGTAGCCCTTGTCCTTGATGTAGGCCGCGGCCGTGTCCACGCCCTCCTTCATGCGGTCCAACGCGGCCGAGAGGTCCTTCGAGCCGTCATATTCGCTGCCTTCGCGTCCGCCCCACATCACGAAGGTTTCGGCGCCCAGCTCGGCTGCGAGGTCGATGTTCTGCAGGACCTTGCTGAGCGCGAACCGGCGGACGGACCGGTCGTTGGAGGTGAAGCCGCCGTCCTTGAAGACCGGGTGGCTGAACAGGTTGGTGGTGACCATGGGGGTCTTCAGGCCGGTCTCGGCCAGGGCTGCCTTGAAGTTTTTCAGGATCAGCTCGCGCTCGGAAGCCGTGGCATCGAACGGGACCAGGTCGTTGTCGTGGAAGGTGATGCCGTAGGCGCCGAGCTCGCTGAGCTTGTGGACGGCCTCGACGGGGTCCAGGGCCGGGCGGGTGGCGACGCCGAACGGGTCGGCGCCGGTCCAGCCGACGGTCCAAAGGCCAAAGGTGAAACGGTCTGCGGGGGTGGGCTGAAGAGTCATGAAGCGTCCTTGGTTCAGAGATGGGGTTCAGGGAGTGGTTTAGCGGTACCGGCCACCGCGGGGACGGCCGGGACTCAATTAGTTTTCAATCTGAACTATATGCATCATGATTGACTAAGGTCAATGATGAAGGCGGCGGAAATGTCACTGGAAAAAAATGCCGACGGCGGTGCGGGCCGTCCTGCGCCCGGCCGCGTCGAGGATGTCCGGCGCGGAAACCTGGTGCGGGTCCTGGCTTCCCTGGCGCAGGCGCGCGCCGATCCGGACCCGCACCCCACCCGTGCTGACTTGGCGTCCCGGACCGGATTGACCAAGGCATCCGTGTCCAGCCTCGTCGCCGAGCTCGTGGACGCCGGTTTGGTGGCGGAATCCGGCGCCTCCCGGGACGGCGAACGCGGCCGCCCGGGAGTGGGCCTGGAGCTGAGCACCCGCCGCGGCGTGGTGGGCATGGAAATCAATGTGGACTATATTTCCGCCGGGCTCCTGGACCTCGGCGGGACCCTGCGGATCCTGAGGACACTGGAACGCGGCAACCGCGGCCAGCCACCTGAATCCGTCATGGCCCTGCTGGCCCGGCTTGTCAGCGACATTGCCGCCGAGGCGTCTGCGGCCGGAATCGTGATTCTTGGCGGCGGGCTGGCTGTTCCCGGACTTGTGGACTCGGCGTCGGGGACCGTTGCCAGTGCTCCCAACCTGCATTGGCACGCGGTTGCCCTGCAGCTTGACCGGTTACTTCCCGACGCACCGTTCGGCACCGTCCTGCACAACGAAGCCAACTGCGCTGCGCTGGGTGAACTCTGGTACGGGCACGGACTGGATTTCCAGGACTATCTTTTCGTCTCCGGCGAGGTGGGGGTAGGTGGCGGCCTGGTGATCGGCTCCGAGCTGTTCGCGGGGCCCCAGGGGCAGGCCGGCGAGGTGGGCCACATGGTGGTGGAACCGTCCGGCCCCGACTGTTCGTGTGGGGGCCACGGCTGCCTGGAGACCTTCGCCGGGCAGGAGGCCATCTTCACCGAGGCCGGCATTCCGGCAGGCACCGCATCCGTGCGGCTCGCGAGGCTCGGCGAACAACTTGCGTTCGGAGATGCGGCCGCCATTTCAGCCGTGGCCCGGGCCGGCCGCTACCTGGGGATTGCCGCGGCGTCCACGGCGCGGATGATGAACCTGTCCGCCGTGGTGCTCGGCGGCCACTTCACCCAGATGGGACCGTGGATTGCTCCAGCTGTGGTGCGGAGCCTGGCTGACTATGCGCCCGGCGTCGTCAGTCCCGCCAGGGTGGCGGTCTCGGAGCTCGGCCAGTCCGCGGCCCTGCTCGGCGCGGCCGGGAGTTCCCTGCGCGCTGTCCTGGCCGCCCCATTCAGCCTGACACCGGCAGGATAGCTTTCAGGCCAGGCTGGTGTTCGGGACTGCCCGGCGTTCAGGATGGGGCGACGAGCCGGACCACCGCCCGGCCCGGCACCGCATGGCTGACCTCCTCGAAGCCGGCGGCCAGGAACAGCTTCGGGGTTCCGTGGTAGAGGTCGGCGGGACCCGCTTTAGGCCGGTGCTCAGGAATGACGGGGTAGCCTTCCACGACGCCGGCGCCGTGAGCAAGGGCGTGGCCGACGGCGGCCTGAAGCAGCGCTGCAGCCACTTGGCTGGACGCGGCCGGCCCGGCCGCCTTCAGGACCTGTGAACGCAGGATCCGCGGGTAGCAGCCGCGCGGTTCGACCGCGCACCAGCCCACCGGCTGGCCATCCCTGAAGGCGAGGACCCCGGGTGCCGGTGTGCCGGCGTCGAACTTTTCCCGCAGTTGGTTTTTGCGGTCCCCTGGAACGGAGTCATTCCATTCCGCCCCGGTCAGGGCGACGAACCTGCACCAGCAGCGCGACGGCTCGCCGCGCACTCCGAAAGGCGTTCGACGTCGGGCCATTCGGCTGGCGCCGTGGTCACGGGCGCTGCGGTCACCGGAACGGGGCTGTCGGATCGCTTGGCGGTCGTGGAAACAGGCTAGACCGGTTGCCCGCTGCGACGGAACGCCGCAGCCCCTGCTCTCAGGCACCGGTTGTCCGGCGCGCCTTAGCGGGCGAGGCGCCAGCCGAGCCCGGCAAGCCACGTGGCACACAGCTCCGTCCAACGTTCCACGCCGAAGACGCCGGCTGCAAGGCCCAGCCCGTGCCGGCCATGCGGAAAGACATGCACTTCGGCAGGCACGGCAGCGTGGCGCAGCGCGAGGGCATACCGCAGGCTGTGCTCGACATCCACGGCACCGTCGTCAAAGGTATGCCAGATAAAGGACGGAGGAGTGTCTTCGGTGGCAGTAAGCTCTGCAGACAGCCGTGCCAGGAGTTCATTCGAAGGCGAGGTACCGAGCAGGTTGTTGATGCTTCCCTGGTGGACTGCGGCTTTGAAGGACAGCACGGGGTAGCACAGGATGGACAGGTCGGGACGCGAGCCAGGCACGTCGAGCGAGGCCTCGCCGCAGGGGACACCGGCGGCCAGGGTGGCCGCAAGGTGCCCGCCCGCTGAGAACCCCAGGACACCGACCCGTGAGCCGTCCACGGCGAGCCCGTGGCCTCCGCTCCGGATCCAGGCGAGCGCGGCCTTGGCATCCTGCAGGGGTGCCGGGTGGCGGTGCGGAGCCACCCGGTAGCGCAGCACGAACGCATGGATGCCCAGTGAGGCCAGCCATTCGGCCACCGGCTCGGCCTCGTGGTCGGCGTGGCGTTCGTAGCCTCCGCCGGGAAGGACCAGGATTGCCGGCGACTCCCCGAGCGGTTCCCCTCCAGCCGGGAGGACGCTGAGCCCGGCCGGCATCGTGGGACTGCCCGTCAGGGCGTCCACTCAGTGCTCCGCCTGAGCGTCACCTGTCCCGTCACGGCGGGACCGCCGTCGTGGTGGCCGTCCCCGTCTGGAGCTTCAGGACCCGAGGTGCTCAGCGTGGCCAGGCGGCCGATTTCCTCGAGCGGAAGGCGGACTGTAGAGAGCCCCGGGCGGAAGTCCCGAAGGGTCTCGATGTCGTCGAACCCGGCGATCAGGGCGTCGCGGGGGATTCTGAATCCCTGGGAACGAAGCCCCGCCGTGGCACCGATGGCCATGACATCGTTTGCCGCGAAAATGCACAGTCCCGGCTTTTCGCCCTCTTTCGACGCTCCGGACGCACGGGCCTCCCGGATCCGCCGAGCCAGCTCGAGTCCCGCCTCGTAGCCGCCGGCGCGGTTGAAGGATGCACGGAGCACTTCGGCGGGGGAACGGTCGGCCGCGGCAAGGCCGGACTGGAAACCGCGGATCCGGTCGTCAGAGGTGATCAGCCCCTCCGGGCCGCCGACGATCACAAACTCGCCTGAATGGCCGGCAGCAAGCTTTCCGGCGAGTTCCGCGGCCAGCTCCTCGTTCGGCACTTCCACCAGGTGGTATCCGTCCAGCGCGCCGGCGCCGACGATTGCCTGCCCCACGACGCCGACGTGGCCGCCGTTGCGGCAGTAGCGGTCCAGTTCGGCGGCGAGGTCAGCATTGCCCTTGTCGTCCTCCGGCCGGCGGGACCGTGAGCCGGCAATGACAATGGCGTCCGCCCGCCTGGCCGCGAAAGCGGCCACGGCGTCCTTCTCATCCGCCGGGGTTCCGCCCGTGGTGGCCAGCAGCACCATCTTGTGCTGCTCGCGGGCCACCTCCTGGACGCCCCGTGCTATGGCCGAGAAGTACGGATCCGCGATGTCGTGCACAATCAGCCCCACAAGGCCAGAGCTGGATTTTGCCAGCGCCTGTGCCTGGGCATTGGGGATGTAGCCGAGGGTTTCAGCGGCCTGGCGCACCCGCTCGGACACGCCCGGGCCCGGCTTGCGGGCGGAACCGTTGAGGACGCGTGATGCAGTAGCCGGCGAAACCCCCGCCAGTCGTGCCACCTCGGTAAGGGTACTTGCAGCCACCGGTATCTCCTGTTCAGCCAACGTGCGCGTACTGGCCATTATGGCAGTTTGACCGAGTTTCGGGAAAGCGCTTGCCATGTGGCGCGGAAAGATGCATCATGAATGCAGTGGGAATGCGCTTTCCCAAAGACACGCACTGAGCTACGAACTGTGGAGGACACATGGGCTTCGAAACAAAGACGATCCGTATCGCCATGAACGGCATCACCGGCCGGATGGGCTACCGCCAGCACCTGCTGCGCTCCATCCTCCCCATCCGCGACGCCGGCGGGTTCACCCTCGAGGACGGCACCAAGGTCCAGGTCGAACCCATCCTGGTGGGACGCAACGAAGCCAAGATCCGCGAACTCGCCGAACTCCACAAGGTGGCGGAGTGGACCACGGACCTCGACTCCGTGATCAACGACCCCACCGTGGACATCATCTTCGACGCCTCCATGACAAGCCTCCGGGCCGCCACACTGAAGAAGGCCATGCTGGCCGGCAAGCACATCTTCACCGAGAAGCCCACGGCTGAAACCCTCGAAGAGGCCATCGAACTGGCCCGCATCGGGAAGGAAGCCGGCGTGACCGCCGGCGTTGTGCACGACAAGCTGTACCTCCCGGGCCTGGTCAAGTTGCGCCGCCTGGTTGACGAGGGCTTCTTCGGCCGCATCCTGTCCATCCGCGGCGAATTCGGCTACTGGGTGTTCGAGGGCGACGTGCAGGCGGCACAGCGCCCGTCCTGGAACTACCGCAAGGAAGACGGCGGCGGCATGACCACGGACATGTTCTGCCACTGGAACTACGTCCTCGAAGGCATCATCGGCAAGGTCAAGAGCGTCAACGCCAAGACCGCCACCCACATCCCGGCCCGCTGGGACGAGGCCGGCAAGGAATACAAGGCCACCGCCGATGACGCCTCCTACGGCATCTTCGAACTCGAAACGCAGGCGGGCGAGCCGGTCATCGGCCAGATCAACTCCTCCTGGGCCGTCCGCGTCTACCGCGACGAACTGGTCGAGTTCCAGATCGACGGCACGCACGGTTCCGCCGTCGCCGGCCTGAACAAGTGCGTTGCCCAGCAGCGCGCCCACACGCCCAAGCCGGTCTGGAACCCGGACCTGCCCGTCACGGAATCCTTCCGCAGCCAGTGGCAGGAAGTCCCCGCCAACGCTGAACTGGACAACGGCTTCAAGCTGCAGTGGGAAGAATTCCTGCGCGACGTCGTTGCCGGCCGCGAACACCGCTTCGGCCTGCTCTCCGCTGCCCGCGGCGTGCAGCTCGCCGAGCTCGGACTCCAGTCCAACGACGAACGCCGCACTATCGACATCCCGGAGATCACGCTCTGATGACATCGCTGATCCTTCCCACCCACGACGGCGGAACCCGCGAATACCGGCTCCAGTCCGCCCCTGCCTGGTCCCGGCCCTCGGCCCCCATCACCACGCGTCACGCCTACGCCGCCGCCCACGTCATCCCGGAAGTCACTGCCGACAACACCCCGGGCGCACCGGCGCGCCTCGACTGGGACGCCACCCTGGCGTACCGGCACGAGCTCTGGTCCTACGGCCTCGGCGTGGCAGATGCCATGGACACCGCCCAGCGCGGCATGGGCCTGGACTGGGCTGCCACTCAGCAGCTCATCAAGCGCACCGGTGTGGAGGCTGCATCCGTGGTCTCCTCCCGCAACGCCGCCACGGCCGGCAAGTCCGTCCGCGACCTGGTGTCCTGCGGCGCCGGCACCGACCAGCTGGATCCGGCCACGCTGCCTGCAGGCGCCGCCGGCATCCAGGCCGTCCTCGACGCCTACCGCGAGCAGGTCGCCGTCGTGTCCGAGGCCGGTCCCAAAGTCATCCTGATGGCCTCACGCGCTTTGGCGAAGGTGGCCAGCGGGCCGGATGACTACCTGCACGTCTACTCGACGCTGCTGCAGGAAGCCGAGCAGCCCGTCATCCTGCACTGGCTCGGTACCATGTTCGATCCCGCGCTGGCCGGCTACTGGGGCTCCGACGACGTCGCCACGGCCACTGACACGTTCCTGTCCCTGATCCGCGAGCACGCGGACAAGGTGGACGGCGTCAAGGTCTCGCTCCTCGATGCCAGCCACGAAGTGGCACTGCGGGCGGAACTCCCCGAAGGCGTCCGGCTGTACACCGGCGACGACTTCAACTACCCGGAACTGATCGACGGCGACGGCACGCACCACTCGGACGCCCTGCTGGGCATCTTCGCTGCCATCTACCCGGCAGCATCGGCGGCGCTGCAAAGCTACGACGCCGGCGACGCCGTCAGGGCCCGCGCCATCCTCGATTCCACGCGTGAACTGGGCAAGCACATCTTCAGCGCCCCCACGTTCTACTACAAGACCGGCATCGCGTTCATGTCCTGGCTCAACGGCAAACAACCGGGCTTCCAAATGGTGGGCGGACTGCATTCTGGCCGCTCCGTGGTGCATCTGGCGAAGACCTTCGAACTGGCCGACCAGGCGGGACTACTGAAGGACCCGGCACTGGCCGCGTTTCGGATGTCCGACTACCTTCGCATCAACGGAGTGGGAGTATGACAATTAGTTCGGGACCATCCCCTTTTTCACGACTTTCCCTCAACAGCGCCACCACCAAGAAATGGAGCCTGGCCGAGGCCGTCGACGGCTGCGCCCGCGCCGGCATCCCCGCAATCGGCCCGTGGCGTGACCGCGTGCACGAAGCGGGCCTCGACAAAGCCGCCAAACTCATCAGGGACGCAGGCCTGCGGGTGTCCTCGCTCTGCCGCGGCGGCTTCCTGACGGCGGCCGACGCCGAGGGAGAGGCGGCGGCGCTCGCTGACAACCGTGCCGCCATCCTGGAAGCCGTGGCGCTGGACACCCGGGAACTGTTCCTGGTGGTCGGCGGCCTCGCCCGGGGGGAGAAGGACGTGGTGGCTGCCCGCCAGCGCGTCGCCGACCGCCTCGCGGACCTGGTTCCGTTCGCCGTTGAGAACGGCGTCCGGCTGGTGCTGGAGCCGCTGCACCCGATGTACGCCGCCGACCGCGCCCTGATCTCCACCCTCGGCCAGGCCCTGGACCTGGCGGCACCGTACGATGCGAAGGCCGTCGGCGTCGCCGTCGACACCTTCCACGTGTGGTGGGATCCGGAACTGAAGGCGCAGATCGAACGGGCCGGCCGGGAGAACCGCATTGCCTCCTACCAGGTGTGCGACTTCAACCTGCCCATCGCCGCCGACGCACTGTTGTCCCGGGGCATGATGGGCGACGGCGTCATCGACTTCGCGACCATCGGCACCTGGGTCCGCGATGCCGGCTACACCGGCGACATCGAAGTGGAAATTTTCAATCAGGAAATCTGGGACGCCGACGGCGACAGCGTCCTGGCGACCATGAAGGAGCGCTACGCGGGACTTGTCCTGCCCTACGCCTGACCGGTACCGCCGCGTTCCTGCGACGGCATGATTCCTGACCAGACCGCGGGCCCCTGCTTCGTCACGGCCGGGGCCTGCGCCCCACCTGACGGCCCGGTACCGCATTGCGGTGCCGGGCCGTTGCCATGGGTGCACTCGTTTTGGTGCCAGCGCATTTGTCTCTTACCACCGTCCACCGCCGCGCGTATCCTGAGGCGCAGGAGGAACAGCGATGAACGATCAGATCAAGGACGCGGAAGCGTCCATCCTCGTAGAAGCCCCGCGGAACCGGGTGTGGAAGGCACTCACCGATCCGGAAATTGTCAAACAGTATTTCCTTGGCACGAATGTGACCACCACCTGGCAGGAAGGCGACCCGGTGACCTTCGCCGGTGAATGGAAAGGCAAGAGCTACGAAGACAAAGGCATCGTGCTGGAAAACCGGCACCAGGAGCTGCTCCGCATCACCCACTACAGCCCGCTGACGGGATTGCCGGACGTGCCGGAGAATTATCACACGGTGGAATACCGGCTGGACGAGAAGCCGGAAGGCACCCAGGTCACCATCACGCAAGGTAACAACAAAAGCGATTCCGAGGTGGAGGAGTCTGCCAAACTCTGGGAAATGGTGCTGGGAAACCTGAAGGAACTGTTGGAGCGCTGACTGTCCCGGCTCTTCCGGAGCGGCTTTGCCGCCGGAGATGCGGGCCCTCGACAAGCACCCGGAACGGGTTTAGCTTGGCCCCATGACTGAGATTCCAGACGAAAACGGTACCGCTCGCGGCGACGACGGGATGTCGCGGCCCGTGGACGAGGCCGCGCGGGACTCCGTGGCCGGCGACCTGGCCGCAACAATTGACCCCGATATCGCCGGGATGGATGACACTCCCGAAGGGCACCCGGGCGGTGACGAACGCGGGTGACACACGGCCAGTCGGCGCTAGGCAGCCGGTGCTACCCGGCGTGCCTCTACCGGACGCGCTGCGTCAGGACCTTCCTCCGATGGGCCGCCGCGCGAAGCTGAATAATCCTGGCTGCGCCCGCAACCGCCACCAGGATGCCGCCGCCCACTGCGGCGATGAACAGCGCAATGCCCAGTGGCACGGCCCCCTCCAGCCCGAAGTATCTGACCTGCACATAATCCTGGTTCTGCAGGATAAAGACGATGAGCAGAACCATCACCGCCAAGGCGGTGGCGACGGCCGCCCAGACCATGCCGGCTCGTGTCACACGCCGGTCCTCCGGTGCAGGCGGCGGGGGCTGCGCAGGCGTTGCGCCGGGCGGAATCGGGCGCTCTGCGTTGCCGGGTTGAACCTGCCCTGACGCCGGGGCTGGCTCGTTCGGATCGTAGTCGGGCGATTGATGAGTCATTCGGTCCATCCTCTTCGAGGTGATCCGCCGTGGCGGCAGATTGTGGCGCCGACGCCACTTCAACGAGTCGGCGCCACCTTCAAATCATAAGCATGCTTAGCGTTAAAGTGATGGAGGATTGCGTTGTTCCGTTTCCCGCGGGTCAGTTAACACTGTCCTCCGGCGGCGGCCGCGTGGAAAGACAGAAGCGGCTCCCTCTGCGTTGGCGCAGGCGGGAGCCGCTTCCTTTGTGCCCCAGGAGGGAATCGAACCCCCGACCGGCGGATTAGGGGATGCTGGTTTTCATCGTTTTTCATGACCCGCGATTGGCCGCTAGATTCCGGGCAATATGCGGGGTTTCCTCCACGTCAGCTTTTCAACGTAAATGGTTGGTTTTCAGTGTTTCCGGTGGGTAAGCGGTGGGCTCTACTGATTACTGCGTGTCGCCTGATAGTAGTCAATCGCCTTGCGCGGGATCCGCCACGGGCTCGTCTTCCCGCCCGTCTTGTATGCGCCGCGGAGGGCCTGCGTCTGGCAGTGCCGCTTGATGGTCGTCTCAGGTTCGGCCAACATCTCGGCCACCTCCTGGATCGTAAATGCCATCCGGGGGAGTCCAGACGGCGTCCGGACATCGTTCCAAGGTGAAGGTGAAGGTGTCATGAAGGCACGCTAGCGCAGGCTTTCCTTGCCGGAAACGTTCTAACGCCGGGCAGCGGCATCCGCGTACCTTTGGATTATGAATGACGACGAGCTAGAAGAACTCGAGGCCGGCCGGCAGATGAGCGCCGACCCCTTCCAGATTGCCCGGATGTTCTTCACGGCGATGCACTGGCACCCGGAAAGCGCCGGGGAGTTTCAGTTCCTGATGACGCCCGAATCGCTGGCTGCCGAGGGGAGAGTCGATATGGCCGCGGCGCTGTTCCGGACTATCGAGCGGCCGGGCATCTCGCAGAAGGTTGCATATGCTCCCGGGAAGCCACACATTGCCTACGTCGGCGTGCACCGCGGCGTGAACACAGGGTACGTTCCGAAGGGTACGCGCCTTGAGGATCCGCTCTACATCACCCTTGTCTGGCGGCCCGACTGCGGTGGATGGGTAGTTCACGCCTTTGGCGATCGGATACCCGCTGAGGCCGTCCCGCGGTCCGCTTAGCGTCCCGGCCGCCTAAAGCGAGACTGGGCGTCGGCGGCGGTGATTGCGCCATTTGCTTCCTGCCTTGCGATGGATGACACCACGCCCCGCACCTGCTCCCCGGTGAAGGGGTTTGTGACGTAGACCGCAAGCCCATCAAGGCTCACGGATGGGGCCGCGGTCGGGTGCTGCATCATGATCTCAGTAGCTGAGACGGATGCACCAATTGCGCCGCCCTGGGCGTATCCGGGTATCTTCCGCCCACCGCGAAGATCTGCTCGGAACTGGTAGACGGAATCGTGCCCGCCCATGATCCTGACCTCTTGGGCGGTGAGCATATGCTCGCCGTTGGACGCCAGGATCGGGACACTGTCGCTCGTGCCGGTGCCAGGCCCGCGGATCTCACCACCAACAGCGAACGCGTCACGCTCACCGGAACGCTTCGCGCCCGTGCCGGGCTGGACCGAATCGGAACGTACCGTGTCGATGAAGTTCGTCGTGTAAGTGCGAACCACTCGGCCGTCGATCTTGTCCAGCGCCCCAGCGGTGGCCTCAGCCATCCTCTTGGCTTCGTCGTCCATCCAGGAGTCGATGTTTACCCCGGGCGGGACCTTCATAATGTCCCGAGCCAGCGCGATAGCTTCCTCGTCCGTGTCTGTAAATGCTCGGGCGGACTCCACAAGCCGGTCGTAGGTGGTCCTTAGATTGCCCTGCAATGCCTCGTGGCTCGCGCCGTTTGCCGCCATCGCCCCGGCTGAGCGGAACCCAGCACCGGCAATAGCGTCAAGCGCCGCCTCGTTGGCGCGGCCGGCGGCTGTCGTAGTATCCAAGGTTCTACCGTTAGTAGCCAGCGACTCCGACATATTATCGATGGCTTCCTCGAAGCCTCGAGCCGCGTCCCTAGCGCTCAGCTGCAACAGTCCTGCATTGATCAGCGCGTCGGTAAATTTGACAAGGTCTGTTACGGTTCCGTCGGCGGCAAGGCCCACGTCTTCAAGGGCTGTCTCAATCTCTTCCGCTTGGGCTGCCGAAACCTCAGCAGCATTGCCTGCCCCCTCGATGGAACCCTTGACGTTGTCGCCTTCCGCGGCCGCGTTCTTCGCATCCGCGGAGGCGGCTCGCAGGGCGTCCCCGTACTGGGGGAACTTGGCGGCCAATTCCTCAACGGTGGCGCCTTGGATCTTGGCGGCGGCTTCGATTTTGGCGAAGACCTTTGCCGCGTCCTCCGGTTTCCCGCTTGAGACCATGTCGGCAAAGCTCTGATCAATCCGGTCGAACGAATCGGCAAGTATGTGTGAGGAGCCCTTTACCGGCACTATCGCGCCGATGATGCCCTCGGCCCAGTCGTTGAACTCTTGGTCCTTGTTCTTGTTGAAGGTGCGCTGCATTGCGGTGTTGAGGTCTTCAACGCCCTGGATCAGGTTCCCGCCGTCGCGGTCTTGGAACAGGGAGTCCAGTGAGGCTGCAGCGCCCGGCCCGTTAGCGGTTACGTCGGCGAGGACGTCTGCGACCTTGCCCATGCCAGTGTCGATCTTGGACATGTAGTCAGATTCGGCGAGCTTCGCAAGGATTGTGGTCAGGGCCACGAGGGTCATTGCCCCGCCGGCCGCCTTGCCGACGCCTACCAGGGCGCCGCGGGCACGGCCACCTGCGGGGGCGAGCTTGTCGAAGGCCTGCATCGCGTCGAGGACCTTCGGCGTGAGGGTAAGGAACGCGCCCGCTCCAAGGGCGGCAACTCCGCCCACCCCGCCGAGCACCGTCAATGCGCCCTTAACTGGGTCGGGGAGGGACCCGAAGGCCTGCGCCAGATCAGCAGCTCCCTCAGCTGCTCCGGCTATGAGAGGCAGCAGCACGGCGCCGGCGTCGATGGCAGCGTCCTTGATGTTGTTCCACGCGATCTGGACTTTCGCTTCGGTCGTCTCATACCTTTTGGCGGCTTCCGCAGCGAGTGCGGAGTTGGACTTCCATGCCTCATCGCCGAGTTTCAGCGAGTCGGACAGGAGATCCCCAGCGCCGGCCAGTCGGAGGATCACGGAGGTTTCTTCCGTGCCTTTGATGCCGAGGCCGTCCATGGTGTCCATGACGTTGCCACCCTCGTCCTTCACCCGGGACAAGCCCTGGACCATCATGTCGACGGCGCGGACGGGGTCATTCTCAAACGCCGCGGCGAAGTCCTTGGAGCTGACGCCGGCGACCTTGGCCAGGTTCTCAAGGCCTTCGCCGCCCTTCATGACGTCCCCGTACATGCGCTGCATGACGCGGGACATCACGCCGCCGCCGAGCTGCGCTTCGATACCAACGGACGCCATCGCGTTGGCCAGCGCCAGGACATCAGACTCCGATGCGCCGATCAGCTTGCCAGCACCAGCCAGCCGTTGCGCCATGGACACAATCTCGGCCTCAGTAGAGGCCCCCGCGTTGCCCAGTGCCACAAGCGTTGCTGAGAACCTCTCCACGCCTTCGGAACCGTCCCGTTCCATCGTGCCCATGACGTTGCTGATCTGAGCAATCGCCGTGGCTGCATCATCAGCGGTCAGGTTCGTCGTCTCGCCAAGGGCGATCATCGTCTCAGTGAAGCCGACAACGTCTTCACGCTTCACACCCAGCTGACCAGCGGCCTCGGCCACTCCAGCGATTTCCTCGTGCGTTGCCGGCAATGTCGTGGCCAAGCCGCGCAAGGATTCCTCCAGGGCGTTCATCTGCTCCGGGGTGCCGTCGACGGTCTTGGTCACGCCAGCCCATGCGGACTCCCAATCCATGGCGGCCTTACCAGCGAGGCCCAGCCCGGCCACAGCGGCAGTCCCGAAGGTCATGAGTGTTGCGCCGGCTTTCTCAGCTGCTGCGGCCTGTTCAGCCTTCGCCTGAGCGTCCTTCTTCGACGCTTCCGCCGACTTTTCGGAAGCCTTGGACGTCTTGGAAGCGGCCTCTTCCGAGGTCATCGCCGTGTCACGTGTCAGCTTCGATACCTCGGCCATCCGCCTCTGAAAGTCGGCTACCTCGGCGCGTAGCCGGATGGTCAGGAATTTGTCGCTCATAGTCCTTCTCCTAGCTGCCCTAGGATTTGGGAGACAGCCTGTTGTAGATTTTGTTCCTGCCCGTCAGCGGCCGGCCCCATGAACGGCTGTGGCGCCGTCCTGGACGTACCAAATTCGACGTACTTCGAGTATTCCGATTGTGCTTGGACTGTTCCCTGGGCAACGTTGGCGTTCGAGCCGGCTGAGGATGTCTGGATGCTGCTCCGCAGGAAACCCGTATCGACGGGCGCGAGCCGCTTGGCGTCGGCTGCGATGTCCGCAGTTGTTTTGCGGACAGCTCCCCGGATCAGGAACGTGGCGGCCTCCGCCTTGCGTTCGAGCCCGGCCGCGAAGGCTCGTAGCTCGCTGGCGTCGATCTCAAAGCTGGTCATGCCTTGAGGCTATGACGGCCGGCACCGGTGCGGCTTCCGGGTTTCCGTTGGCGGAAGATCTGTGGTTTTACTTGTCACCAGAATGACAGGTGCTCAAATACAAGCTAAAACTTCTCTGGCGCGTGAAGGAGCCGAAAATCTGGCGGCAGCCGAACAAGTAGAACCTTCAGAGCGCGGTCCCTCGCTTGTCATGTACCACCGGCGTTCACCGAGGGTCCTATACTCAGGGAACTGACGCCGGGCAGGGGATCCGGTCGCACTACTTGGGGGAACACATGAATAAGTCTTTAGCGCTACTCGCGCTGTCCGCGCTTGTACTCACAGGTTGTTCCGCGGCCACTTCCAATCCCGAGGCGGCTCCAACAGCCACAGCCGGGAATGTTAGCCCCTCGGCGGCTTCCAAGGCGCCCACGGCGGCCGCAGCAGCAACGAAGACTCCCAGCCGCGAGGAACAGATAAAGAAGATCTACCTCGACGGCATCTACGAGTCGGAGCCTGCTCTGCGAAGCGCCGGCGCGGGCGAAGACCTGGTCGCCATTGGCCAAGGCTTCTGCGACATGTACGACGGCGGGGCCAAGGGTAGCGACATCAACAACTACATCCTTACGGCCGCCGGATGGGCTTACACCGTGAAGCAGCTCGTGGCCGTGCACGGGGCCGCGGTCGGCGCGTACTGCCCCGAACACATAGAAAAGATGGGTCTGTAGCGCGATGGAGTGGATCTGGGAGGTCAGTAAGCTGCTGCTCGCCGCGGGCTTGGGATTTGGTGGAGGCCAGGGCGCAGTTTTGCTTGAGCGCAGACGGAAGGCCGCCGACGTCGAAGCTGCAAAAACTGCCGATTTTGAGGTCAAGTGGGAGGCAGGCGACACCTGGTCGATAAAGAACGTTGGCACGGCGGCAGCAACGAAACTGGAGTTTGACACCGAGGCGTTTCAGCTCGTCCAAGCGACATTCCCCACTGAGTTGGAAGTCGGGCAAGTGGATACGTTTATGGGGATCCGGAGGGGCTCTTCGCAACTCGTGATCTCCTGGGTATCCCATCGCGGGGAAAGCAAGGGACCGGTTAAGCGATTCGTTCCGCCCAAGCAGTAGCGGAGCCCATCCAGAGGGCTGCTAACTGATGGTTCTAAGGTCGCTCGTGACGAGAACGGCGTCGGTTTTGACCAGCGGAGGAAAAATCGGCCGGAAAATCTGTCCGGCCCACCGCTTACCCACCGGGAAAGACATTGTTACGGCAGTGTGGCTCTTTGTTGCGTGCATGTCTACGACAAATGTCCGCCAATCTCGGGGAACACTCCGGGACCACCTCTGGAACCCATATGGGACGTTTCGTGTCCGATGGCAACGTAAATACTCCATATGGACACAAATGTTCCCGTTCGGGCATTCCCTAGTGTTCCCGCCCTGGGCAGCCGTCCTCGGGAATGCCACCGCTGCAGACCTCGACCGCCCCCGCCGGCGACGGCCTGGGCGCTAGGCTGTGGAAGTTCATATTTGCCGGGAGAAAGAAATAGGTATGGCCGAGGTGTTCCTGTACGCAGACGAGACGGGGAACCTAGATTACGACGGCGAGGGTAAGAGTGGCGCGTCTACTTACTTCGGCTTCGGTACCGCAGTATTCAATGGGGACCACGCTGATGCTCTTTTCGGAGGAATGAGACTCAGGGCAGAAATATCGAGTTCGGGCATTTATCTCCCCGAGGGCTTCCACGCCGTCAACGACAAGATCCACACGAAGAATCAGGTTTTCCAGTTGATTGGCGACCAGGCGCCGCGCTTTGACAGCACGTTTCTTTACAAAGCCCAAGCATACGATTCAGTCAAGCGCAAGGGCCAAAATTACCTCTATAAGATGGCTTGGTTTCTGCACCTCAAAGAGGTGGCACTACAAGTGACCAACCGTGGGGACACGCTGTATGTCGTGGCGGGAACCTTTGGGACAGCAGCTCGGCAAACGGCAGCGAAAATGGCGCTTGAGGATGTGTGTCGACAGGTAAACCGAGATATCAAGCTCTGCGTGTGGAAGTCGTCGTCCTCATGGGGCCTTCAAGTGGCTGACTACGGGTTGTGGGCCGTGCAACGCAGGCTGGAGGGTAAGAGTTGCAGGTGGCTGGAACCGTACATTCAACCAACACTTATAACGGAATTTCACCCATGGGGAAGGCGCGCAAGGAGTGACCAAGAAGTTTAGTGCCGGCTATCCTACGCGGAAGACTTCCCTGGGATGTCTTGTCACCGGCACTCCCCATACAACCGAATGTTCCTCGCGGTGTCAACAGAGGTAGTGCTTATTACTCCCAGACTGTCACTGTTCAGATGGGGAAATCCCCGGATGGACGTGGCTCACCCGGCCCTCTCTTGGCATGATCCACCGCTTACCCACCGGTAAAATCTTTCGGTGAATGAAATTATTGACTGGTTGCAGAAGTTCGCACCGCTCGTCGGCTCCCTGCTGATCCCGCTCAGCACACTCTGGATCAAACTTAGGAACGATAGGCAAGACCCTGCCGCGATCCGGGTCATGAAGCAGCATGCCAAGCTGTATGAAGCGCTTCCCGAAGCAGCACGCGACTCCATTAGCCAGCTGATCAATTACGAGGCGGCCAAGTACGCACAGTCCCGGATGCGTAAGACCAGCCGGAAACCAAACGCCAGCAGTTGGGCGGCTTTCATCATGATCGCCGTTGTCACCGCCGGCATCTTGTATCCGCTCATCGCGTGGGGGATCATCTGGTGGCCAGCCTACATATTTGTCGGCATTGTCGGCTTCTTCGGCGGCGCCCTTCTCATCGTTGGCGCCCCACAGCTTTTCACTTACGAGGACATAGACATCACCCCGCCAGCGGGAGTGGCCACGGCCCCAGCCAAGGAGAAACGGCCCAGGGCGGCATGACAATCAGAGCCCCGCGCTGGGCCTGGGAGCAGGTAGCGCGGGGCCCTGTTGCTGGTGGTGCAGTTCCGGATTTATGTGACCTTGCGGACGACGGCCGCGCCGAACTGCAAGGTCATGGTGTCCACGCCCTGGGCGGTGAACTGGAGAACCAGGGATGTCGTCCCCGCAGGGATCGTCAGCGGCGGGGTTTTCGCGACGCCACCTTCCGGCCACGCGGTCCAGACCTTCTCGGAAGAAATACGGTCGCACCATACGGTTTCGGCTGAGCCTCCGATGGCAATGAGTTTCGCCTGGAGGAACTGCTGGGTAGTGCCGTAGACGACAACGGCCCCCGCGACACGCTTCCATTCGACCAAGGCCTCGACAACGTCACCGACTACAAAGCCGGTGCTGATCGTGGGCCAGTTCATCGTCCGGCCCGCGACGTTGCCGGGACCGATGGCGAGCTGCTGCCATTCCCCGGGGATACCGTCAGTCCGTGTCACCTTGGATGCCGTGTGGACGGGGGTGGCCCCGGAACCATTGACGCCGAACCCCGTTGCCAGACCGGACACGTTTCCGGTTGCCATGCCGTTGGTGAGCAGGTTACCGGTGCTGATGTTGGACACTGGCAGGTCACGGATGGCAGGGACACGTGGTGCCAGCGCGTCCGCCAGCACCTTACCTAGGGCGATGGCACCATCCGGTGACGGGTGCGTTCCGTCGTCCGCAAGATTGGTCACTGGGGCGCCGTCCGCGGGGTTGACCCACACGGAAGCGAAGTCAGCAAGGACGACGTTCGGCTGGGTCTGAGCCCATGTGCGGAGCCACGCCCCCACCGCAAGTGCAGCCTGTCGCTGCCCGGTCGTGTGTGCCACTGTGGTGGTGGGGGTGGTCACGGCTGCACGGATACCGGCCTTGGTGAGTTTGTCCACCATCGCGGCGATGTTGGCCTGAGTCGTTGCGGCGGTGACGTTGGTCGTTGCGTCGTTCGGGCCGACTTCGATCAGGCACCAGCCGGGGGCGTAGGCGATCACGTCGGCGTCGATGCGGGCAAGCATCATAGCCGTCGTGTTGCCGGGGACGCCGGCATTCCGTACCCACTTGAGCCGCTGCCCCAGGAACGCCTCAGCCCACACAAAGTATCCGCGTGCCTGATAGCCGAGGGGCTTGGACGTGCCGGGTCCGTAGTTGCCTTCGGTGAATGAGGTTCCAATGGGGATGATGCTGTTTACCGGCTGCGGCGCGAAGGTTGCGGGCAGGTATTCGCTATCCTCGATGCCCGTAGCAATCGTGGCAGAAAGCGCCACCTGCGTGTCTGTGCCCAGGGTCGCGACGAGGTCCGCCACGGAGGCGTCATCGGCCACGCCAGGGATGCCCTGGTCGCCCTTGGAAGCGTAGGGCCGGCTGGTCCATGTGCCGACTCCATCACCGAATTTGATCTTGCCCGTGTCCGTCTCGACACCGGGCTCACCCTGGCCAAGTACCGGGTTGCTGGATGTCCACTCGGCGGCCGTGCCGCGGCGCAGTTGGATCCTATTGGCCATCTGGCATGCCTCCATCGATGTTGTGCTTGTCGTCGTGATTGCTGTCCGGATCTCCACCGTCGAAGGTCTCGATTCCGGGGCTTGCTAAGCCAAGGTTCTGAGGGTCGAATACCTCAGCGCCCTTAATCTCGGGCTCTGCGGCCGCCGGTGGGGGAGCGGCGTTCTCGCCATCCACCGGATACCCACCGCTTTGCTGCCCGGTCACGCTTCGACCGCCGCGAAACTCAGGCCGGCGTCACGGGCGGCGAGTACCGACGCGGGGATGTTGTCGCGGTCGTGGATGCTGCGGGCGAAGCCGTTGAAGCTGGTCCCAACTGCGTTGTTGATGTCGTAGTAGTCATTGGGGACGCTCCCAGTTGCGATGAAGGTCCGGATCACAGCGGCGCGGACGGCGTGGCGCTCCGACTCAGCGTCGAGATACCCCGTGCGGCCCATGTGCTCGCCATATTGCCGGCCGGTTACCGAGTCGGTGAGGGAAGCGCGAGCCCATGGGCAATCGTCGAGGTCTTCGAGCTGTTTCTGCAGGACAGCGACCTTTGCGGTATGAGCCTCGGACTGCTTGTGGAGTGTCGCCGACTCTTTGTCTTCTTCCCGCGCCTCAGCTTCCAGGGCTTCCTTCCGGGCCTTGTGGAGCTTCTGCCGGGCCTCCGCGGCCGCACCATCAAACGCCCGGGCCCTTCGCTCGTGCGCCTGGATGTTGAGGGTGACGCGCTCGGCCGCCGATTCATCCTCCAGGATGGCTGCGCCGGACTCCGCGTCAAGGCGGGCCGCTTCGGCACGTGCGGCCGCCGCCTTGGCCTCCCACTCACTGACTACTGACTCGGCCTTGGTGACCGCGTTCTGTGCTGATTCGATGCTCTTGCTGAAAAGTGCCATGCTGATGTGCTCCTGGTTGCTGGTGGTCTACGAGTAGTGAGTGATGGGTTGCCCGGTCATTTTGCTGGTGGTGACTCTCGGCGTCAGCGTCGGTTTGGCCTCGGCGACGTTTGCGGGCTTCATGGCGGCAGGTGTGGCGCGGGATTCCCTACTGCGATCCCGAGTTACGATGTCTGCCATTTTCGTGACGGCTCGTTTCACGGCTTCCTGCCTGTGGTCTTCGTAGGGGCTCGTCTTGGCCACCTCCGCGTAGGCCTCCGCCGCAATGGCGCGGGCTTCTGACTCAGCGGCGTAGATGCCCTTGCTGCCATCGGCTCGCATGAGGGCCTGCGCCAGTGCAGACGTTGCAGTGGAGGCAGCTTCCTTCGATGCCCAGATGGCTACGGCTTCTATGTCGTCCCCGCGACGCTGCAGCGGTAGCTCCCCCTCGGCGGCGATGTGGCCGGTCGGGTTGCCGTGGAGGGCTTCCACGATTGCCGTGTCCATGTTTCGTTTCACCGACGTTGTTCCCGTGCGCAGGACTTCTACGACGTCGCGGTCATTCGTGCGGGCCGACCTGGCCGGAGTGCCGTTGAGCGCTTCTACGATGTCTTGGTCTGTAATGTTGCGTGCCATGGTTGGCTCCTCGTGATGGGAATTCGTTGGGCCCGGTCGCGCCTGGCCCGCTTTCCACTGACGGGCCAGGCGTTTCGTGCAACCCGGCTGGGTTCCCGGAGGAACTTTCCACCATCAGTCTCTGCCCGCACGCATCTTGCTGGTTTCCGCGTTTCCGGCGGCGGAAGTAGGAATAGGCGGTGGGTAAGCGGTGGACGCCAGAAAGGAGGCACCAGGTTGGGTGCCTCCTTCGCTTTGCTGGCAGGGATCAGGCCGTCTCCGGCCTCAGAACAGCCTCTTCTCAGTCGCTAAGCGACGTCCCGGGCAAGCAGGTAATCCTCGACGCTTGCAGGGTCCACGAGCCAACGACCGGCCACCATCTGCCCATTCAGTCGCCCCGCTGCCAGCAGTTGGCGTACGCGCCGCTCACTGCACCCCAGAAGCTGCGCAGCTTGCGCTGGCGTCTTGCGCCCATCCGTGGCCGTCTCCGTCGCCTGAGCGTCCTTCTGGGGCTTGGCCCGGGCGGGGAAGCCCTCGGCCTTCGTCTGATCGCTCCAATGGATAGCGGCCGCCTTCAGCGTGTCCAGCGTTGCCAGGACTTCCGCTCTCGGCTCAGCCGGAAGGCTCTGGATGCTGTCGACTGCCCGGCCCCGCTCCAGGACCGCCATCAGCACCCACGCACTGACGCCGGAAACGTGCGCGCCGAGTCCACTGAACCTCGGGGGCCTGTAGGCGGTCATGTGGTCGGCCTCCGGACATCTGCCGGAACAACGGCGGCGCGTTCCCTTCCGGGCCGCTTGTCCGCTGCCTGCATCCCAGCGGCTGCCAGGTGCTTCCGGAGCGTCTTGAGCGCGAGACCTGTCGCACGGTGCATCTCTCTGACCGTCATGCCCCGCCGGCACATGTCCGCCAATTTCAATGGGCTGATGATGGGGACTGGCTGGGCTGGCGCCACGCCGGTCGCCGCTATCCGACGTGCGATCACTTCCCGGTCCACGCCATACTCGGCCGCTAAGCCTCGATCCACCGATGC
>NZ_JAGGPO010000041.1:0-28701 GCF_018613775.1 Arthrobacter sp. ISL-69
TGTACTTGCCTTCCTTGTGCTCGGAGGTCAGCTGCTTCCACAGCTTCTCGGAGCCGCGGCGGGCCAGCGTGTGTTCTTCAGAGACACGGCCGCGGAGTCGGACGACGTCCGTTGCCTTGTAGTCACGGGTCACACCTTCCCAGCGGGGGTTGGCGGCCCACTCGCTCTCCAGGGCGGCGGCCTGCTCTTCGGGCGTCTGCTGGGTGGGCTCAAATGCTGCAGTCATCATTGTCTCCTTGATTGTGCCCCAGGCCGTGTCTTCGTGCCTCGTGGCAGTTCTGGTCAGCGGATCCGGGGCTGTGTTGCACCGCTTTGCAGCTGCAAGGCGTTCTGAGTTCGGGCCGGCGGGCCATCCGGGACGCATCCGCCGACCCGAACTCCAGTGGTTCTTGATCTGTTCGTTTCGCTGGACAATCAGCTCCCGACAGCGGCGGTACCACAAAACGCCTGGTGAGACACCACGGTCGCTGGCTGCTCCTGTAGGGACTGGTCAGTACTTGATCGGGTCAGTACCTGATGACGACGCGACCGTCGATCTTGGCGTGCTTCATCTCGTCAAGGACGGCGTTCACCTCGGAAAGCTTCCGGGTGGAGACGGTGGGGTGGATCTTGCCCTGGGCATAGAAGTCCAGTGCCTCCTCCAGATCCTGCCGGGTTCCCACGATGGACCCACGGACGGTCAGGCCCTTGAGCACGATCTCGAAGATCGGCGCCGGGAAATCCCCCGGCGGCAGTCCGTTGAAGACGATGGTGCCGCCACGCCGGGCCATCCCGATCGCCTGCCCGAACGCGGACGGATGGACTGCGGTCACCAACACGCCGTGGCAGCCGCCCGTTTCGCGCTGGATGACCTCGACCGGGTCTTCATGCAGGGCGTTGACGGTCAGTTCGGCGCCGTGCTGCTTCGCGAGGGCCAGCTTGTCATCCGCAATATCCACCGCCGCGACTCGAAGGCCCATCGCGACGGCGTACTGGACGGCAATATGGCCTAGGCCGCCGATCCCAGAGATTGTTACCCACTGGCCGGGCCGGGCCTCGGTCATCTTGAGTCCCTTGTAGACGGTCACGCCGGCACAGAGCACGGGCGCGACTTCCACGGGGTCCGAACCGGCCGGGATCCTGGCGGCGAAGCGCGAGTCCACCAGCATGTACTCGCCGAAGGAACCGTCAACGCTGTAGCCGGCGTTCCTTTGCGCTTCACACAGCGTTTCCCAACCTGTCCGACAGTACTGGCAGTCGCCGCAAGCGGACCAGAGCCAGGCATTGCCCACCAGATCGCCAACGGCCAGGTCCGTCACACCCTCACCGAGGGCCACCACCTCGCCGACACCCTCGTGGCCGGGGACGAAGGGCGGCGACGGCTTGACCGGCCAATCTCCTTCCGCGGCATGCAGATCGGTGTGGCACACACCGGTGGTGAATACTTTGACCAGTGCCTCGCCGCGCCCCGGGGTGGGAACGGGAAGGGCCTGGATCTGAAGATCCTTGCCGAATTCAGTTACTACGGCTGCTTGCATCGTCGTCATTGTCGATTTTCCTTCGTCGTTTGTACCGGCAGAAAAGGACTGCACGGACAGGAAGTGGAGCGGTAGCCAAGCCGATGTCCCTTGGTATGCGGGGGCAGGTAGTTCAACGTCCTGGACGGAGTGGGCGCCCTGCCGGAGGACAGTGACTGCAGCGGGACCTCAAGGACCGGGTAAACGGGTGAGGCGAACGGATTTGTTTGGGGCGTGGATAACCCCGTCGGCGTGCCGGTCCGCGTCTTGTCGTGCAATGTCACCTGCACCGTCTTGGTTTGCCGTGTGAAACACGAGCATCGTTCCACCGTTGGTGTGAGCGGGAACGACGGCCGTTGTCCTCAGCTTAGGCACGGGAGGGTTGCGATAGGGTTGCAGTCCTGTGAGTCAGCTCACGGACGCTGGTGTGTTCCGAATTCGGATTCCAGACGCTCCAGGTCAGCAACCACGGCGGCCCGTTCGCAAATCGAGCTTGGTTGCACCAACGGGCGGCTACCTCGGACGCCGATGATGGCTTCCGAGGGGGCGCTGTGGTTCGTCCGTTCGTCGTGGCGCGGAGGGCCCGCACGGGAAGCGCACGAACGCGCGACTAGCGCGAAGATCTGATCAGGCCTTGGCCAGCGGCAGTACCAGCATGTAGCCGGTCGGCAGATCTGCTGCGTAAGACAAGGTAGCCGGACAGGATCCATTGGACTGGCAATTGCAGGTGAGAGACCGATTGAAGATCTTGGAGCCCGTCCTTCCCGGGGCAACCAGGGAACTGCTGCGGCGTGCTTGCACTGCATATGCGGCAGCTGTTCGGACGTCATTTGGAATGTCGCAAAAAGAAGGTGTGGACAATGTCCACACCTTCGGGTTCGGATCGGGTCGTATATTGGTCGGACTGGGACGGATTGCCCATGTTTTCAGGAGTTCCCAGTGTTTGCAAGGGCTGGAGTCCGGTTCGAGTCCCACCTCGGGCACGTGGTTTCCCTGTTCATGGGCTTGTGAGCCTCTGAGTGTGGACAAACTGTTCACTTATGGCCCCTTCGGGGGCCCATTTTGTTGGCGACCAGCTGCCTCCTTTCGTGTGTGGATAGCGGTGTCGCTCGTTATCTGTTCATGGCGGATAGGGCCGCTCCCTGCATGACCTGGCGCCGGCTGGCAAGTTTCTGGATCTCCGCAAGCGATCAACAGTTGAGCTGTAATTGCAGGAAGATGCCTAGCAGGGTAGAGGAGCCAAGAGTGGGAAGCGGGTGCTGCAGGCGTCAGACGCGCCGTTGGTGATTTTGGCGTTATGACTTGGCGTGGTCCGCGCGTTCAAGCAGTCGGGACACCGTGTAGCCGATGACGAGGCCCCAGAACGCCGGATGGATGTTGAAGAGATTCATGCCGGACATGGTCACGACGAATGTCACCAGGGACCCCAGGGTGAAGGCTGTGGCGAAAGCGGTCACAAAGGCTTGCTGGAGGGCTCGCAGCATGGCAATGCCCCCCAGGGCCAGGATGAATTCCTTGGGCGCGGCGAGCATGAGACGGGTGAGGGTGGGAGCCAGGAGGGCGCAGATTATGGCCAGGATGCCGTACACCACGGCGGCTGTGTACTGGCGCTGCCTGCTTCCCGAAGCGGTCATGAGGGCGTTCGTGGGGCCGGTCACGCAGGCTGAAACAGCGCCGCAGCAAGCGTTGAGCAAGGAAAACGCACCCGAAACGATGGCGAAGACATTGATCGGCGGATTGTGGCCGGCGGCACGGAGAACGGCGACGCCCTGGCCATTCTGAACGAACAACACGGTGAGGGCCAGGGGAACAACCAGCTCGAGCTGGGCAGCCCAGGTGAACTCAGGAAGGGTGAAGACCGGGATGGCAAGAACCGGTCCGCTTTCCCGGAGGGAAAATTGGCCACTTGCCGCCACGGCAAGGCAACCAACCACAAGTGTGCCGAGCACCGGCGGAAGGAACCTGCCCAGGGCAGGAACGGCCGAGAGGACCAGGAAGACGGCCACCATCGGGACAGTCACCACAGGGTTCGCCTGGGCCGAGACCACGACGTCGGTCCCGAATTTCAGGAACACAGCGGCCACCATGGCCATGATGATCGGCATCGGGACGGCGGCCATGATCCGGCGAACCATTCCGGTGGCACCCAGCGCGAGGATGAGCATGCCGGACGTGAAGAACGCTCCGACCACCTCCGGAAAGGACAAGTGCTGCAGGGACGGGCCCAGGAGCACCGTGCCGGGAATGGACCAGGCGAAGCCGAGGGGCTGGCGATGGAGGAGCGACATGAACAGGGTCGCCGCCCCGCCCGAGAAAAGAATGCCAAACACCCAGGACGCGAGCTGGCCCTGAGTAAGTCCCCCCGCCGTTCCAACGGCCAGGGTGACCGCTATTGGGCCGGAGCCGGAGAAGATGAGGCCGATCACCCCGTTGGAAACATAGGGCGTGCCCAGGTCCCGGAGGAATTGGCGCACTCCGGCGGGACGAACCCCCGGGCGTTCAAGCAGCGGTCGGGACTCCGGAGCCGCAACGGCTTCCGCGTGGGGCATGGCGGGCGAAATCTGGCGGGATCGCGGCATTCTGGCTCCTGGGAACGGCGGAAGAAAACCGGCGCCCCGGAGTTGGCACTCCGGGGCGCCGTCCGTGCAAGGGCCGAGGCGCCGGCACCGATTGCGGGCGGAGGTTCTTACTTGTGCTGGCCTTCCTTGGCGAGAATGTAGCCATAGACCACTTCTTCGCCGGACTGGCCGTCCGTGCGCAGCCGCGGGTCCAGCATCAGCTCGGGCTTGACCGCCGATGCGATGTCGTCGGCGTTGTGAGGATCGCCGGGGAAGTACAGCTGCTGGGTTACAGGCTGGAAGTCGGGCGCGGAAACCTTGATGTGGATGTGCGCCGGGCGCCAGGCGTGCCACCCGGCCGCGTTGATCAGCTGCCCGCAAGCTCCGTCCGTGGGAATCTGGTACGGCGCCGGGCGCATCGTGTTGATTTCGAAGCGGCCGTCGTCGTCCGCCTTGACCGTGGCGCGGAAGAGCCACTCGGGGAGGCCCGGGGCGTACTGGGAGTAGAACCCGGCGCTGTCCGCATGCCAAATTTCCACCTGGGCACCCTGGATAGCATTGCCTTCGGTATCAGTAAAGCGGCCCGTGAAGTGCAGCGGAGTGCCCTCCTCGTCCTCGCGCATCTCCACGGTGCCAGGGCTCTGGAGCACAGGGGAGCCGGGCACGTAGTAGGGTCCCTCGATGGTGCCCACGGTGCCAGGACGGTCCTGGGAGTTGACGTCCTCGACAGTGTGTTCCAGCCACACGTCCAGGAACAGCGGCCATTCCCCGTCTGTCCCCACCTTGATCAGCCACGCCTTAAGTGCGTTGTATTCCTCGTAGGTGACCTCGTGTTCGACGACAATGTCGTTGGCGGCCTTGATAAGTGCCCCTGCCAGCAGGCTCACCCTCTCCTTCGGCACATCCACCTGCGCGAGCTTTCCTGAGGAGGTAAAGCGCTCGGTGGCCTTTGAACCGGCTTCGACGGCGGTGCCCTCGTCCTCTTTACGGGCGTCCGCTTGGGTGTCAGTCATGGTGTTCTCCATACTCTTCGTTGAACAGGGGAGGAAGGGTTCCTGCACCCGCTGCGAGCCTCAGCGCGCCAGGGTTTTATCCCGCGGTGACGTGGCTGCGCGTGATGCCTGTCTCATGATAGGCCTCGCGATAAGGACGCCACAAATATCGATTTAGCCGCTTTTTAGTCATGAAGCCTACATAATCGCACCCTTGGTCGAACCTAGGTATTTGCCTGATGTGAGTGCGGTCACGATAGGACAGGATTGCCTGACAACGTCCCCCGTCGGCGCCCGCGGCCGGCTCGGACCTCCCGCCAAATTTGTACAGCACTCTCCAATGAAGGAGCAGCCATGACCGAGAACCTGACCCATGTCCGTGAGGTCCTTTCCGACGCCGTGATCGACGACCGTGAGAACGGCGTCATCCGGGCCAAACGCGAAATTTTCACCGATGAGGAGATTTTCGAACTGGAGATGAAGCACATCTTCGAGGGCAACTGGGTTTATCTCGCCCATGAGTCCCAGATCCCGAATGTTGGGGACTACTTCACCACCAACATCGGCCGCACGCCTGTTGTGATTACCCGCGACAAGGACGGGAACCTGAACTGCATCGTCAACGCCTGCTCCCACCGCGGCGCGATGCTGTGCCGCCGCAAAACGGACAACCGCACCACCTTCACCTGCCCGTTCCATGGCTGGACCTTCAAGAACTCCGGTGAGTTGCTGAAGGTCAAGGACTCCCGCAGCGCCGGCTACCCGGAGACTTTCAACAAGGAGGGCTCCCACGACCTCACCAAGGTTGCCCGCTTCGACTCCTACCGCGGGTTCCTCTTTGGTTCCTTGAAGGCGGACGTGCTCCCGCTCGAAGAGCACCTGGGCGACGCCACCAAGGTGATCGACTCCATCGTGGACCAGTCCCCGGAGGGACTCGAAGTGCTGCGCGGCTCATCCACCTACACCTATGACGGCAACTGGAAGGTGCAGGCCGAGAACGGCGCCGACGGCTACCACGTCACCGCCGTGCACTGGAACTACGCTGCCACCACCGCCCGCCGCAGCGCAGGCGACTCCGCCAACAAGACCAAGGCCATGGACGCCGGCAAATGGGGCAAGGTCAAGGGCGGGTTCTATTCCTACGACCACGGACACCTGCTGCTGTGGCAGGAGTGGACCAACCCCGAGGACCGCCCGCTGTGGGACCGCCGCGAGGAGCTTGTGGCGAAGTACGGCGAGGAGATGGCCAACTTCATGATCAACATCTCGCGGAACCTGTGCCTGTACCCGAATGTCTACATCATGGACCAGTTCTCCTCCCAGATCCGGCACTTCCGCCCCATCTCCGCGGACCAGACCGAGGTCACCATTTACTGCATCGCACCCAAGGGCGAATCCCAGGAGAACCGCTCCAGGCGCATCCGCCAGTACGAGGACTTCTTCAACGCCACGGGCATGGCCACCCCAGACGACCTCGAGGAGTTCCGATCCTGCAACAAGACGTACTGGGCCACCTCGGCGCCGTGGAACGACATGACGCGCGGGTCCACCCATGAGATCGCAGGCCCCGACGAGCAGGCCCGGGCGCTGGGCATGACCAGGGTCATAGCATCCGGGGTGCGCACGGAGGATGAGGGGCTCTACCCGATCCAGCACGGGTACTGGAAGGAAGTCATGGACCGGGCTTTGGTGGAGGCGGAGCGCGCCACCGCGGATGCCGTTCCCGTCACTGCCTGACTCCGTCCACGTCGAACCAGAGAGAGTGCATAACCCATGATCAACCTGACAAAACCCGCTGCGGCGCTCAAGACCGCCGAGGAGATCGCCACGCTCGAAACTGTCCGTGCCTTCCTGTATCGGGAGGCCCGGCTGCTGGATGAGCGCCAATTTGATGACTGGCTCCGGTGCTACCACCCGGATTCCGAGTTCTGGATGCCCGCATGGGACGTCGACGACCGGCTGACCGAGGACCCGCAAAACGAGATCTCGCTCATTTACTACGATAACCGCGGCGGCATTGAGGACAGGGTCTTCCGGATCAAGACGGACCGGTCCTCGGCCACCTCCCTCCCGGAGCCCCGCACCGGGCACAACATCACAGACATCGAGATCGTGGAGCACGACGGCGACCAGGTAAAGGTGCGCTTCAACTGGTTCACCCTGTACTTCCGCTACAACACTACGGACACGTACTTCGGGACCAGCTTCTACACGATCGATCTTGCCGGCGGGGAGCCGGTAATCATGAAGAAGAAGGTCGTCCTCAAGAACGACTACATCCATCACGTGGTGGACGTCTACATGATCTGACGGCCCCGTGCCGGTGCCCGGCATTTCCCCGGCACCGGCCTTGACCGTGTCAAAAACCGTGCCCGTCGGGCACATCCACACTTTCCCGGGTCGCGACGACGCGATCCCCAGCCAGGAGGAAATCATGGGCCACAAAGTAGCCCTCAGCTTCGAGGACGGCGTCACCAAAGTCATCAAGGTCGGCGACTACGAGACCGTGATGGACGCCGCGTACAAGGCACGCATCAATATTCCGTCGGACTGTCGTGATGGTGCCTGCGGCACCTGCAAGGCCTTTTGCGATTCCGGTTCCTTCGATCCGGGCGACTACATTGACGACGCCATGACGGAGGAGGAGCTCGAAAAGGGCTACATGCTCACCTGCCAGGCAGTGCCGGAGTCCGATATGGCCATTCAGATCCCTGCCACGTCGGAATCGGCGAAAACATCGGCCACCACCTTCACTTCCACCGTGAAGGAGCTCAGCAGGCACACGGAAACCACGGTTTCCTTCATCTTGGACGTGGAAAACCGGGATGGTCTGGCCTTCCTCCCGGGCCAGTACGTCAACCTCAAGGTCCCCGGAACCGATGCGGAGCGTTCCTATTCATTCAGCAGCGGCCCCGAGGTGAACGACGCGTCGTTCATGGTGCGGGTGACGCCCCAAGGTGCGATGTCCGAATACCTGCGCGACAGGGCAGCGGTGGGCGACGCCATCGAATTCACGGGTCCCTACGGCTCGTTCTTCCTACGCGAGCCCAAGCGCCCCCTGCTGCTCCTGGCAGGCGGTACCGGCTTGGCCCCGCTCTTGTCCATCCTTGAGAAGCTTTCCGAGAATCCGCCGTCGGTACCTGTCCACCTGATCTATGGTTTGACCCGCGAGGCGGACATCGTTGGCCTGGACTGGCTGCGCGAATATGAGGCGAAGCTGCCCGGCTTCACATGGGACTACATTGCGTCCGAACCCGGCACGTCTGCTCCAAACACGGGCTATGTCACCCAGATCATTGCGCCCTCGCACCTGTTCGACGGCGATGTTGACATCTATCTTTGCGGGCCGCCTCCCATGGTCAATGCCGTGTCGAAGTGGCTGGACTCCGAGGGAATCAAGCCTGCCAACTTCTACTTCGAGCGTTTTGCCCCGAAGGAGACCACCGGCGGCGACGCGGAGACCGGTGCGCCGACACCCGTGGAGAAGATCGAGGCTGAAGGCGACACCATGAGCCGCAGCGAGGCAGTCTCGTCCTTGGAGACCGGCCGGCTGGATTTCCGCAAGGAGGACAGCTTCGCCCAGCTTGACGCGCGCATGGGCCTGGAGCTCGCAGTGAGCGAGCTGATGCTGGGCCGGCTCAGCCAGGAGCAGCTGCACCAGTTCCGCCGGCTCGCCGAGGCCACCACGCGCTCTGTAACCGGCGGCACCATCCATGACCCGGATGAGTTCGCGCGGACCAACGAGGAGTTCCATGAATACCTCTTTATGGTCTGCGACAACCCCATGCTGCTCGAGTCCTACCGCCGGCTCGACGTCCACGCGCAGATGGCGGCGGCTTTCGAGGCCGGAACCAGCATCTTCACGCGGGTCAGGCAGGACCATCTGGATATCGTCGACGCCTTCGAGCGTCAGGACAAGGCACGGGTGCGGGAAGTCATTACGTCCCATGCACACGACGCCAAGGACACCATGGCCCAGGCGATCGATGCCAAGGCCAGCCACTGATGACGCAGCCGTATGCTGGACAGTTCATTACGCCGGGCCGCTATGCCGGCAAGGTAGCTCTTGTGACCGGCTCCGCCCAGGGCATTGGCCAGAAGGTAGCGGAGCGGATCGGGGCCGAGGGCGGCGCCGTTGTCCTCGTGGACCGGTCCGACCTGGTCCACGGGGTGGCGCAGGGGATCGAGGAGGCCGCCCAGGTTTCCGGTTCAGGAGGCTCGGCTACCTCGGTGACCGCAGATCTTGAGACCTTTGCAGGTGCGCAGCAGGCCGTGGAGGCTGCGCTGGCCGCCCACGGGCGGGTGGACGTGCTGGTCAACAATGTCGGCGGCACGATTTGGGCCCGTCCGTACGAAGAGTACGACGAGGAGAAGATCGAGAAGGAGATCCGCCGATCGCTTTTTCCCACCCTCTGGACCTGCCGGGCTGTGCTGCCGGCCATGCTGGAGCAGGGCTCCGGCACCATCGTCAACGTTTCCTCGGTGGCCACCCGCGGGCTGCACCGGGTGCCCTATGCGGCGGCGAAGGGCGGAGTGAATGCCTTAACGCAGTCGTTGGCAATGGAGGTGGGGGGACGCGGCATCCGCGTGGTCGCAACCGCCCCGGGGGGCACCGAGGCACCGCCCCGCAAGGTCAAACGGGGGCCGGAGGCCGAATCCTCCACGGAAAAGGCCTGGTACCGGGTGATCGTCGACCAAACCGTGGATTCTTCCTTTTTCAAGCGCTACGGAACCTTGGACGAGCAGGCGGCGCCGATCGTTTTCCTTGGATCAGATGAAGCGTCTTACCTCACCGGATCCATTCTTGCAGTTGCTGGCGGGGATCAGGGCTAAGCCCACCGGTGATGGATTCCCGCCGCCAAGGCCGTGCGGTCCGCTCCAGTAGGATTGCGGTTATGACGACGGGCTTCCTCAGCGGTGAAATGGCGGAGGACCTTCCGCTCGTTGGCCGGCGGGGGGTCTTCGAGGAGCTGTTGGAGATTCTCCGCACTGTCCGCAAGGGAAGTGTGGGCGCCGTCGTGATCTCCGGGCCGGCGGGGTCCGGGAAGACCGCAGTGCTCGATTTGTTCCTTGAGCACTGCCGCACCGGGGTCCGGGGTGTCCGCGTGCTGTCCGCCATGGGCGACGACTGGGAGGCTCAGTTTGCCCTTGCGGGTTACTCCCAGCTGATGCTCACGACGCCGCTTCGCTCGGCAAAGGATTACGACGGCGGCCCGCCCGTTCCCCCTGGCCCCGTCGCGTCGCTCACGCCGGGCCAGGTGGTCAATTACGCTTCGACGCTCAGCACCCACCTCGAAGGACTGCAGTCGCACGGCACCGTAGTTGTCGCCGTCGACGATGTTCACAAACTCGACACCGAGAGCCTGCGCATCCTCACCTTCGTCATGCGCCGGCTGCACGGAAAACGGATCCTGTTCCTGCTAACGATCAACCCCGATGACGCAACACGTGTCCCCGCAGGTGCACTGGACTTCCTTTCAGGTCATCAGGTCACCCGTATCCCGCTGGATCCGCTCACGCCGCAGCAGGTCCAGCATCTTGCCCGGACGACGCTCGGCATCGACCTTAGTTCCACGGCGGCCCACGGGCTGGTCCAGCACACCCGCGGAATCGCGCAACCGGTCGTAGAGCTGCTCCACGAGTTACCAGCGGAGGCGTGGCAGACGTGGTTTCCCTCCCTGCCGCCGACCTCCAGGGTCCGCGCCCGGATGCGCAGCGTCCTGGCGGCGGCGTCTCCCGGGCTGGTCTCTGTGGCAGAGTCTGCGTCCGTGCTTGGACGCAGCGCGGGGCTGGCAGAGGTTTCCCAGGTCAGCGGGTTGGAATCGGTCATGGAGGCACTTGACGAGGGGCACCGGGCAGGGTTGCTGGGGCTGACTGTGGATCAGGCCCGTTCTTCCGTTGTGTTCTTTGAACCAGGCACGGCCGAGGCCATCTACGAACAGATCGTCCCCAGCCGGCGCATCGCGCTGCACCGGCTGGCAGCTGAGGCCGTGCAGCCCGAGGGTGAACGTCTGGGCCACCGCGTCTCAGCAACTCCCGGGGCAGACGAGGCCCTTGCCGAGGAGCTGGAGGAGTACGCCCGCGGCCAGGCCCTGCTGGGAGTGTGGCAGGATGCCTCGACGGCACTGTTCTCCGCGTCCCGGCTTTCCCACAACATCCGATCCCGGAACGACAGGCTGTTGAGAGCCGTGGATGCCCTGGTGGGTTCCGGCAACATAGCCCAGGCGCAGATGTGGAGCGCGGCAGTGGACGCCCTGCCATCCTCACCGCTCCGCTCCTCCGTCCTGGGGTACCTCTCCACTGTGTCGGGACAAAATGACAGCGCGCAAACGCAGCTGGAGATGGCCTGGCGCACCTGCAACCCGCATCGTGATCCCGCGGCCGCCGCGCAGGTGGCGCAGCGCTTCGTCCTGCACGGGGTAGCGTCCTGGGACGGCCCGCTGATTACCGGCTGGGCCGAACGGGCTATGGAACTTACGCAGCCGGGAACCCCCGCGCACGTTGAGTCAGAGGCAATCTACGGCTTGGGCCTGTATGCACAGGGCCGGCTCGCGGAGGCGGAGGCCTCCTACCACCGGGCCTTCGAACATGCTGCCGAGAACGCCCAAAAGCAGCGGCTCCAGATGGGTGCCGGCTGGCTGGCATTACGCCTTGACAACGTTGAGTCAGCGTTGGTGAACTTCGAGGCGGCCGCTCCCACTGAGTACCGTGGCGGCTCGATGCGGATTTCCCTGTGGGCCGAGGCGTGGCTGGCGCGTACCCACCTGGTGCTTGGAAACTGGGATGCGGCTGCCGCCACCGTGGCGCGCGCATCCGTCCGCCTCGAAACCTCGCGAATGCCGCTGATCCGGCCCCTGCTGTACTGGACTGCCGCGGAGCTTTGGTCCATGCGCGGCGACTGGGACCGGGCCCGCTACTACGTTTCGCAGGCAGCGGTGCAGCCGGGGACCTACCGGGCCATGCAGGTGCCGGCAAGCCTTGCCCGTGCCCGCTTCCACGAGGCGCGGGCCGACTACGAAAGTGCTTTGGCGGTGCTGCAGCCGCTGACGGAGCTGGACCCCTGGACTGAGAACCGGGTGTCCTTCTGGCCCTGGCAGGACACCTACGTCAACGCCCTAGTCATGACCGACCAGCTCGACGCCGCCGACTCGTTCCTCACCGCGTTTGAACGTGTGCCTCGAGAGCGGGAAGTGCCATCGGATCTGGCGCGGATGGCGTGGGCGAGAGGCCGGCTCGTGGCCGCGCAGGGGGACCCTGACACTGCCAGGGAACACTTCGAGGCGGCCCTGGGCCACCTCCGCGGGCTTAATCGGCCGTATTTGCGGGCCCGGGTTAGCTTTGCCTTCGGCCAGAGCATGCGCCGGGCGGGCAAACGGCGTTTGGCGTCCTCGGTTCTGCGCGTGGCCCGAGACCTGTACGACTCCCTGGGGGCGGCCACCTACGTCGAACGGTGCGACCGTGAGCTCAAAGCGACAGGTCTCGACGTCGGTCACCTGCCCGATCCGGCCGACCCCGTGCTCATGGCGGCCAGCGACCACCACATTCAGTTGACAGCGCAGGAACGGTCGGTGGCCGAGCTGGTCGCGGCCGGGGCCACCAACAAGGAGGCGGCCCGCGCTCTGTTCGTTGCGGAGAAGACGGTGCAGTATCACCTGACGCGGGTTTACCGGAAGATGGGAGTCCGTTCCCGCAGCGAACTTGCGGCTGCGTTCCGGGCCACGGACTGAGCCGGGACACAGCTTGTCCTGATGTAAGCAGGTGTAACTTGACCTGGCGTCTATTTGACATCGGACGGGTGCTTGGCGAGCGGCACTACCGAGATGTCCATGAAAGGGAACAGCGGAAGGTTTTGCAGGAGCTCATGAAGTTCGTCGTTCGAATCGACGTCGAAGATTGAGTAGTTGGCGTATTCCCCCACCACCCGCCAGATTTCCGGCCACTTTCCGGAGTGCTGCAGCGCCTGCGAGTAGGCCTTCTCCTTGGTCTTGATCTCGGCGGCTTCAGCGGCGGGGAGGTCGGCGGGCAGGTTGACGTCCATGTGGACAAGATATTTCACGGATGTACTTTCGTAAGGTGGGATGTTATCGGTCTGAGCGGTACAGGGAGAGCTTGCCTTCATCAACAGCTGTGCCTACGCCCGGTCCCTCGGGAACACGGATGCGACCGCCGGTGATGGCCAGGGGCTCGGCCAGGAGATCGTCGGCCATGTCCAGGTAATTGGACAGCTCCGCCGCCCGCTTGGCGGTATGGGCGAAGGCAGCGCCGAAGACCACCGAGGCGGCCGTGCCGACCTGGGTGTCGATCTGGTTGCCGATATAGACGTCGATGCCCATACCCTCGGCCATCCCAACGATTTTGGCCGCCTCGGTAAAACCGGACCGTGCCGTCTTGACAGCCAGGAGGTTCGCGCCGCCAGTGAGGATTTCCCGTGCGGCCTCACCTAGATTGGCGGCAGACTCGTCCGCGGCGATGGGGATGGGGGAGTTCGCCACGAGGCGACGGCGCCCGAGGACCTCGCGGGCGTCGTCGGGCTCCTCCAGGAACTGCAGGCCCAACTCCGCCGTGCGCCGCAACACGTCGGCGGCCTCGTTGGCGGACCACCCGCGGTTGGCATCCATGTATAGCTCAGCGTCCTCGCCAAGGCCATCCCGCAGTACCCGGGCGGCCTCGATGTCGAGGTGAAGGGGACGGCGCCCGGTCTTGAGCTTGAACGTGTTGATGCCATAGGTCTCGCGGAACTCCAGCGCTAGTGCCAGCAACTCCTGGGCAGGCTTGAAGCCGAGCATATGGGCGACCCGGAGCGAGTCGGTGTACCCGCCCAGCAGCTTTGTCACCGGCTGCCCCAGAGTCTTGCCAATGACGTCCCACAGGGCGATATCCACGGCCCCCTTGGCCGTCTGGTTGTGGACGGTCCGGTTTAGGATTTCCTGGACTTTCTCCCGGTCAAAGATGTCGACCCCGATCAGCTGCGGGGCAAAAATGTCTTCCACTACCGCGACGATGGACTTCTGCGTCTCACCATAGGTGTATGGGCGCGGCGGTGTGTCGGCAGTGCCCACCACTCCGTCGTCTGAGCGAAGCCTGATGAGCACATGGTCTGCCTCGTGCACGGATCCGGAGGCGAAGTGCAGGGGGTGGAGATAGGGGATCGAGTAGGGGATCGCCTCAATGGTTGCGATCTTCATCAGCAGGTCAGCCTTTCATGAGTGGGAAACGGCGCGGGACCGGGGTGCGGGGGCAGGCGCCCGGGCTCTGCAGTCGCGGTATCCACGACTTCCAGGAAATTCTGCAGCAGGGCTGAGGGGTGCCCGCGCATCCAGGCGACCGCGAGTTCCACCGAAGGGACGTTTTCAATTTCCCGGTAAACGACGCCTTCGAGTTGGATGGCCCGCACGCTGGATGGCATGACGGCCACCCCGCCCCCTGCGGCCACGAATGCCAGCATCGTGGAGGTCTCTCCCACCACCTGGGCGATGCGTGGCCGGAAGCCGGCCTGGCGGCACAGGTCTGACGTGGTGCGGTAGAGCACGGATTCGGGTGCATAGGCGATGAAGTCCTGGTCCTGCAGTTCGTGCATCGCCACGGTCCGGTCTACCGCGAGGGCGCTGAATGAGGGAAGCGCGACGACGAGCGGCTCCCTGGCCACGATCCGGTAGTCGATGTCGGGGGAAGCAACGGGGGGGCGCAGCAACGCGGCGTCCAAAGTACCCTCCCGCAGCCCGGCTTCCATGGAGGGTGTGAGCATTTCGCCGTGCAGCGCAAGGGACAGGCCCGGCAGGACCTGCTTGGCAAGGCGGGCGATCTGCGGCATGACGCCGTAGGTTGCCGACCCTGAGAAGCCCACCCTCAGGACGCCGGAGGCGCCCTTGCCCACCTGGGACACGTCGGCCTGAAGTGTGGCTAACTCGTTGACGATCTGCCGGCCGCGATCCAGCAGGAGCTGGCCCGCCGCTGTGAGGTCCACCCTCCGCGTGGTGCGGTTGAGCAAGCGGACTCCCAACTGCTCTTCCAGCTGGCGGATCTGCTGGGATAGAGGTGGCTGAGCCATGTGCAGGCGTTTGGCCGCGCGGCCGAAGTGCCGCTCCTCGGCAACCGCGATGAAATAGTTCAACTGCCGAATGTCCAACGTGGTGCCGTCCTTCCGCCCGACCGGCCCAGCCGGTGGTGCCCTGGGCGCATTATTGATTCAAACAATAGCCATAAAGAGCCCTACTAGTATATTCAGCCGGCGTAATAATCTCAGGGCAGCGACCGGGCAGCCTGCGTGAGTTGCTCGGTAGGAACGCTGTCCTCTGCCCCTCCTTCGGCGATCGCGTCGACTTTGTGTTCGGCCTCCTCCAGCTTGCGCTGGCGGGGGACCAGGACTGTAACCACGGCGCCGAAAAGTGCCACGGCCCCGTAGATGTAGAAGGCGGTGGACCCGCCGATGCCGGCGGCCGCCAACCAGCCGCCAATGATCGGGCCCAGCACCCCGCCCAGCCGGCCCACGCTGGCGCACCATGCCACGCCCGCGGCCCGGGCATTGGTGGTGAAGTAGTTGGACTGGAACCCGTAGACCAGTACCTGGGTGCCGAGTGTTCCCACGCCCGCAAGGGCAATGAAGGCAAACAGCAGCGGCAACGGAAAGCTGAAGGTCATGAGCCCCAAGGAAATGGTCGCCAGCACGAAGGTGGCGGCGATGACCCGCTGGGGTCCGTTCCTGTCCGCCAGACGGGACGCGAGCAACCCGCCCGCCACCGCGCCGAGGTTCAGCGCGAGCGGGAAGAACAGGGAGTACGTACGGCCGTAGCCGTAGCCCTCCATGATTTTGGGCAGCCACGTGTTAAGTCCGTAGGTCAGCAGCAGGCCTGAGAAGGACATCAGGCCAAGCAGAATGGAGGCTACGGCGAACTGGCGGGAAAACACGGCTGCGAAGCCGGACTTCTGGGGCGCGGCACCGACCTCGCGGATCACCCGCTCTTCGATGAGCGGGACGCCGGTGCGTTCGGCGGCCGCCAGGGCCTCCTCTTCACGGCCCCGGGACAACAGCCAGCGCGGCGATTCCGGGAGCTTGCGCCAGGCAAGAGGCAGGAGGATGACCAGTGGCAGGGAACCGATTGTGAAAAGCCCGCGCCAGCCGATGCTGTCGAGGAACAGGATGCCCACGATTGACGCCAGGACGCCGCCTGCCGGGACCCCTGAATACACAATTGCGTTGTAGAACTGCCGCCTCCCTGCGGGTGCGAATTCAGCCATTGTGGCGCCGGCAGTGGCGATAACCACACCCAGGCCGAGGCCGGTAATAAAGCGCAAGGCGCCGAAGGCTGGAACGGTGGTGGCAAGCGCCGTGACAAACATGCCGACGGAGAACCAGGCGATGCCCAGGAGCATCAGCCGGCGTCGGCCGAAAAAGTCACCGATAGCGCCGCAGACCAGTGAGCCCACGAGTACTCCGATGAGTGCCCAGGACCCCAGGAGGCCGGCGGTGACTGCATCAAATGCGCCGATCTGGCTCGGGTCCGCAAGCAGCCCCGGAAGGACGGTGCCGTAAATGACGAGGTCGTATCCGTCAAAAACGAGGGCCGTACAGATGATGAAGGCGACCCAATTTGCCGTGCGCGCCTCCTTTTTTGGATTTTCGGCTATAGCGGCATGCGGTTGTGTCATGGTGCCAAGTCCTCTCTGCGTGAAGTGAAGGCGATGCGGCGCTGCGAAGGATCTTCGGGGCCGTCTTCCGACTGCTTTCAGCCTGACAGTGCTGTGATGCAAGTCATATGAGGGAAATACCCGGGCTTTCGCCCGGGGGATATTCATATGCTGCAGATATCAAACAGTCCTATTGGGGACGAAGGGGCTATGCGCTCCGGCACGTCTCAATCCATACGATCTGGGTATGTAACAAACGGGTCAGGAACGCTGGTGGTACCACGGACGCGTGGATAGGCTGGCAAGATGAGCAACCCCGCACGCCTCCACTCAGATCTGTCCCGCCTCGGCAGGGAGTCGGACATGTTCCTGGCCACCGTTGAATCCCTTGTCGACGACGAGATGACCGCTCCCTCGCTGTGCGAGGGGTGGACGCGCGCCGATGTTATCGCCCACGTCGCCTCCAGCGGCCGCGCTTTGGTCAAGCTCATCGAGTGGGCCACCTCCGGCGAGGAACGTCCCTTGTACGCCTCGCCGGACGCCCGCTCCCAGGAGATCGCCGCATTGTCCGCGCTCCCGCGGCAAGAGCTCGTCGGGGAACTGCGGGAGTCGGCCCGGAACTTCGCCGAGCAGGCACAGCGGCTGGGCGAGGAGCTTGCGGCCCCTGAGGTGCGGTTGAACGGCAAGGCGCTCCCTGCCACGTCCATCGTTGCGCTCCGGATTGCCGAGGTGGTGGTGCATCACCATGACCTCGACACTGCCTGGACCATCGAGGAGGCCGATCCGGATTCGCTGCTAAATGCCCTTGAAGCCGTGGTGCGTTCGCTCCGGGCCAAAGGGTCACCGGGAATGACGTTGATGACCGAGGAACGTGACGAGTGGGTGATCGGCGACGGCGGTCTGCGCGTGGTGTCCGACCGCGAGGGCCTGCTCCAGTGGCTGGCCCGCGGGGACGCCGAACATATTGACGTGGACGGCCCGGTGCCGGTGCTGCCATCCTGGTGAGCTGACGGGCGCTGGCAACAAGGGATGACTGGAGCGATCCAGGCCGTGGAGGCGGAGGGAGGCCAGGTGATGGCCCGGGTGTCCTCACCCGATTCGACGTTGCCTGCCGCTGGCTGGCTGAAATAAGGGTGTGCACATTGTGCACACCCTGGGCTTCGGATTGGTTCGTACTGATGCCGGACTGGACCGGATTGCGGAGGTCTTCGGGCGAGTGGCGGATATTCAAGGGCTGGAACCCGGTTCGAGTCCCACCTCGGGCACGTGTTTCCCTGTTCAGGGGCCTTTTAGCCTCTGAGTGTGGACAAATTGTGTTGTGAAGGGCCCCTTCGGGGGCCTTTTTCATTGGTGGCAGCTACTGTTGCCGGCTTCCTCCATCTTGAAGTGCGGCGGCCGGGTCCGGAGCTAGTTGCTCTTCATGGTTTCCTTTGGCCTCCAAGACATAAAAAGGTTGTGTGTTTGGAGCGAGATGTCCAGTGGTTCCGGCTACGTGGCTGTGCCGTCATATCCATTCATTGCCTGTGTGTGGGATGACTACATGACTGAATGGTGAGGCGCCGTGGTGGTCATTGTGACGGGCTGGGGGCACCTGGTGTGTCTTTCAGATTTGTGCCTCTTTCTGACATGAAAATAAGGTGCCCATGGCTGCGCGGGACCCGGGCAGGAGCGACATGACCTTTTGAGGGGCTTGATGCCAGCGGCCTGAGTCAAGGACGGGCAGGTTGAAGGAACCGGAGTCATGGAACGCCGACGATCGATCGCTCCGCACACCTGCTCAGCCTCATCGCAGACGACTGTTACCTGGACTGCCTCACCGCAGGCATCAACCACAGCTGCTGCCGCCATCGTTTGCCAGCGGCGATGGCCAACGCGAGTGCAATTGCGGCCAAACCCCATTTGCGAAATCCAAACGGGTGACGGTTGAGGTGGGTTTTATCGTGCTTCTGCGAGTGGTTGATGGTGACTTTGTAGCCCAGGGATTCAAGTTGTCCGATCGCGCGGGCCTTGGTTTTGGTCGGTGCGCGGAGGTTGAAGTAGTCGGCGCCGGGATCCTGGTAGAGCGCGCCGGTGGTGTGCATGTGCCAGGCCGCGGTGAGCATGGCGTGTTCGACGGCGACGAGTGCTTTGAGGGGTCCGCGGCGGGAAGCGATGCGCCGGTATTTGGCGGCGAAATAGGTGTTGTTGGATCGTGCGACCGAGAGGGCGGCGATGCCCAGGGCTCCCTTGAGGTAGGGACTGCCTGGCCGGGTTTTGGTGGATTTGACCCTGCCGGCGGATTCATTGGAGCCCGGGCAGATGCCGGCCCAGCGCGCCAGTTGCCCGGCGGTGGCGAAGACGGCCATGTCGGCTCCGGTTTCGGCGATGAAGATCTCGGCGGTGGTGGTGCTGAATCCCGGGATGCTCACGAGGATCTCGCGGGTGAGGCGAAAGGGTTCCATCGCCTCTTCGATCCTGGCGCTGAGGTCGCTGATGTCGGCGGTGTGGGCATCGATCCTGCGCAGATACATGGCCGTCATGTAGCGGTGGTGGGCGCTGAACCGGCCCGTGAGAGCCTCGGTGAGCTCGGGGATCCTGGACCGCATCCGGCCCCGGGCCATTTCCGCGAGTGCCTGCGGTTCTGTCTGCCCGTCGATGAGGGCCTGCAGCAGCAGCCGTCCCGAGACGCCGGTGATCTCCGAGGCCACCGAGGAGAGTTTGATGCAGGCGTCTTCGAGGAGCTTCTCCAGGCGCTGGATCTCGCGGGTCCGTTCCCTGGTGATGATGGTACCGGCGCGTGTAAGGTCCCGCAGTTCACGGATCGGCGGCGGCGGCACGAACGAGGCCCGTACCAGCCCGTGGGCGCCAGATCGGCCAGCCAGGCCGCGTCCGAGACGTCGGTCTTGGGGGCCCGGGACGTTCCTGGCATCCCGGGCGTTCACCAGCACGATCTCCAGCCCGTCGTCTTCGAGCAGGTAGTAGAACGGGCGCCAGTAAGCGCCCGCGGCCTCCATGACCGTTGACGTGGTGGCCCGGTTGCCGCGGCCCTGGATGCGGACACAGACCTTCGCGTCTCTATTCGAAATATCCACACCCGCGCAGCGCGGGTGAATGACCTCCATGGCAGATCACCCTCCTGGTTTGTTTCAACTGAAATGTGTCTGTGTTCCGGGGAGGGCGGATAAACAACAAATCTGACCTTCGTGCTTAAGGGCAACAGTCCACGGTGCCGCGGGACAAAATGCTGTGCCCTCCACCACGAAACTGATAAGCAGGCTCACTGGCACCATAGAACGACCGGGGCTGACCGAAACACACTGATCAAGTCTGCCCCTGCGCCCCCGAAGAGCACCAGAGATGCCCGCAGGCGCCGGTGCCGGCCGTTTCTATTTTCCCTCCCCACGGCGGAGCGAAGCCCCTCGGGAACTGATAGCCGCTGAGCGCAAGGTCGTCTTTGGTGCGGAAGTAGTTGAAGAGGGTCCGTCGGGAGACTCCGGCCGCGGCGGCGAACTCATCGACCGTGGTGTCGTCGTAGCCCTTGGCGGCGAACAGCTCAAGGGCGGTGCGGGCGAGCAGGGAACAGACAACGGCGCGGGTCTGCTCACGGATGGGGTCAACTTCTGTGCAATGCGCCCCATAGTACGGCGGTTTACTTGGGGCAATCTATTGCACTTTGTGAAAGGTAATCGATTCCGAGGCCTGAAAAAGGCCGCAACACCTTCTAGAGATCCTGCAGCCTCTTCAAACAGGGCGCGGCATCGCCCTACACGATACGCTGAACTCGTGCCGACCTACCGTGCCGGCGTCGTCCGCTACGCCTTCGTCGTCTGTCTACGCCAATAGGGAGAAACGCCGCAGGCCTCAGGACGAGTGCCCGGCGACGGGCGTTGGCCAGTTGAACGTGTGGCGGCCGGCCGTCAGCGGTTCTCGCGTCCCGTCAGGTCGCTCGAGGAACCCCGCGACGCCAACGGGGACGCGGACGTTGACATCGACGTTCTTCAATGAGCGGCGCCAGTTGATGGATGCGAGGCCATAGGGTGTCTCGTGGCTTGCCGACGCGTGTCTTAAACCGCTTTCCAGCCCGGGCCGGTAGATGATTTGCTGCCATCCAGGTGCAATCGGTCGAAGGCCGGCAATAGTCCGGTGCATCCAGTCGGCAACGCTTCCGAAGGAGAAGTGATTGAACGAAGTCATGTCACCCGGGTTGACGTCCCCATTGGGGAGCATACTGTCCCATCGTTCCCAAATGGTGGTGGCTCCCATCGTGACGGGATAGATCCATGAGGGCACAGTTCGTTGTTGCAGAAGCTGCATCGCGAGTTCAACGTGTCCGGTCTGCGTGAGAGCGTCCAAGAGGACTGGAGTGCCGAGAAAGCCGGTGGTGAGGTGGACATCGGCCTCGTGGACCAGTTCGGCGAGACGTTTTCCGGCTGCTTCCATTTCTTTGGCATCGAAGAGTTCAAAGGCAATGGCGATTGCGTATGCTGCCTGGGAATCGGATGAGAGCGTGCCGTGCCCTGTCAGGTAACGGCGCCGAAAACCGGCCCGCGCGGCTTCGGCACGCTCCGCCAACTTTTGTGTCTCTGGCGTGTTCAGGAGTCGGGCCATGTCTGCCACGGTCGCCGCCGATCGTGCATAGTAGGCCGTTGCGACGAGATTTGGGTCGGTGAGGCCGCGGGCGGGGTCGTCCGGCGGTGCTGACGGGTCGAGCCAGTCGCCGAGCTGGTAGCTCTGATCCCAAACGTGGGACGGTCCGGCGAGCCTGTGCACCAGGTCGGTCCAGGCCCGGGCGCTCGTGTATTGCTGTTGAACGAGACCACTGTCGGCGAAGTTTTGATAGAGGGACCAGGGTACGAGCACCGCTGCGTCGCCCCATCCGGCTCCTGGACGCGCCGGTGTCCACTGTTCACCCCCAGGAATTTCGGGAACGAACCATGGAACGGTCCCGTCCTGGTGTTGCTCGGCCGCGACGTCCTTGAGCCATGAACTAAGCAGACCGGCGCAGTCATAAAGGAAACTGGCGGTTGGGGCGAACACTTGGATGTCTCCGGTCCATCCGAGTCGTTCATCCCGATTGGGGCAATCGGTGGGTAGGTCGACAAAGTTGCCGCGCATGCTCCATACGACGTTCTCATGCAGGCGGTTCAGAAGGGGGTCCGAGCACTCGAACCATCCGGTACGCAGCATGTCCGTATGGATGATGCGGGCGGCCACATTGCCTGTGACCGGGCGTTGACCCCAGCCGGAAATCTCCACATAGCGGAAACCGTGAATCGTGAAGCGCGGTTCCCAGATCTCTTCCGCTTCACCACCAATTACGTAGCGGTCCACAGAGTAGGCGCCACGTAGGGGCCTGGTGCAGAGCTCACCTTCGCGGTCGAGTACTTCGGCGTGTCGTAACGTGATCTCCTGACCTGTTTGGCCTCTTGCGATGATCCGGATGCGACCCACCACGTTCTGACCGAAGTCGAGGATGATGCGGCCGTCAGGTTTGTGCGTTATCTCCAACGGCTGGAGTTCTTCGGTGCAACGCACCGGTGGTCCGTCCGGCGCGACCAGCTGTGAAAGATCTATCTTTCTTGGGTCGACTGAGCTCCAGGCAGTGGCATCGAACCCTGGGAGGGACCAGCCATGGAATCCCAGCTGCGCGTCGTGGTGTTCTCCTTCCAGTAACCCCGAACTGATGATTGGTGATGGAGCACATTGCCAGGTCTTAGTATCGGTTCCATGGCGAAGGATTGTTCCGTCCGTGAAGGTGACTTCGAGTTGGGCCATCACAGCCGTCTCGTCGCCGTACAGGTTGATATGGCCCCCATGGAAGCCGAGTCTTCCGCGGAACCACCCGTCCGCGAGCCATAGGCCGAGGGTGTTTTCGCCGCTGCGGATGTGCCCGGTAACGTCGTAGGTGAAGTACCTGAGCCTGTTGTGGTAGCTGGTCCACCCCGGCGCGAGTGTGTCGCTGCTGACTGGTTCGCCGTTGAGTTCGGCTTCGTAGAGGCCATGGGCGGTGATGTAGAGCCGTGCAGACGCAACGATGCTGTCAGCACGGAAGTTTGAGCGCAGGAGGGCGGGGCGGCGCATCGACTCGTGATCTTCCTGCCAGGACGCACCGATGGCCTCCGCCGACCAGTCGTCGGGAGTAAGCAGTCCTGCTTCAATCTCTGTAGCCGGGCTCCACCGACTTGCTGCGGAGTTAGGGCCGATGTCCCAGACACGGACTCTGATCCGTGCTCGCTCACGCGATCTCAGGGGGGCAAAAGGCCATTCGATCAGAACGGATTGCTCCCCTTCGATGGTGTATGTCTTAGTTCCGTCTGTTGTTTGGAGTTCGAGCTCTGCGCGTCCCTGCCGCCACTGTGGCGGGGCGGTTTCGATGACCCAGCTCAGCCGTGGGGTGGGTTCTCCGATGCCAAAGGGGGCACGTTGGTGTTCGACGGTGGGAGCTCTAAGAACGAGTTCTGCGAGCGGTTGGGTTCGGTTGGTCGGGAAATGGGCGCGGTCGGTGGCCGCGTCTTGGCTTTTGGGCATGAGTGTCTCCGGTACGTGGCTTGTGGGCTGCGGCGGTTACTTGACGGAGCCGGCGGTAAGGCCCTTCATGATCCGCTGGTTGAGGAAGAGATAGAGGATTAGGGTGCCGAAGACATTGATGCAGATGGCGGCAAAGAGCGGGCCATAAGCCGTCTGGCCGAATTCCCCGGTGAAGCTAAGCAAGCCCACTTGAATGGTTCGCAGGTTCTTGTCGATGGTGAACGTCAGGGCTATGAGCAGATCGTTCCAGATGAAGAAAAACTGGACCAGCGCGACAGTGAAAACTGCATTGCGGACCATCGGAAAGCCGACGGACCAGAAGGCCCGTAGTGTGCTTGCGCCGTCAATTGTCGCCGCTTCGAAGACCTCACGGGGAACGGAGCGAAAGTATGTGGCCATCATGAACACGGTCAACGGCAGGCCAATGGCCGTATAGGTGATGATGAGCGGCCACAGGGTTCCGGCGAGGCCGATCCTGAAATAGGCGGTGAACAGCGGGAGCAAAATGATCTGCGCCGGGACCATGATTCCGACGAGGAACATGAGCAGAACCTGGTTCCGGCCGCGCCAGACAAGAACCTCCAGAGCGAATCCGGCTGCCACACCAAGAATGATGATCAGGGCCAAGGAGGGGACGGTGGCCAAAATGCTGTTTCGTGCATAGGTAGCGAGGTTGCCGGTGGTCCAGGCGTCAACGTAGTTCGCAAAGTTGAGCTGTGCGGGTAGTGACCAGCTCGGTGCATTGAGGAATTCGTTCTGCGTTTTTAACGAGCTCAGGAGCAGCCAGAGCAGGGGGTAGAGCTCAACGACGAGCAGTAATGCGATGAGCAGCTTCATCGGGAGGCGACGGATGAAATGTGCCGTTGTTCTGGCCCTGGGAACGTGCGCACGGCTTCCCATGATCGTTTGACGCCGGATATCGCGTGTGGTTGTGGATGTCATGTGGATCAGGCCTTTGTGTTGTCGCGGCGCGAGGCGCGGAAGACGATCAGTGTTACGCCCAGGCAAAGAAGTGTCAGGACAAGTGCGATGGTGCTGCCGTAGCCGTATTCGCCGTAGCTGAAGGACGTCTGGAACATGTAGAGCGTCAGCGGGGATGTGGAGCTGCCTGGTCCGCCATTGGTCAGAGCAAGGATGGAGTCGAAGACCTTGAGCGTGCCGTTGATGCTGAAGATGACGGCGGACAGGATGACGGGCAACGACAGCGGGACAACGATGTGCCGCACGAGGCTCCAGCCACGGGCGCCATCAAGGCGGGCGGATTCCAGCACTTCCTCGGGGATGTCTACGAGCCCGGCGTAGAGCAGGACCGCGTAGAAGCCCATTGAGCGCCAGATATCCATGAGCACAACGACAAGGAACGCGGTGGCATCGTTGCCGAGCCAATCAACGCTCGCGACACCAAAGGTGTTGAGGAGCTCATTGACGAGTCCATTCTGCGGTGCGATGGCAAAGAGTTGTTGGAACATCAGAGCCACCGCCACGGTGGGGACGACAACGGGGAAGAAGACCAGGGTCCGAATAATGCCCGAGGACTTGCGGAGAGCGAAGACGTAGAGCAGCGAGAGGAGGTACCCCAGGACCACCTGCCCGATCGTGACGACGACGGCGTAGCGGACAGTGAACCAGAGCGCTTCCAGGATCCGCGGGTCGTTCGCGAGCTTGACGAAGTTATCCAGATTGACCGCTTCAAACCCGAAGAGGGCGTTGCCCTCGAAGAACGTCAGCCCGAGCGACCACAGAACCGGTACGAGCATGATAAGGGTGTAGACCAGCAGCGCCGGGCCGAGGAGGATGACGATCGCTTTGCGATCACCGAGCACGTTTTGCATGAGGGTCTTTCTAGGTAGTATCCGGACCCCCAGGTGGCGGCAGGTAACCGCCGCCACCTGAAGATTCGGTCCAAGGTGAAGTGGCTACTTGGCGCCGAGGTCGGCCTGGACCTTCGACATGAAGGCCTCCGCCGTGAGGGAACCGGTGACCAGGGGAGCAGCATTCTGCTGGCTGGTGAGTGTAGCTTTGGATCCGAACAGTGCTTCAAACCAGAGGACGGGGTCTGTAGTGGATGCGATCTTCTCCTGCACCAAACTGGTCAGTGGAGGCAGATCCTTTACTTCGCCCTTGGTCTTGAAGCCGGAAATTGTTCCCTGCTCGCTCAGCGACACCGTGCCGTAGTTCTCGGAGACGCACTTCAACCAGTTACCGACGCCGTCGTTGTAGCTCTTGGCCGAGACGGCAATGGGCAGTCCCACGTTGGCGGGGATCTGGTTGGCGTTGCCGGCGCCGCCCGTTACCTCCGGGATCGGGAAGAAGCCGATGTTGTCGGCCCCGATCTGGTTCGCCTTGGGGTCGTTGAAGGCGCCCAGTGCCCAGCTTCCCATGTACAGCATGCCGGCCTTGCCCGTAAGGAATTGCGAGACTGAGGTGTCGTAGTCAATGGAACCGACGCCCTCACCGAAAAGACCGGCCGCGCCCAGATCCGCGACAGCCTGGGCTGCCTTCACGTATTCGGGGTCGGTCAGCTTGGCCTTGCCCTCGGCAACCTTCTTCAACGCGTCCGGGCCGAGCTCGCGGTAGAGGTAACCGCTGATAAGCCGTGTGATGGGCCAGCCCTGTTCGCCCGAAGCGGAGAAGGCTGTTACCCCGGATGCCTTGAGCTTATCCGCGGCCGACACCATCTCGTCCCAAGTCGTGGGAACTTTGAGACCGTTGTCGGCAAAGACCTGCTTGTTGTACCAGACGCCTTCGATGTTGAATTGGTAGGGCAGCACGATGAAGCTGCCGTAGAGGTTTTCAATCGTGGAGATTGCCGCGGGTTCGATATTGTCAATAGCAGCCTTTTCGGTGAGCGCCTTCTTCAGGTCCAGGGTTTGGCCTGCCTTGTTCAGCGACTGGGTGACGGCGGGTGAGCCGCTTGCCGCGAACTGGGCAGGCAGCGCGCTCTGGCCTCCGAGAAGTTGCAGCTGCTGGTCCAAACCGGACTGAGGGACCGTGTCGACCTTGAACGGCAGCGCCTTGTTCTCGGCGGAGCACTGATCGGTGCTGAGCTTGGTTAGCGCGTCCTGGACCACTTTATTGTCGTCGTTGATCAGCAGCCCGAAACTGCCGGCGCCTCCTGAGGATGAGGTCCCGCTTGAGCAACCTGCCAAGACAGCGGCGAGGGTGAGGGCGGTCGCGATGGGAACAAGCCGCCGGACTTGGCGGGAGTGTAGGGATTGCACATTTCCTCCTTGAAACTGCAGAACGGGTTTCTAGAATGTTGTAGCGCTTGATTAAGCGCTTAACAAGAGCCAGGACTCGTCATCGTTGTCTGTCATTAGTCTTCTGATTTTGCGCCGTGGCCGTTGAGTCGGCGTGGGCGGTGCTGCCACAAGGGGAGCGAGCGTCGGGTTCCGAGCACTTCTCCTTGAAACTGCCAAGAACCTGTGGGTCTAACTTGGCTTCCCCCTGCTTAAGCGCTTAACGCTTATAGAAAGCTTGGACTCGTCACCTTCATCTGTCAATAGGCGTTCTACTTTTGGGGGTAACTGCATTTGTGGCTGAGGCCGTGCTGGCGCGGAGAACGAGCGACGGCTTGAGGACGATGGTGCGGTGAACGTGTTCCTCTGGGGGCGTGTTCAGTTCTTCGAGGACGAGAATAGTTGCTGCTTCTCCCATTTCCACGCCCGCAAGGCGGACGGCGGTGAGCGGAACGGGTCCGCTCTGTGCAGAGCGGTTATCCTCGCATCCGACGATGCTAATGTCCTGCGGGACTTTGGCGATGAGGTCACTGTGGAGCCCCCAGGCAAGCCCATTGGCAATGTCATCTGTTACGGCGACAACCCCGTCAGGGAGCTCATCTTTCCCGCGGAGGCTGAACATGCCGGCGACAGCCAAACCGTCTTCGAAGCGCAGCCCGTCCGTTTGGAATTCTTCGAGCGTCACGCCCTGGGCTTCAGCCACCGCCTGCCGAACACCTTCACGCCGGGCATAGACGGGTTGGTAGTAGTCAAGCCCGGCAACAAAGGCGATCCGGCGTCTGCCGATCTCAATCAGGTGCCTAGCCGCGACGTATCCCACATTTTCGTTGTCAACGAGGACCGTGCAGCAGTCAGCGTTCTTCTGTTGATAGTTCAGCAGGACGATGGGCCGCCCGTGAGAACGCATCCTCTCGATGCCGGCCAGCGAATCCTCCATCGGAGCGAGCAGCAATCCCGCGACACGCGCCTCGTCGAACAGATGCAGGTAATCGTCCTGGCGGTCAATGGTGCATGCCGCATTGCCGAGGAGAAGCCGCAGCCCCGCCTCTTCGGCCCCCTGCTGGGCGCCATGGGCCATATCGACGAACAGTGAGTTGTCCAAATCGGCGACCACCATGCCGAGCGAGTTGGTCGATCCGGTAGCCAGAAACCTCGCCGCGTCGTTGCGAACAAAGCCGAGTTCAGCAACTGCCTTCTGAATCCGCTCCGCAGTAGCCTCGCTCAGCCGGCCCTTGCCGTTAATATGGTTGGAGACAGTCGCAATGGAAACACCAGCCCGCCGGGCCACGTCCATCATGCTTGGATTGGTCTTCGGTGGCCGGATCGGCGCCATGGTTAGTTCTCCCTTCAAGCCGTGCGTCAAGCGTAGACCCAAACCCCTTCTATCGAGTAACCGCTTAATCAACCTTAGACAGACACGTGATTGAGCGCACAAGCTTGCGGATCTAAGTCAGCCGCATCACGCGCCCCCGACAAGCAAACCGCGCTACACCGTGTCGGCCGAGCAGCGGTGACAGGCCCGCATTACGACGCAACAGGGCACGACCTGATTCAGAGAAGCCGGACCGTAGTTCTGCGCGGCGCGAATTCAAGCATCGCAGCCGGAGACGTCGACACAGACGCCTACTCCGCCTACCTCAATGTGGATAGACGTAGGGTGCGCGAGCACGTCCAGGGGCAGCAGTGAAACAAGGAAACTGTAACGGAAACTCGAACCAGGCGTGGCAGCTTAGCTCGAGCGGATCGGGCTACGAGATTATCAATGTGAACAGCGGCAAGTGCCTGGCTCCCGAGGGCGGGAGTACCTCTCCTGCACCACTCCTGTCGCAGTCTAGGCCGAAGGGGAGACGGGTCTGTCCTATCGCGCCGTCATGAACCGCGCGGTAGCGGAGAACTCCGGAAGTGCCGGGACCATCCCATTCGATCAGCCCGGTCACGGTCCCGGCGTGACGCTAGCCGGCGGACCGACAGGCGACCACGCCTTCCTCCATGATCCGGCCGCTCCAACGTGCAATGCCAGCGATACGACATCCGGTCTCGCCTCCTGCATGGTTACTGGTGGCGGAGAAGAAGCGCCGGGCCGGGCCATGCTCTGGGCGCCGGCACGACGGCTGTCGCTGCGGCACCTTCGCACGGCCCGGCTGGGCACCTCCGGTCGGTCCGGGCACGAGCTGTCCAGGCTGCTGCCGGCCGATCGCGTGCGCCTCGCCGCCAGGATCGTCGGCTTCGCCGCAGCCCTGTGCGTTTGGGCCGAGGCTCAGTCCGTGAGGAATACCAGCACTTC
>NZ_JAGGPO010000042.1:0-6802 GCF_018613775.1 Arthrobacter sp. ISL-69
CGCCGAACTCGTCCTCGAACACGGCCTCCTCACCGCCGAACAACTCCAGGAACTCCTCAGCCCCCAACGCCTGGCCAACCTGAGCAAGTAACCGCACCACCACCGAAGCACCTCCGGCTCCTCCCCAACAGGAAACCAAAGGACAACCAATGACACAGCCACAGCAGGACACTGCCCAAAAACAGGCAGTCAGTGACCACACCATTCCGGCGCACGCGCACGCTTCCGAAGCCACTCTCCACCGCGAGGACGAGGGCTACCACAAGGGACTCAAGCCGCGGCAGGTCCAGATGATCGCCATCGGCGGCGCGATCGGCACTGGGCTCTTTATGGGTGCCGGCGGCCGGCTTGCCACCGCCGGGCCTGCCCTCATCATCAGCTACGCGGTGTGCGGCTTCTTTGCCTTCATGATCCTGCGCGCCCTCGGCGAACTGGTGATGCACCGCCCCTCGTCAGGATCGTTCGTTTCCTACGCCCGGGAGTTCTTCGGCGAGAAGGCAGCCTTCGTCACCGGCTGGCTGTACTGGCTGAACTGGGCGATGACCGCAATCGTGGACATCACCGCCGTCGCTCTTTACATGAACTTCTTCAAGAAATACTGGGCTCCGATCGCGGATGTTCCCCAGTGGGTGTGGGCGCTGACGGCCCTGATCCTGGTGCTCGGCCTGAACCTGATCTCCGTCAAGGTCTTCGGCGAGCTCGAGTTCTGGTTCGCGCTCATCAAGGTGGTGGCGCTGGTGACCTTCCTGGTGGTGGGGATCTACTTCGTCATCTTCGGCACGCCGGTGGACGGCCAGCAGGTGGGCTTCAGCCTGATCGCGGACAACGGAGGCATGTTCCCCAACGGTCTCCTGCCGGCCATCGTCGTGATGCAGGGCGTAGTGTTCGCCTACGCTTCCATCGAGCTCATCGGCACCGCCGCCGGTGAAACCGAGAACCCGGAAAAGATCATGCCCAAGGCCATCAACACGGTGATCTTCCGTATCGCGGTGTTCTACGTGGGCTCCCTGGTGCTGCTGTCCCTGCTGCTGCCGTACACCTCGTACAAGGCCGGCGAAAGCCCGTTCGTCACGTTCTTCGGCTCCATTGGCGTGGAAGGCGTGGACGCGATCATGAACCTGGTGGTCCTCACCGCGGCGCTGTCCTCGCTGAACGCCGGCCTGTACTCCACCGGCCGCATTATGCGCTCCATGTCCGTCACCGGGTCCGCCCCCAAGTTCGCAGCCCGCATGAACAAGGCCGGCGTACCCTACGGCGGCATCGCACTGACTGCTGCCGTTGCCGTCCTCGGCGTGGTGCTCAACGCCCTCGTTCCCGCCGAAGCCTTCGAGATCGTCCTCAACGTCGCCTCCCTGGGCATCATCAGCACCTGGGCCGTGATTGTGATGTGCCAGATGCAGCTGGCGCGGCTGGCCAAGCGCGGCGAGCTGCTCCGCCCGGCGTTCCGGATGCCCGGCGCCCCGGTGACCGGCTGGATCACGCTGGCCTTCCTGCTGGCAGTGCTCATCCTGATGGCCTTCGACTCCCCCGTGGGCACCTGGACCATTGCTTCGCTGCTGGTCATCATCCCCCTGATGATGCTGGGCTGGCGCCTCTGCCGGGACCGCGTCTTGGAGCTCGCCGCGGTCCGCGACGGCTTCACCGGCCCCTACCCGCTCGTAGCCAACCGCCCGGGCCCGGGCGCGAAGAACGGCGAATAGCCAACAGCAAACAGCCCCTCCCTTAGCGCGAACGGACACCTGCGGCCCTGAAATCTTCGGATTGAAGGGCGGCACGTGTCCGTTCGCGCTTAACCGGAGCCGGCGTAATGCAACGCCGCCGCAACCCCCGGCGGGGGTCGGTTCGCATATGCTCAGCAGAGAAGTTCACGCTGGCTCAACGACGAACCACCACAGGAGTAATGCTCATGACCACCTGGCGGATCAGGGATTTCCATTCGGCCGATCTTGACGGCATCCTGCACCTCTGGGAATCGCTGAAGGCCACCAACGTGGAGCCCGTCTACGCGCTCTCCGAAGTCCTGGCCTCCTGCGAGAAGGACCACGCCGTCGTGGCGGTGCAGGGTGACCAGGTGGTGGGTGCCGCCGTCGGACGTGCCGCGCACGACCAGGGCTGGATCGTCTTCCTGGCCACACTCCCCGAATTCCGCGGCCGCGGGATCGGCACCTCGCTGCTGGCCGCCGTCGAAAACAGGATGGCCCCGCACGGGCTGAACAAACTGTCCGCGCTTATGCCGGAGTCCGAAACCCGGGTGGAGGCGTTCCTCAGCCGCGGCTTCGTGCTCAAGAAAAATTTGCGGTATTTCGAGCGGACCATCCCGGTGCAGCGCCAGGAACTCGAACCCCTGGGCCTCCTCGGCGGCCGCATCCTGGCCCGCGACCTCTGGGAGAACGTTGCCGGCATGCGGAACGAGAAGGAACTGCTGGAACGCCGGCTGGTGCTCCCTCTGGCGGAAGCAGACCTTGCGGACGAATTCGGCGTAGTGCCGCCACGCGCCGTCGTGCTCTTCGGCCCTCCCGGCACCGGAAAAACCACGTTTGCCAAAGCGATCGCGTCCCGCCTGGAATGGCCGTTCGTGGAAGTATTCCCCTCCAGGCTGGCCGCCGATCCCAAGGGCCTGGCCGGCGCGCTCCGTGAGACGTTCCTGGAGATCGCCGAGCTGGAACATGCCGTCGTGTTCATAGACGAGGTGGAGGAGATCGCGTCCCAGCGGTCCGGCGAACCGCCGTCGCCGCTGCAGGGCGTCACCAACGAGCTCCTCAAGATCATTCCGGCCTTCCGCGAACAGCCAGGGCGCCTGCTGGTCTGCGCCACCAACTTCATCCGCGCGCTGGACACCGCCTTCCTGCGGCACGGCCGGTTCGACTACGTGATCCCCATCGGGCTCCCGGACTCCGAAGCCCGGCGGGCCATGTGGGAACGCTTCATCCCTGCCACCGTGGTGGACGACGTGGACGTTGAGCTGCTGGTGGACCGCACCGAGGGTTTCTCCCCCGCGGACATTGAGTACGCGGCCCGGAGCGCCTCCCAGCGTGCGCTGGAAAAGGCAGTGTACGACGACGGCGGGCTGGCTTCCGGCGGCAACGTTTCCATCCGCGAAGCCGTCCGGAAGGGACCCGCCACGCAGGACTACCTCGATGCGATCGGTGACACGCGCACGACGGTGAGCAAAGAGGTCCACGAGCTGTTCCTGGAGGACATCGACGCACTGGGCCGGGTGTAGCCCCTGACGCGCGTCCGATGATCCTGTTCCTGACTGTTCTCAGCGGCATCGCCTGGACGGTGGTGTACGTTGACGCAGTCCGGATCGGTTTCAGGGACCGGAGCTATGCGATCCCCGCCGCAGCCCTGGCGCTGAACTTCGCCTGGGAGGCCATCTATGCGTCTCATTCGGCCACCACCGGGCTGTCCGTCCAGGGCGTCATCAACATCGTGTGGGCGCTGGCGGACGTCGTCATCCTGTACACGTTCTTCAGGTTCGGCCGGGCGGAGCTCCCTGCCTGGGTGACCCGGAAGCTCTTCCTTGGTTGGGCACTCCTCCTGGGCGTCACAGCCTTCGCTGTGCAGCTGTTATTCGTTGCTGAGTTCGGCTGGGAGGCCGCGCCGCGTTACTCGGCCTTCCTGCAGAACCTGCTGATGTCTGGGCTGTTCATCGCCATGTTCGTTGCCCGCGACGGCGCCCGGGGCCAGTCCCTGCTGATCGCCGTCGCCAAATGGATCGGAACCCTGGCTCCCACCATCGTGTTCGGCTGGTTCGGCAACGCGCCGCTGATCCTGGGCGTAGGCGCTCTCTGCAGCATTTTCGACCTCGCGTATATCGGTTTGATGCTGCGGGCGCGGCCGGGGCGCGCTGGAGCGGCCGCGGCTCACGGCGGTACTCTTTGAGCCATGTCCAATAATTCCCTCCGGCATGCCATGGCCCGTATGGGCGGCCGCGACCCGCATGAGCAGCACCGTGCCGCCACGCCACTGGAGCTGTTCTTCGACCTGACGTTTGTCATTGCCTTCGGAGTGGCCGGGAGCCAGTTCGCCCACGAGATCGCCGAGGGCCACTTCGGTGCCGGGCTGTTGGGCTTCTCCTTTGCGATGTTCGCCGTGATCTGGGCCTGGATCAACTTCACCTGGTTTGCCAGCGCCTACGACACCGACGACTGGGTTTTCCGCGTGGTCACTATGGTCCAGCTGCTCGGCGTGCTCATTCTGGCCATGGGGATCGAGCCATTGTTCCACTCGCTGGTGGAGGGCGACCATGTGGACAACGCCGTTATCGTGGGGGGCTACGTGATCATGCGCCTTGCCCTGGTGTTCCAGTGGCTACGCGCGGGGCAGCAGGACCCGGCCCGCCGGCAGACCTGCCGGCGCTATGCAACCTACCTGGGTGTGGTGCAGCTCGGCTGGATCGCGGTGCTGGTCATTCAGGCCGACGTACTGACGACCATCCTGATGACCGTTCCCCTCTACGTACTGGAAATGGCCACGCCCTACGTCGCCGAGCGCTCGATGCGGACCCCATGGCACGCGCACCACATCGCCGAACGCTATGGGCTGCTCGCCATCATCGCCCTTGGAGAATGCCTGATCGGGGCGATCGAAACACTCCGCGCCATCGTGGCAAACCACGGCTGGAGCGTGGACGCCGCGCTCGTGGGCTTCGGCGGGACAGCGCTGGCCTTCGGCATGTGGTGGATCTACTTCATCCTGCCGGCCGGCCAGGCCCTGCACCTCCAGCGGCACCGCTCGTTCTTCTTCGGCTACGGGCACATCCCTATCTTCGCTGCCATCGCCGCCACGGGCGCCGGACTGCATGTGGCCGCCTACTACATTGACCATGAGGCGCACATCAGCGCCGCCGTGGCCGTGGCCAGCATCGCCGTGCCGGTGGCCATTTTCAAGGTGTCCTTGACGGCGCTGTTCAGCGGCATGATCTGCGCGGACCGCACCGTCATAGGCGTGGCAGCCGGCGTCCTGGTCGCCCTGGCGGGCAGCGTTGGACTCGCCGACGCCGGGGTCTCGGTGCCCGTCTGCCTGCTGGTGATTGTGCTGGCGCTGGGCGTATCGATTGTCATCGATGAAAAGCGCGGCACCGAACGGATGAACGCGGCGCTGGAGCAGCTGAAAGCCGGAGCCTAAGAGGCCCCGTCCGGCCGGGTGTCTGCCGTTTCCGAGGTCTCGGCAGGCTCGGCCACCGGGGAGACAGGCTCGACTCCTGCGGTGTCGTCATAGGAGAGGTTCTCGTAGTCGGTGTCGTCGGCCTCGTCCAGGTGGTCGTCCAGCTCCTCGAGCAGCCACGGGTTCACGCGGGCCAGGATCTTCCGGACTTCGTCCACCGGGACGGCGTCATAGAGCACCGGCCGGGCCTCGTCGTACCGGGTGACCGGAGGCTTGTCCGGCCACTTTTCGGCCAGGGCCTTGACTCGCTCAGGCAGGGAGTTGTGGGCGTTGTCCGCGATCTTGACCAGTGTGGCGTCGTGGTCTTCGGCGATGAACCGGATACCGGCCTGGTAGTCGTCCGGGTTGTCATGCAGCCGCTTGGTGACACGCTCAATGATGTCCACGGCGCGCTCGGAGACGCCCATGTCCAGCAGCGCCCGCCGGGTGATGGGGGTGTCTTCGGCGATGTCGTGCAGGTAGCCGGCTATCCGGATGTCGTCGTCGAAATCCGCCAGGGCATCGCCGACGGCGAGAACATGTTCGCGGTATGGCCGCTTGAGCTTGTCCTTCTGGCGGTTGTGGGCCACCTCGGCGAGGACCCGGGCCGTGTCAACAGTGAATCGTGGCTGGGGGAGGTTTGCGTCCGGGGTTCCTGTTTCTGGCATGGTTCCAGCCTACGCGCCCAGCTGCACCGCCCCCGGCCACACCCAGGGGTCCCGTGGCAGTGCAGCGGGATCAAAGGACCCCAGGGCCCGCGGCAGCGGCCCGGCGGGGAGGCCCAGCGATTCCAGGATGATGTCTCGGACACGGCCCGCATCCAGCCCGGCGTCCGCGAGGTCCGCCAACGTCACTGCGCCGTCGCGCTTGGCCAGGCGGACGCCGTCGGAATTCACCACTAGCGGCACGTGCGCATATTCCGGAACGGGAATATTCAACAGGGACGCCAGATGGGCCTGCCGCGGCGTCGAGGGCAGCAGGTCGTCCCCGCGGACCACCTGGTCAATTCCCTGGGCTGCGTCGTCCACCACCACGGCCAGGTTATAGGCGGTCACGCCATCGTTGCGCCGGAGCACAAAGTCGTCCACCATGCCCGTGTATGTGCCGTGCAGCTGGTCTTCGACCGTCCAGTCCGTCACAGCCGCTCGGAGCCGGATGGCGGCGGGGCGAATTGTCCTTTTGAACTCGAGTTCTGCCGGATCGAGGTTCCGGCACGTCCCCGGGTACGCACCCTGCGGGGCATGCGGCGCCGACGGCGCCTCCTGGATTTCCCGCCGGGTGCAGAAGCATTCATACGTCAGCCCCGCGCCTGCGAGGCGGTCGATCGCCTCTGCGTACAGCGGCTCGCGTTCCGTTTGGCGTACGACGCCGCCGTCCCAGGTCACGCCGATCGCCGCCAGATCGCGGAGCTGCTCCGCCTCCGCACCGGCACGTGCCCGGTCAAGGTCCTCCACGCGCATCAGGAAGCGCCGGCCGGTTGAGCGGGCGAAGAGCCACGCGAGAATGGCTGTCCGCAGGTTTCCGACGTGGAGTTCGCCGGAGGGGCTCGGAGCGAAGCGGCCGGCGGATGTCATGGCACCAGCCTAGGTGTATTAACCACGGAGGTTGGTGACGCGGCTGGCGGGTGGTTGACCCTTGAGTGAGGTGTGGCCTC
>NZ_JAGGPO010000043.1:0-11194 GCF_018613775.1 Arthrobacter sp. ISL-69
CCCATGTCCCGAGACATCACACGACCCGATCCGAGGCCCAAGGTGTGCACATTGTGCACACCCCCTTTTTTTGCCCAGTTTTCGCATGGTACAACTGACAGCCACGGCCCGTCGGGCGAACCAGTTCCAGGGCGTGCGTGAGACAGCGTCGCCCTGACTTGCCGTGCCCTGGTGACTGCGCCAAAACGTTGCCGACAGCCCAGATCGAACACCCGCGAATGGACCAAGGCACATGCGGTGTATCGATGGGCGTCACGTCGGCGGGTTCCTCCGTTCTGTACATCCCATGGGCAAACGGGTAGAAATCCGCATGACGGGACGAACGGCGCCCTTGCCCTGCCAATGTCCCCTGATCGACGGCGGTCTGCAGCGCGCGCCGGGCGTGCTTTTTGGGCTAACCGATCAAAGACCTGGCTCGGAGCCTCACAACCTTGTTCGCCCGGACCCCTCCCCCACGGTTTCGCACCCCTTGCGCTCAAATCAGTTGACCCCTGAACCCACTGAAGTCAGAACGACGAAACGTCCGTTATCGGCGCTTAAGGCGTGCTCTCCCACTTTCGGGTTGCCCCCGATACGCGAAAGTGTTCGAACTACCGAGAAGAACGCCGCGCAAATGACTCGTGCCGCAGGGGTTCTTCTTTGAAGCCTATCCCTCACGGTTCAGATGTGCCCTGCCAGGCTGCTTGACGGCAGTGCGGGAATCTGCTTGGACTCTTGGCCCGCCAGCAGTCAGTCGCTCAATCTTGTTGCATTCGCAGTGGCGGGCGGAGATGGCAAATCCGTGCGTTAGGTGATCTCCGCGCATGGTGGTGCTGGCTGAGCGGTTACTACTTGGGTATTCGGATCGTACTCTAGGGCCGGCCTTCCGGCCACGATCACTGTAGCGCGCTCCCATGGCCGGTCTTCAAGTAGGAAGGGAATTTCTTGTTCTTCCCACTCCCTGTGCAGGTCTTCTTCTTCCTGGCCATCTCGTGCCAGCAGGCGACATCGGGCTTCAAAGTTGTCACACTGCACCCAGATCGAAGCGTCGACTAGGTCAGAGAGAGCTTGGCGTGATGATCCGCTCCCTTCCACCCACACCACGGAACGCCCGGCGGGTAGAGCTATGGCACCTGGACGTTCTCGGGCCACCCAACCCGGCGGACGGTAATGGACTGCCTCGCCTTGGAGCAGGGGTTCGAGGACACCGCCACGGAGTTCATCGGCCCAGTCAAAAAACGAGAGATGCCACGCTACATCGTCCGTGTGAACGACATCTGAGTCCGGCACTCGAGCTAGTAGACGATCGACCAGGGTGGTCTTGCCTGCCCCGCTCCTTCCATCTACCGCTACAATCCAGGGGCGGTTCGGACGTTGTCCTGCTGCCGGCAGTAACCGCCGCACCAAGCCTTCCAGTGACTCGGCTTGCCAGGGTCCCGCATCGGGTTCGCCGACTTCCGGTTTCATATCCATGGTTACCTCGACTTCGATTGGGACGCTCACCGGTCAGGCATGAGGCGGCTGCCAACATCCTGAGGCGTTTACGAGCCGAACAGTTGAGCTGCCATCGAATATATCCCCCATAACCCAGCCGCTAGCAGGATGCCCAGGTAGGCCAAGACCAGCCTCGTGTCGCGGAGGTAGCACTTCGACTTCGTCAGGCCCCTCCGTCGGGCTTTCCAATAGCCTGCGAATCCGACTGCGGCGAACACGGTCAGTGCTACAGGGCCGGCTGCCCAGCCGAGCAGGGCAATGGTGGCGTAGATGCAGAGCCGCAGCGGGTCGAAAGTCGGCGGGGACTGCGGATCGGTTTCAGTGTCAGGCCTGTGTCCGTGCCGGCCTGCGTGTTTGGAGCGCACCAGCTGTGACGGCGGTGGCCCGCCTGCGATACGCCGGGCCTCAGAAGCGGAGCTCATCATTTCTCCCTGTCGCTGGCTCAGACCTGGCGGACTGGGAGAAGCTCCCGGCCTGTTGCTGTGCTCATTCGTTGCCTGGCCAGGGTCGGCCACGCCTGGACGGCGCAGAACGGGGCGCACTGGTGATCGCCGGCGTCACTCTTCGTGCCCACGTGGACGCAGCATTGTGTAAGCCGTTCCTCGATCACCGTGGAAATGTCCATGAAGGGCTTGACCATGATGCGGGTGATCCGTTCGGCGAGGAGCCTGCGCAGCCGCTGTTGCTGCCCTGGAAGCTTGCCGGCAGCCAGTGTGGTGAGTGTGCCGATGCCGAGGTCGCACTGGGTGCAGATGTTCTTCCAAAGATCCATGGTCCGCGGGTGGGACAGCGAGGACTGCTCGCTTAGCAGGTCCAGCAGGGAGGACTTCATGAGGGTGCGCAGCTCGAGCGGGATCGCGCTGTCGGCGATGCGGTTGGCGATGCTGTCAGGATTGAGTTCCAGCCAGGCGAGCAACTGATCGTGGCCGATGAGGGCTGTCAGCGAACGCCAGACCCCGGAGTGGCCTTAACCAACAGCGCGATGCTCCGTCGACAACAGGGGCATCGATCACCACCCTAGCTTTGCCCAATGCGTGGCGCCCCAATGCATTTCGTGATAATCATGTCGTTGCTGACGCGAAGTGCATGAAGTCATGTCAGCGGAAATCAGCCAGACATGGAGCCCTCCGATGAGCCAGGGAATCACTAATAGATGGTGTGGACACTGCCCGCACACCTTTGGCCGGACAAACAGACGTCGCAGCGTTCACCAATGCGCCCAACAGACGCGAACGCATAAGAAACATCTTGAAAAAACTTTCCCTGGGGTCATGCCGTCAGTACAAGCCCAGGCCATGAATAGGTGAACGGCCAACTGCCACCACAGCGATTCGAGAGGAGATCCGGATGACCGCAGATCCCAGCAGAAGGACAGCCCACCAGCCAGGGCTCTGAACCCGCCACCCACATAACTTCACAGGCGACCGCAGCGCCAGGCACCGACCGCGGCCAGAGTCAGAGGGACCCCGCGGAGGGTCAATGTACACACATTAAAGGCAAGACCCCCTCTGACGAGGGGGAATGCATGCCCAAGGTGGGACTCGAACTGCATTCCAGCCCCTGCAAACACTGGGAACTCTTGAAAACATCGGCAATCCGAGCCAGTCCGACGATATACGAGTCAGTCCGAAGCCCGAGGTGTGGACACTGTCCACACTCTCTTTTGGCCCACTTTGCTAAATTGTCCTGGCGACTGCCACGCCCCTCCAGTGCTTCGCTTCTCAAGTGTTCGTGATTTCGCTCCGCCCTGAATCAGGACGCCCGGAGTCACGGTTGCAGTGTGGCCGACGGCCGATCGAGCACCAACACTCTGGGCGTGCACGGACTGGAAATCGACGAGCGACATGTTCGGTTCATTCCTCCTCTGCGAACATCTCATGTACAAACGAGTGGGAACGCACACGATCGACAGCCCGACCCTGTACTCAAGGCCACAGCCACACACGGCGCTGCGTTGCCAGCTTGCCAACCCATTCGACTTCTCGCGGATCGCCGAATGGGCTGGGCTGGCGGCATACCGGCGCGGCTAAGATTGACCGGACCTCCGATATCGGCTGATGAAAAATGAGCGGGGAGGGTTCTCAAAACCCCATTCCCGCCTGGTTTTTCCCCCGCCAAAAATCAACGGGCCTTGTCGGGCGATTAGGCCCGCAATATTCCTCTGCCTGGTTAGCGAGATGCACTCATCCGGGTTTCGCAATAGTCTGGCCGGGTGGATACAAGCACCGTGAACTCCGGCGAACAGGTTGACAGGCAGTCGCGCATTCTCGAAGCGGCGCTGGACCTGCTGTCGCGCCACGGCATCTCAGGTGTCAATATGCGCGCCGTGGCGCGCGAAGCCGGCGTTGCATTAGGGCTCGTGAACTACTATTACGAAGACAAGACAAGCTTGATCCGTGCGGCATTGCACCGAATTGACGAGCACGACCTTATGCTGGTCGCGCCCGACCCGGCGTCGCCCCCGGACGAACAGCTCCGCACGGCTCTCCGGCGCGTTGCGGACCCGGAACTGCTGACCACCCAGCACCTGTCCCTGCGCCTCCATCTTTGGGCGCTCGCGCAAGCCCATGAAGACTTTGCGCTGATCAATGCTGCAGCGTTTGAACGGTACCTCGATGGGCTCGCGGCGCTGATAGGAAACGCCAAGCCTGAGCTTTCCGGCGATGTGTGCAGGGAGCGGGCGGCTGACATCGTCGTCGTGCAAAACGGGATGTGGCTGACGGCGCTCCTCGGCGTCGACGAGGCTTCCATCCGCAGGAGCATCGCCCGCACGGAGCAAATCGCCTTCGCCGCCTAGCGGCTACACGCCCCAGCTGAACAAGCACTGCCCGGCCCCGGCGGACTACGTCCAAACTTTCTTGAACATCGGTTCAGTTTTAGCCTTGAACACTTGTTCAAGGTGTATTACTCTGCTTGTGTATGACCTACACCACACAAACGGGGTCCTGCGGGAATAACTGCGTTTCAGCGGCGACATCCGGATTGCGGCTCAGAGCAACTCCGCTCGCCGCAGCTCCCTGACCATGTCAACGCCCACCGCCAGCTTCCAGATGAAGGACAACCCGCTCCCGGCGGTTGATCTGCACCAGCTAGAAGGAGATTTTGCATGACACAGACCACCTACGACTACGTCATAGTCGGCGGCGGAAGCGCGGGTTCCGTGCTCGCCAACCGCCTGAGCGACGGAGGCCAGAGCAGCGTCCTGGTTCTTGAGGCCGGACGGAGCGACTACCCTTGGGACCTTTTCATCCAGATGCCTGCCGCGCTGACCTTCCCCAGCGGCAACCCGCTCTATGACTGGCGCTACGAGTCCGATCCCGAGCCCCACATGGGCGGCCGGCGCGTGGCGCACGCCCGCGGCAAGGTCCTGGGCGGCTCGAGCTCCATCAACGGCATGATCTTCCAGCGCGGTAACCCGCTCGATTACGAGCGCTGGGGCGCCGACGCTGGCATGGATACCTGGGACTTCGCGCACTGCCTGCCCTACTTCAACCGGATGGAAAACGCGCTGGCCGCCGACCCCGACGATGAACTGCGCGGACACTCCGGCCCGCTGGTGCTGGAGCGCGGCCCCGCCACCAACCCGCTGTTCCAGGCCTTCTTCGCCGCCGCCCAGGAAGCCGGATACCCGCTGACCGACGACGTCAACGGCTACCGCCAAGAGGGCTTCGCCGCGTTCGACCGGAATGTCCACAAGGGCCAGCGCCTCTCGGCCTCCCGCGCCTACCTCCGTCCCGGCTACGGCCGGAAGAACCTGAAGGTCCTCACCCGGGCCCTGGTCACCAAGGTCAACTTCAAGGGCAATGTGGCCAGCGGTGTGACCTACCGCCGCAACGGCAAGCTGCATCAGGTGAACGCCGGAGAGGTGATCCTGGCCGGCGGCGCCATTAACACGCCCCAGCTGCTGCAGCTGTCCGGCGTCGGCGATGCCGCCCACCTGAACTCACTGGGCATCAACTCCGTTGCAAACCTGCCCGGTGTCGGCGAAAACCTCCAGGACCACCTCGAGGTCTACATTCAGCACGCCTGCACCCAGCCGGTCTCCATGCAGCCAAATCTGGACCTGTGGCGCTACCCGCTGATCGGGCTGCAGTGGATGCTGGGGCGTAAGGGGCCGGCCGCCACCAACCACTTCGAGGGCGGCGGCTTTGCCCGCTCCAACGACGACGTGGCCTACCCCAACCTGATGTTCCATTTCCTGCCGGTCGCCGTCCGCTACGACGGCCAGAAGGCGGACGCCAAGCACGGCTACCAGGTGCACATCGGCCCCATGTACTCCGACGCCCGCGGCAGCCTGAAGATCAAGTCCACCGATCCCACGGTGCACCCGTCGATGCTGTTCAACTACCTTTCCACCGACCAGGACCGCCGCGAGTGGGTCGAGGCGGTCCACGTTGCCCGCGACATCCTCGGCCAGTCCGCCATGGGTCCCTTTAGCGGCGGCGAGCTTTCTCCCGGACGGGGCGTGCAGACCGACGCGGAGATCCTTGACTGGGTTGCCCGCGACGCCGAGACGGCGCTACACCCGTCCTGCACCGCGAAGATGGGGCCGGACTCCGATCCCATGGCCGTGGTGAACCCGCTGGACATGAGCGTGCACGGCACCCGCGGCCTGCGCGTGGTGGATGCGTCGGCCATGCCCTACGTGACCAACGGCAACATCTACGCCCCGGTGATGATGCTCGCCGAAAAGGCTGCCGACCTGATCGCCGGCAAGGCGCCGCTCGCGCCCCAACACGCCGAGTTCTACCGACACGGGGTGAGCCCGCTGGAACGCGGCGGAGCCGCGACAGCCGAAACCGTTGCGGCGAAGGGCTAGGGCATGAGCGTGACAATCGATACTGAACTGAAGCTCGCCCGAGGCCTGTACGTCGACGGCGCCTGGCAACAGGTGTCCGACGGCGCGACCACCACCGTGCGCTGTCCGGCGGACGGGCGCCAGGTGGCGGTAGTCGCCTCGTCGACGGTGGAGGACGCAGAGCGGGCGATCGCCAGCGCACGGGCCGCGTTCGACGACGGCCCGTGGCGCCGGCTCACGGACATCGAGCGCGGCGCTGTCATGCTCCGCGTCGCGGACCTTCTTGAGCGGGACAAGGCTGCCTACGCAAGGGCCGAGGCCCTCGATACGGGCAAGCGGCTCATTGAGGCCGAATACGACATCGATGACATCGCCGCTTGCTTCCGGTACTACGGGAAGATCGCGGGCCTCGAAGCCGGCAGGGTCATCGACACGGGACGGCAGAACGCCATCAGTCGCGTCGTCTACGAGCCGCTCGGGGTCTGTGCCCTCATCGCGCCGTGGAACTACCCGCTCCTCCAGGCGGCGTGGAAGGTCGCGCCAGCGCTCGTCGCCGGGAACTCGTTCGTACTCAAGCCCAGCGAGCTTACGCCGTCGACCTCGATTCTGCTCATGGAGACGCTCGCGGAGGCCGGTGTCCCGGCCGGCGTCGCCAATCTCGTCACCGGAGCCGGGTCAAGGGTGGGCGGCCCGCTCAGCTCCGACCCGCGCGTCGACCTCGTCTCCCTGACCGGAAGCCTTGCCACGGGGCAGACGATCATGGCCGCCGCAGCGGAGACCGTGAAGCGCGTCGCGTTCGAGCTCGGCGGGAAGAACCCGAACGTCGTCTTCGCGGACGCGGACTGGGACGCCGCCGTCGACAACGCCTTGACTGCAGTGTTCCTGCACTCCGGTCAGGTCTGCTCAGCAGGGGCGCGGCTCGTCGTCGAGGAGACGATCGCCGAGCGTTTTGTGGCCGAGGTGGTCGAGCGGGCGAAGAAGATCCGCTTGGGCGGACCGTTCGATCCCGACGCCGAGACGGGGCCGCTTATCTCCGCCAAGCACCGCGAGCAGGTCCACGCCTACGTCCAGGCCGGGATCGCGGAGGGCGCAGAGCTGTTGTGCGGTGGCTTCATCCCCGAGGAGGAGCCGCTTGCGGACGGCTTTTTCTACCCGCCCACCGTGCTCGGCAACTGCCGCTCGGGCATGAGCGTGCTGCGGGAGGAGTCCTTCGGCCCAGTGCTGACCGTCGAGACGTTCCGCAGCGAAGCCGAGGCCATCACGATCGCGAACGACACCGAGTACGGGCTGGCCGGCGCGGTCTGGACCTCGGACGCGTCGAAGGCGCAGCGCGTCGCGGGCGCCCTCCGGCACGGAACGGTGTGGATCAATGACTACCACCCGTACGTCCCCCAAGCGGAGTGGGGCGGTTTCGGGAAGTCGGGGATCGGCCGTGAGCTTGGCCGCGCGGGGCTCGACGAGTACCGCGAGGCCAAGCACATCTGGCAGAACATTCAGCCTGCACCCAGCGGCTGGTTTGGCTCATCGCCCGAACCGGGAGCGGCCGTCAGCAGCTAGGCAGTACCAGAAGGGGGAACGGCGGGGCGCGGTCTCATCCGCGCGCGCCGTTGATTCACCTGCGTCCAATGGCGGGCGCAGGACTTCACCATCGTGCTTTTCGACTTAGGAGCTCAGATGTTAGTACCCAGCAAGAGTACGGATTCAAGCGGCATGGACGAGTTTGGCTACGCCCAGACCCTGGACCGCAGCATTGGCAAGTTCGCCAGCTTCGCCGCGGGCGTCAGCTACATCTCCATCCTCACCGGCGTTTTTCAGTTGTTCTACTTTGGTTTCTCCATGGCGGGCCCCGCCTACGCCTGGTCCTGGCCCATCGTCTTTGTGGGCCAGCTCATGGTGGCGCTGTGCTTTGCCGAACTGGCAGGCCGTTATCCCGTGGCCGGTTCGGTCTACAACTGGGCCAAGAGGCTGGCCTCCGGCACGTCAGCATGGCTCGCCGGCTGGCTGCTGCTGCTGTCCTCCATCGTGGCCCTCGGGTCAGTGGCCCTGGCCCTGCAGCTCACCCTGCCGCAGCTCTGGTCCGGCTTCCAGCTGGTTGGCGACGGCACCGGGCCCCTGGACTTTGCCATCAACGGCGTACTACTGGCCACCATCATGATCACCATCTCCACGCTCATCAACGCCTTCGGCGTGAAGCTGATGACCCGCATCAACAGCATCGGCGTCTTCGTGGAACTGGCCGCAGCCGTGCTGCTTATCCTCGCCCTGGGCTGGCACGTCGTCCGGGGTCCCGAGGTCTTCTTTGACACCGCCGGTTTCGGCGAGGGCCACGACCTGGGCTTCTTCGGCGTCTTCCTCATCGGCGCGATGGCCTCCGGCTACGTGATGTACGGCTTCGACACCGCCAGCTCCCTGGGGGAGGAAACGAAGGACCCGAAGCGCACCGCGCCGAAGGCCATCCTGCGGGCTGTTACCGCGTCCTTCCTGCTCGGCGGCCTGATCCTGTTCTTCGGCATCCTGGCAGCCCCCGACCTCTCCGACCCCAAGGTGGGTGCGCCCGACGGCGGCCTGCAGTACGTCGTGCTTTCCGTCCTTGGTGGCCCGTTCGGGAAAGCCTTCCTGGCGTGTATCGTCGTCGCCGTCGTGGTGTGCACCCTGGCCGTCCACGCCGCCGCCATCCGCATGATGTTTGCCATGGCCCGGGACAACAACCTGCCGTTCAGCCGCCAGCTCAGCAAGGTGGATCCGGTCCGCAAGACGCCTGCGGTCGCAGCCATCGTCATCGGCGTTATGGCCATCATTCCGCTGGTCGTCAATGTCATGCAGCCGGCGATCTTCACGATCCTCTCCAGCATCAGCATTGTCCTGATCTACCTGTCCTACCTGCTGGTCACCGTTCCCATGTTGCGGAACAGGTTTCTCAAGAAATGGCCGTTGCGCGATGAAGGCACCGACAAGGCGGGCTTCAGCATGGGCAAGTGGGGGCTGCCGGTCAATATCCTCGCCATGCTGTGGGGCGGTGCCATGACGCTCAATCTGATCTGGCCGCGGCCGGAGATCTATAACTCGGTGCCGCCCTTCGAGTGGTATCTGCAGTGGGGCGGTGTCATCTTCGTCGCCACCGTCACCGCCGGAGGAGCCCTGCTGTACCGACTGAAGATCCGCCACCAGACGGGCGTCCTGGCCGAGCACGCCGCGGCCGTCGCAGCACATCCGTCGCCGGACTCCGCCCAAACCGCATCCTCAGCTGCCACCGAACTGGCTTCGGATCCTGTCCACGCCAGAGCCGCACGGTCCCCCGCGGACATTGTCAGTTGAGATCCCTGACTCACTGGCAGTCAATGGTGCCACATCAAAAAAAGTCCGGCGTCATAGATTGGCACCCTGCGGATAATTAGCACGAGGGTCAGGCAGTACCCGCAGACCGGACGAGCATCCCTCCACCACTGTCCACCGGCGGAGGGATGCTCGTCCGGGGCGTCTTTCCACTACAAGCGGGCACTTCAAGACGTCCGCGGTGCTGTCAGCGGACGACCTGGAGTCTCTTCAGGAAACCATCCATTGGCTCTCTCGGCCCGGGATCGGGGAAGACCTCGAACAGGCGAAGCGCGACATCGCCGACGGCAACACGGTCAGCGGAGATGACCTGCGCCGTGAGTTCGGACTACCGCTGAGGTGAGTGAAGCTCAATCCACTGACCCGGGACCATCCCCACCTCCGGTCTCGCCATTCCGTCATGTTGTCATCCAACACAGAGGCAATAAATGGATATGACGACCCAGCCAGGTAGCGGTACAACTGGACATCTCGCTCCAAATCGACAACGTTTATGTCGTGGAGGCGTGAGGAAACCACGAAGACTAACTAGTCACAAAGCCGCTCGCCTCACTTCAGAAAGGAGCTAGCCGGCAACGTATCTGCCAACGAAAAAGGCCCCCGAGCGGCCCACATGTGAACAATTTGTCCCACGCAGAGGCCCAAAACTCCGGCCCCTGCGAACACTGGGAACTCCAGAAGACATAGCCAGTCCGAGCCAGTCTGGCACCGGTACGAACCAGTCCATAGCCGAGGGTGTGCACATCGTGCACACCCTCCTTTTGGGCCCTACCGAGCACACCTACCGTGGGATCATGTGCCGGGAAATCAAAAACGCTGCATCCTGAAATTCCACGCCGCCCGCAGCCACACCCACGACCAAGTCAAAACCCCCATCAGTCGTGAAGTCATGGCGATAACCAAGGAATACAGCACGATCCGCGGCCACCAGGAACGCCGCTAGGCTTACCGGCTTTTCGGGACGCAGCTGAAACCCGGAATTCGCGCTTATGGCCCGGACGTTCGGCGGTTGCTGGGACAACAACCGCAGTTCGTTCGCGCGCTTGCACCTTTGACCGGACTCATTTACCCGCGGAATGCTCAAATCAGAGCGGACGGCGGGGCGTCCCGCCATTGTCCGCTAGAGTTTTCGCCCAACCGGCAAACCAGCCGACTACACCCAGACCTTGTAGCCGGTGGATTTGTCGAAGAGCCTCCGCGTATAAGCTCCTGACCCCGCTATCCAGAGCACAGAATCATCGTCAGCGGCCTGCTCGACCACTCCGGTGATGACGTGCTCGTCCATAAGCCACACTTCCACCGTGTGGCCCGTCAGCCGGGACCAGTCGCTGCGCAGCCCACGTACGCTGGCGTTCCGGGCTGGGCATGTCGCCACAGATGTCATGATCTACCAGCCCCGCTCAGCAAGACGATGGGGCTGCGGGATCTCGTCCACATTGATGCCCACCATGGCTTCGCCCAGGCCGCGGGAGGCCTTGGCGATCACGTCGGGGTCATCGAAGAAGGTGGTGGCCTTCACGACGGCGGCGGCACGCTGGGCCGGGTTGCCGGACTTGAAGATGCCGGAACCGACGAACACGCCGTCAGCGC
>NZ_JAGGPO010000044.1:0-26400 GCF_018613775.1 Arthrobacter sp. ISL-69
ACGCCGAGAAGAGCCTCGGCACCCCGGACGCGGGAGCGGTGTCCATGGCACTGATCGTCCGAGCAATCCACAACACCCTCAGCGAGAACACCCCCGCCGAGAAGAACACAGTCAAGGAGAACGCATGAGTGCCAAACTGCGCCTGGTCATCGGAGCCGACGACGCCGGCTTCGAATACAAGGAAGCCCTGAAGGCTGACCTGGAGGCCTCCGAGCTGGTCGAATCCGTCACCGACGTCGGAGTGGATGCCACCAGCCACACCCCCTACCCGTCCGTGGCCATCGCCGCTGCCGAACTCATCGCCGCCGGCAACGCCGACCGTGCCCTGCTGATCTGCGGCACCGGACTCGGCGTCGCCATCGCCGCGAACAAGGTCCCCGGCGTCCGCGCAGTCACCGCGCACGACAGCTTCTCGGTGGAGCGCTCCGTTCTGAGCAACAACGCCCAGATCCTCACGTTCGGCCAGCGCGTCGTGGGCTTGGAACTGGCCCGCCGGCTCGCCCGCGAATGGCTCACCTACACCTTTGACGAAACCTCCGCCTCGGCCGAGAAAGTCACGCTGATTAAGGACTACGAGGGTGTCACTTCCTGCTAAGAATCCTTCGGCCAATGCCGGAGAGACAGCGACTCCGAAGGCCATCATCGGGATCAGCCTCAAGATGTACTTCGACTACGAACGCACGCTCGACTGGTGCCGCGACATCGCCGATATCGCTGCGGACCACCCCGCAGTCCGCAACGGCGAGATCGAACTCTTCGCCCTGCCATCCCACCCGGTGCTCGCCGAAGCGGCACGGATCCTGGGCCCTGCCGGAGTAGCCACCGGTGCCCAGGACATCTTCTGGGAGGATGAGGGCGCCTACACCGGCGAAGTCGGCGGCAAGATCATCACCGAGGTCAGCGGCCGCTACGCGGAAGTGGGCCACGCCGAGAGACGCCGCGTCTTCGGCGAAGACGATGACGTGATCGGGCTGAAAACCGCGGCCTCCTACCGGAACGGCCTGACCCCGGTCCTGTGCGTCGGGGAACCCGACCGCGGCACAGCCAACGACGCCGTATGGCACTGCATCGGCGAAATCGATGCCGTCCTTAATCGGGCGGAGAGCCTCGGCCAGTCCGGACGGACCATCGTCGCGTACGAACCGCAATGGGCCATCGGCGCCGCCGAACCCGCAACGCCGTCCTTCATCAGCGAGGTCATCCGCGCCCTTGACGTGCACCTGCGCAGCCGTCCTGCGCAGGCGGACAGCCGGATCATCTACGGCGGCAGCGCGGGACCGGGACTGATCGGCCAGCTGGACTCCGCCGTGGCCGGGCTCTTCCTGGGCCGATTCGCCCACGACCCGGAGGCCCTCAGGACCATCCTGGACGAGACCGCGGAACGGCTCGGGCTGCTGGCCCGAACCGAGGCGACAACATGAGGACCCCCACCAGCACCGCCACGATCGGCCTCAGCAGCTATGCCTTCTTCTGGCAGCTTTCCGGGCGGGTATCGGAGCCTCTTAGTATCCACCAGGCGCTGGAACGTACGGCAGCCCTGGACGTCGACCTTTTCCAGATCTGCGACTACGCACCGCTCGAGTCCATGAGCGCCGCGGAACTCAAGGACGTCCGGACCACCGCGGACGCGCTGGGAATCGCGCTGGAACTGGGCACCAAAGGGATCCGCCCCGAGCACCTCCGGAGGTTCCTGCGGATTGCCGGCATCCTGGGGTCGCCACTGCTGCGGACGATGTTCAACGTCCCGGGCCACACGCCCTCCGCCGAGGACGCCATTGCAATCTTCCGAGAGGTCCTGCCGGAGTTCGAAGCGGCGGGGGTGAAGATCGCCGTGGAAACCTACGAACAGGTACTCACCGCCCGGATCCTGGACGTCATCCGCAGGGTCGATAGCCCGTATCTGGGAATCTGCAGCGATCCTGCCAACACCGTGGCGGCACTTGAGCCGCCCCGCGAGGTGATCGACGCCGTCGCGCCCTATGTCCTCAACATGCACATCAAAGACTTTGCGTTCAGCCGCAAGGAGGGATGGGTCGGGTTCACATACTCCGGCGCACCGCTCGGTGAAGGCCTTCTCGACTATGACTACATGGCCGGAAAGCTTCAGCCCAAAGAAAGAAACATCAACCAGATCATCGAGCACTGGCTGCCCTGGCAGGACTCCGAAGAAGAGACCATCCGCCTCGAAAACCAGTGGACCCAACAAAGCATCGATTTCCTAAGGAGCAAGTGAAATGTCAGCAGAACAATTGACCATCGCCGTCATCGGAGCCGGAGGCAAAATGGGAATGCGCGTTTCCCGGAACCTCCAGAAGAGTGCCCACACCGTCTACTACAGCGAAAACTCCCCCGCGGGCCAGGACCGTGTCCGAGCCGAAGGCCGCGAGATCACCTCCACCGACGACGCCGTCAAGGGCGCCGACGTCGTGATCCTCGCCGTCCCTGACACAGTACTGGGCATCGTATCCGAAGGCGTTGTCCCGCAAATGAAGGCAGGCGCCGTCCTGCTCACCCTGGACCCCGCCGCCGCCTACGCCAGCCTGCTGGCCAAGCGCGACGACGTCGTCCACTCCGTCGCCCACCCGTGCCACCCGTCCGTGTTCCTGGAACGCACCACCAAGGAGGAATGGGCCGACGCCTTCGGCGGCATCGCAGCTCCGCAGAACGTCGTTGCCGCCATCGACGAGGACGCACCGGCAGCGACCCGCAAGCTGACCGAGGCCACGATCCGCACCATCTACGCACCCGTCATCGACGTGCACTGGGTCACCGTGAAGCAGCTCGCCATCCTCGAACCCACCCTGGTGGAAACCGTGGCCTGCATGATCGGCACCCTGCTCAACGAGGCCCTTCACGAGACCGTGCACACCGCCGGCGTCCCGGAGGAAGCCGCCAAGGCCATGCTCTTCGGCCACGTGCAGGTCGCCCTGACCAACGCGCTCCGTGGCTCCCACCCGTTCTCCGAGGCCTGCGAAATCGCCATCCAGTACGGCAAGGGCGCCATCATCAAGGACGACTGGAAGAAGATCTTCGACGACTCCGAACTGGACGGCGTCATCGCCAAAATGCTCAAACTGGAGTCGGCCAAGTCCTAGGGTCTGGGGTACCAGGGACGGGGGGCAACACATCGTCGACCCCCCGCCCTTGGCCCGGACACGAACCCAGGAACAGAGAGCGCCGGGATGCGTTCGAATCGCTGCGCCTCCATAAACGACGATTTGGCTTTCCCTCTAATGCGGGATGGAAATGTCGCGGAGTCCTAAATATTGACCAATCCGAGCTGGCCTCGCTACCCGACGACCTTGGGTAGGTAACGAGCAGTACCAAAGGCGTCATAAACGATTGAAAGGAAAGCGGCCGAGGGACCGCCCTCATCCGGCTTCAGCTGCCCGGCCCGCTGACTACGGCGCGCCGGGCAGTCCCCGTTCCCAACAGGAATAGGAACTCGCAATGAAAAGAGCGAAAAGCCTAGTAGACGGATACGACTGGGACGCGCAGGAGTTCGGCCAGAAGGATAGCCAATGGCGGCAGCTCCACGGCAACATGCTCGTCTGCCTATCCTGTAACGCGCCAGCGGTCCACAGGGCCGGTCCGAAACGAAGGCCGACATTCGCCGCGCGGCACCGAGACAACTGCCAGCTCAAATCCGCTGCCTGGACTGCCTTCAGGTTCCTGCAGTAGTTGTCGACCGGAAATGAGCCGCTCGGGAGGCAACCGTCTCAGTTCCTGGAGACAGTCCAGTGGCTGTACGCTGGCAGCTGTCCACGGATCACTTGGTCTACGGTCATGAACCGATCCGGCGCATCCCGTCTGCCTGGTCTTCGAACTGGCGACGCCCGGCAGTTGCCCTCTGTCGCTGCCAGACTCGTCCTGAAGCCTGAAGCCTGACGCCTGAAGACTGAAGCCTGAAGCCTGGAAGCACTGGTACACGGCCCTGGTTGTGTCAAGCATTCCTGGCCCCACGGGGCAGTTGTTAGTTGGGCCCACTCCAAAACGTTCGTGGATCGAAAAAGTGGGGCCGGCCGTGAACGGCCGTCGGCTATGTGTGGCAGTTGTCCCCGTACATGGGTACGGAGACTGTGGATGATTTGCCGGTGGCGTGGTTGGTGACTTCGATGACAACGCATGAGGGTCTGCGAACGAGGATCATGCCCGGAAATTGGGTAAGCCGGCTATCGCAGCCATCGATCGTGTAAGAGCTGGGCAGCCGAATCTGCCCTTCGCGCAGGGCTGATTGGATTCCCATTCCGTCGCTGCGGCAACCACCAATTCGGCGTCGGCGGGGCTGATGACCCTGATGACCCGCTTACCCGGCCCGGCGGCAACGGTTATTGGAGCTTTCAGGCACCTCGTGTTGACCCGTCCAGCGCCTTATAAGCCTGTCCCTTTGTTTCGTTTTCTATTGGCCACGAGTAGTTTGGTGGGCTGCCCTGGCGGGGCGCAGGCGAAGTGCAAGCAGCATGATTGTAACTAGAGCCAGCCTGGCTTAGAACGACGACACTACGCTGCCCTCCCCCGTAGAGCACTCATCTCAATGATGTGAATCACCAACAACAACACGCCGGTAGCTAACCCGACAAGCCCTTCAACGCTGCCAATGGGGGCGGGCTCCGACACCTCGGCCTTAGCTGGCTTCCCTTCGTTCTGTCATGCGAGCAAGCCGGTAGGAGTCGGTGCCCGTTTCGATGATGGCGCCGTTGAAGGTCAGTCTGTCGACGATCGCGGCGCAGAGGCGCGGATCAGTGAACGTTTGGGTCCAGCCCGAGAAGGATTCGTTGCTTGCAATGGCAATGGAGTTCTTCTCCTCGCGTTCGGTGAGGACCTGGAACAAAAGTTCCGCGCCGCGGCGGTCCAGTTCCATGTAGCCGAGTTCGTCAATGCAGAGCAGGTCCACGCGCCCGTAGCGGGCGATGGTCTTGGCCAGCATCTTTTCGTCCGCGGCTTCGACGAGTTCGTTCACCAGCCGGGTCGCCAGAGTGTATTTGACCCGGTAGCCCTTCTCCGCCGCTGCAGTGCCGAGCCCGATGAGCAGGTGGGATTTCCCGGTCCCTGAGTCCCCGATCAGGCATAAGGGTGATCCTTTGCGGATCCAGTCCCCGGTGGCCAGCGTGTGAATCGTGGCAGGGTTGATATTCGGGTTGGCATCGAAATCGAAGTCGCCGAGCCACTTATCCCGCGGAAAGCCTGCAGCTTTCACCCTGCGGATGGAGGAGCGCCGGTCCCGGTCATCACACTCGGCCAGCAGCAGCTCCGCCAGGAAGCCCTGGTAGGAGAGCTGTTCCTTCCCCGCGACGGTGAGGGCTTCATCGAGCACGGCCCGGATCGTGGGCAACCGGAGCCGTCGGCAGGCCTGGTCCACGGCGGCGACAGCGGCCTCCTCGGTGAGGCCGCGCCGCCCGCGCAGGGTCGGCGTGATCGTCGTAGACGGTGCTGCAGGGCTCATGAGATGTTCTCCTTAGACGCGGTTCCTACGGGGTGTTCGCTGCGTTTGGCCAACAGCACGTCGTAATTCCTGACCGAGGGCAGGGGCCGGGTGTCCGGCGGTAATCCTGCGATGACAGCCGCGGGGTCCATGAGCCGGCGCTGGGTCAGACTGACAACTCGTTGCACTTTAACTTCAGCATGAGCACCGGGATGACGGTCGGATCCGGACCCACCCGTGGGGATACTTGAGGCGTGTCTGCGGGCTTCGACGGCAACGACGTCGGCACTGACAGCACCCACCTGTAAGGCAGCGGTGATCCCTGCCTGGATGTCGCCGGCGTCCATGGAGCGGTGGAGCAGCAGGACATCGATGATTTCCCGGGTGCCATCGGCGTCGCCGTTGACCCGGCGGCAGGCAGCCCAGAATGCCTCGTGGGCGCAGGCGCGCCGGACTCCCGCGCCCGGGCCAGGGCTATGGAGCCGGGCAGCGCGCCGGGTTTGGTCTTGAGGACCTCCAGGTAGTGGTCCAGCTGGACTGACTGCCCGTGCTTGGAAACGATCCGCTGATGTCTGGCGGCCACGGCTCGGCCGTCGAACACCACGACCTCAGACGCCCTCAACGACACCCGGACCTTCCTGCCGATGAACCGTGCCGGGACGGAATACTTCACCATCCGTACAGTGATCATCGAAGACCGTAGATCAGCATTCGTGCCACTGGTGACGCGTTCGCTGCGGCTGAACAATTGAAGACGGCAGTCCTTCCGGACGCCATCTATTGAGGAGAGAAGACCACCGTGACTACACCCCGCCGCGCACTCATCATTATCGATATCCAGCAGCAGTACTTCGGCGGCCCGCTGGAGATTCAGTTCCCCCCCAAAGAAGACTCGCTCTCAAAGATCACCCAAGTAATTGATGCTGCCACTGCCGCCGGGATCCCGGTCGTCGCGGTTCAGCACAGCGCAGGAGTAGGTGCACCCGTTTTTGACCCGAGCACGCCAGATTTCGCCCTGCACCCAGAGGTGGAGAAGCGCAAAGCCAATTCCTGGAAGCTGCTAACCAAGCAGTACAGCTCCGTCTACGCAGGCACGGACCTGGCCAACTGGCTCCGCAGCGAGAAGGTCGACACAGTCACCATGGTGGGCTACATGACCAATAACTGCGTTCTCGCGTCAGCTGCCGAGGCAGAATTCCTGGGCTTCAGCACAGAGGTCATTTCAGATGCGACAGGCGCTATCAACATCGCCAACGAAGCAGGATTCACCGACGCCAAAACGGTCCACGAAACACTGATGGCTCTTCTGAACTCAAACTGGGCGCAAGTCTCCACCGCTGAGGCGTGGACCGCGGCACTTACCTCAGGGCAGCCCACAACAGGCAGCGATCTGGGCAGCTCAGCCGTCGCTGGCGCCGAACTGGTGGCGCAGTTATAACAAGGCGTCCCTGGCCGGCCGCCGGCACCATAGGCCTGCAGGCCGCCAAATCTTCCGACCCACATGAGTTGGATGACCTTCGAAGCGTCAACGGTGATGCGTCCCTGAACTGAAGAAAGAACCAAGAAGCTGGCATCTCCCAAGAAGTCATCCGTTACATCGCAAAACCCATAAATCACATCCGAATCACGACGATTTAGACCCAGGCGGGCCCCAGTCCTTTCTGACACGGAGCAAGAAGCCCCTCCGACCACTCGCGTGAGCAGGAAACACCAAGTAATCGGTCGTGCATGATTCACCGCGGGTACATCCCGCCGCAAAGCGAATCTTCCTCAAGGAGTTTGTATGAAGTTCGGAAAAACAACCGGCACCGCCCCGTTCGCACTGTCCGTGCTCTCCGCCGGCGGCACCGGTGTCGGGAAATCCGCTGAAGAGGGCCTCGCAGGTACGATTTCACTCGCTCGCACGGCGGACCGACTGGGATATCACCGGTTCTGGATGTCCGAACACCACGGAATGGGGGCGACGTCGGTATCTTCACCATCGCTGATGATTGCCCGCCTCATCGCCGAGACGGTGCACATCCGCCTCGGTGCCGGAGGCGTGATGCTACCCAACCACGCCCCATTGCTGATTGCCGAGCAGTTCGGGATGCTTAACGCCTTGGCTCCCGGTCGGATCGATCTCGGGCTTGGCCGCGCGGCGGGCACTGATGGGAAAACTGCTGGGGCCCTGCGTCGAGGCGCAGAGGCCAACGATGGATTCCCACACCAAATACTCGAATTACTGGGATTTCCAGGGGACACGTTTCCCATTGGACACCCATTCGAACGCGTCCACGCAGTGCCCGGCCCTTGGCAGGCTCAGGAGAACCGAGTGCCGGCACCGTCGACCGCCCCGGAAACCTGGTTGCTGGGCTCTTCGCCGTACTCCGCTCAGTTGGCCGGGCAGCTCGGCCGACCGTATGCCTTCGCACTGCAGTTCGGGGACGCTGACATCGACACGGCAATGCGACGCCGACCCCGCCTACCGCCTGGCCAGGCTCAGCGACCAAATGATCGGCTCCGGAATGGTCGCCGGCTGGAACATGGACAAAGACAGGGCCTACCGCCTCTGGGTCCTCGAAGCGTCATAAACCCGCAGGCATGGGGATACGGCGGAAGACGACGGCGGGGAGGTTCCGAAGCCACTCGAACACGACAGCGTCCCACCGGTACGGCTCAAAAATTCAGGAGCGACCGCGACCATCCGGCTCATGCCGCAAATAATCAGCAAGTCATGTTGTACGCGGCCCCAGCCGCCATGAACTGGTGACCCAAAGGGAAAGGACACACAAGGATGGACACCCAGAAGAAACCCGGTCTGGCAGGACCCGGCCCGCCGGACTGAGCCTGCTCCCCCACACATAACCGAATACGGGACTGCGGGAACCCACACACCCGGAGAAGCAGATCAGAGGCTGGAGTGTGGACACTGTCCTCACGAAAAAACACCAGAAACCCCGCTGACCTGTGGAAACACTGTGCCCGAGGTGGGACTCGAACCGGACTCCCCCCTGCAAACACTGGGAACAATTGAAAACATCCCCAATACGGTCCAGTCCGACCGAAGTACGGACCGATCCGACGCCCCAGGTCTGCACAATGTGCACACCCCCTTTTTTGCCCTTCGGCGGCACCTCCAGGTCGCAAGAAGTGGCGGCGCCACCACAATACTGACCGCCCGACCGACTCGACAGGCGCCATCAGAACTGGTCCCGCCAGGACATGACGTTGAAGCACCAATCCAGAATCCATGTCCGTCGCCAGGACCTCCCATCCGCTGGCGAGAGGCGTTTGTCACCGTTCGGTGACATAATGGTAGACAGCAAGGGAGGACGCCATGACATCTGGACCCAGCATCGACACGCCCGCGGCAGTCGGCGCCATCATCCGCGCGCGGCGCCAGGACCGCGGACTGTCGCAGCAGACCCTTGCTGTCAGGGCTGGGGTGTCAAGGAAATTCCTCGTGGATCTCGAAGCTGGCCACGAGCGCGCCGAACTCGGCAAGACCCTGGCCATCCTGGCGGCCCTGGGTGTGTCACTGGAAGCCACCGACCCCATCCCAAAAGGTGCCGACCACGACCCGGCACGGCGGGACTACGCCCAGACCTTCGCCCGTCTGATCGGCTCACGGGACTTCGAGTTCGCCATTAAGATGCTCGCCGACTACGCCACAGCATCCCTCAAGGCAGGCAGGCCCCTGCTCCAACGCAGCCCCCGGCTCAAGGACCCGCACTGGTCCGCCGCCCTCGCGGGCATCACCAACTACACTGCACACCGGCTCGGCCAGCCTGCGCCGTCCTGGACCAGACGCATCAAACCCCTCACCGAAGCGTGGATGCCTGCAGAGTCCTACCGGAACATCCGCGAACCGATGAAACAACTCACCCGTTCCGAAACGCCTGAGGAACTCGCCGCCATGAACGTCTTCATCCGCGAACGCAGCCTGGGCACCGCATGACCGGCGGAGAACTCACCGCCACACAAATAAACGCCCTTCTGCACGAACTCGGACGACGACTGCAGGCCCGAGGCCTCCACGGCGACATCAAACTCGTTGGCGGTGCCGCCCTCATCCTGCAAGGTATCGGCAACCGCCCCACTGCCGACATCGACGCCAGCTACGCCGACCAAAGCAGCGTTAACGCCATCGTCGCTGAAATGGCTGCAGCCTATGACCTCGCCCCCGACTGGTTCAACTCCAACGCAACAGCCTTCGTCCCGGACAACGCCACCTGGGTCGAACTCGAACAACTCCACGGACTCACCATCCAGGCCGCAGACACCGAGACGCTCCTGGCCATGAAAATTGCCGCCGAACGGGACAAGGATACCCTCGACATCGCGCGGCTCCTTCGCAAGCTCAACATCACCAACGCCGCCGACGCCGTCGATGTCGCCTACAACAAATATGGCCACCACTCCATCCCACTGGCAGCCGGGAGGGACAACTACCTCATCGTCGTCGACGACGCCCTCGACGCAGCCATCACCCTCGAACCCGAGGACTGATCCGACGCCCATCGGAGTAGTAGGCGTCAAAGACAAGACACCCACCAACGGCGCCCCACGGCCGCCCCTTTGCGGTGTCACGGCCATTCCAGCGCGACGCCTACCGCAACGGCCGTCCAACCACATGGCCGGCCTAACACCGGCTCAGCCGCACGTGCTCTCACCGCGGGATTGACAGTTGCTAACCTCGTTCGACCGCGCCAGACATCCGCTGAACGGATTTCCCAGAGTTGATATGTAGCGCTATGCCGCCAGGCTGAATCGGACCCGCCTCCCAGGCCATGAAAGCCGCCAGCCGCTTCGGCAGCTAAGACATGTCCGCGGCGGCCTTCCACCCCGGAAACATCCGGACGAACTTCGCTCTGGATTGCTCAAGGAAACTACTGAAGAGGCCCTTCCGAATCGAGATCGGAGCCACGGCCACCCGTCAGCAAAGGCGCCTATAAGCCGGCAGCCATCTGCACGACTGCACTAGCAGATACGCCCTAGCCCCTTCTCGCGATGCCTAAGGAATAATGGTCTCCATGACCAGCAGGGAGATCGCTAAGGGGGAAGCCCAAAAGCCGGCCGCAGCCGCAGCGGCACCTGCCGACGCAGCCACCACGCTGCCGAAGGCCATGACCGGCAGGGCAAGCCCCGCGAAAGCGGCGGTCGGCGACAAGCCGGTCTTCGCATATATCGCCAGCCGGCCGCAGCCGCAGCGCGGCATCGCCGAAACGGTCGATGCGCTGGCGGCAAAGACGCTGCCTGACCTCCGGCGTTCAGTGAAGTGGGGCATGTCGTACTACGGTGTCGGCGATGGGTGGTGCTTCAGCTGCGGCGGTTTTGCCGGCCACGTCAAGCTCATGTTTGTGAATGGCGTGGCGCTCGATCGCGTACCGCCGGTGACACCAGTGGGATGGGCAAGTCAACGCGGAGTGTCGAGCTCGAAACCATAGATGACATCGACGAACGCCAGATCGCGGCGTGGATGAAGCAAGTCACGTCTGTACCGGGTGTTGGGGGCAAGAAGCATTGAACCCGAGGCTTGCTGCTCAGGCACACGGTCGTCAGTAAACGCGTGACACGCAAGGCGAATGGTCTTTGCGGGTCAAGACAAATACCTGTTCGCACTACACCGGTCGGCCATCACGGCCGCGCAGATCCTCTCACACACGAGACGTGTCCAATGTCAGAGGCGACAGCACAGGATGTCAGAACACGGCCCTTCCGTGCCCGTAGCGGGACAGTTAATGGTGGGCATCCCGCAAGGCGCGGCACCTCGCACACCGTCAACATCGCGCCATGCCAGCCCTGGCCTGGAAAACCATCCAGTAGCCGTTCCAGAAGCGTGGAAGGTCAGCTCGGTCCCGGTGTCGACGATGATATTGGCACGGACTTTACCGACGGCTTCGGTAGCACGCGTGGTCAGATGAGGTCGTGTGCTTGTTCGCGGAGGTATTCGCTGACGGTCCGAGCGTTGATTCCGCGTTCGCGCAGGGGCTTGTCATCCCAGGTTGCCTCGTGCAGGTCTTGGTGCAGCCCGGCGCCGAACACGGATGAGAGCGCATCGTTGCGGCGGTCGAGGAGGCGGACCGCAAGTCGGGCGACGGAGCGGGGGATGCGCTGGACTTTCATGCGGTGATGTGTGAGCTCGGTGGCGATGGCGATGGCCTCGTTTTTCGTGAGGGGCTCTGGCCCTCCGAACTCGATCATCAACGGTGGATTGGGTTCGGTTGCGACTGCCGCAATGAGGGCGGCGACATCTGCCGCGGCCACCCAGCGCCTTTTGGTATTGCCTTTACCGATGACTGTTATTTTCCCTGCGGCCATGTCGAACCGTGCCATTGGGCTGAACTGAACTTCCTGGAACGCGTCCGAACGGACAACGACGGGCTGCAGTGACGAGATGGCAAGGCGCCGCTCGGTTGCCAGTTTGGCGCGTGCCAAGGGGGTGCCTATTGCAGCGTCGGCTCCTGTGAATGAGATGTAGACGAAGCGGCGCACGCCGGCGGCTTCGGCTGCATCCACCAGGGAGCTCATGCCTTCTTCATCGACCGCCTGAATGGTCGCGGGGCTGGTCCCGGCTAGGCGTCGGGTGATTGCCGTGGCCGTGGCGATGACTGTATCGGTATCCTGACATGCGGCTTTGAGGCTTGCAGGTACGGTGAGGTCCCCGTGCACAACTTCCGCGCCGATTTCGCGCAGCCTGGCCTCGTCGCTGTTCAATCTCACCAGACAACGGACCTCATGTCCCGCGGAGCGGAGCAGTTCAGCAACGCGGCCGCCGAGCTCGCCGCTAGCTCCAACGACGAGAATCATGGCCGCACACCTTCCGTGTCAGCTCCCACGAGGGCGCGTATGGCCGCGTTGACGTCACCGGATTCACGTTCAACGGGTTCGAGATAGAACCGGACGGCGGAGATCCAGTCCTCCCGCAGGCTGAAGATCGCGACGCCGGCCTGTTCGACAGGGACGCCGTCGCGGCGCGTTCCGGCGGAGCTCCACTCAACCCAGACCTTTCCGCTGGGCTCCGATGCCGCGTCATGGATTTCAAGCGTCAGGTCCGGGATCCCCGCAAACAGACCGGACCAGTTGGACCGCACTTGTGCTCTCCCGGTGAAACTGCGGGCGGGATGGTTGGGCGTGATGTTGACGTAGTCGTCGGCGAACTCGGCGCACATGGCATCGAGGTCGTGCTGTCGGGCTGCGGCGAACATACGCCGAACCGGCCCGTCGGGGAGGCGGTCGAGACCGCCAGGGGTGCCCATGGTAATGCTCCTTGGTGCCTCGGCTGAGAAGAGGAGGCTAAATTTGCTGGGTTATAATTCAGTACAGAGAACTGTACTGAATGGAGCTTAAGACTGCATGCCTCCCCGCGTCAATGCCTCAACGCCTGCCACACCGAAACGAACCTACAATTCCCGACGGCGGCAGCAACTAGCCGAGCAGTCGCGGTTAACGGTGCTCGCGCGGGCGCGGGAATTGTTCCTCGGGAAGGGGTTTGGGGCCACGACAATCGCGGAGATCGCGCGCGCGGCAGGAGTATCACCGGAGTCGGTGTACAAGAACTTCGGCGGCAAGCCCGGGCTCGTGCGGGCCATTCAGGAACAGAGCCTGCTGGGTGCAGGCGTGCTGCCTGCCCAGCAGCGTTCCGATCTGGCGCAGCTGACAACCACGGACCCACTGGTGCTCATGGAGCAGTTCGGCCGCCTGAACAGCGAGGTCAGCACGCTCGTGACTCCGATTGTCCTTCTAATCCGGGAGGCGGCGGCCAGCGGTGATGCTGACATGGCGGACCTGCTGCAAGAAGTCGACGATGCACGCTACCGGCGGATGCTTCACAACGCGCAGCAAATAGCGGCCCGAGGGATCCTGCGTCCAGAGCTAAGCGCCCAGGAAGCGGCAGACGTCATGTTTGCAAGCACTGCCGCGGAGCTGTACGAGACCCTGGTCCTCAAAAGAGGATGGTCCGCTGACCGGTACGGCACCTTCATCGCCAGAACCCTCGCAGCGAATTTACTCTAGGGAACGGCTCTACCGGCAGGTCCGGAGGAAGCTTGCCGCTTGGCCCCCCGCTTGCAGCGTGTCCTTTCAGCGATGTCATCATCGTCGAGGGCGGGTACTCCCGCACGGTCGATCTCTCCCAAGTCACCTGCCCCGAGCCTCAGCGAGCCTGGCACCGGGCGCGTCGGTCACCTGTACCGCCACCTACGTTAGTAGGCAGGCTGACCTTGCCGCTGGATCCATCACCAACACCGCCGTCGGTGGGCAAGCACCCCGGCTGAGCTGAACTGGTTTCGAAGTTAGGAAATTTCGTCCGTCGCCCGGGGACCGTTGCCATGCCCGCAAAGAAGTGCAGAACAAATGCCCGACCCGCGGCTAGCTAGGGACTGTGACAATCTGCAAGCGGCCGAGCCATCCATTTATAGACTCATCCGGCACACTCGGCCCCCAGCCGACGTTTGGTTTTTGATTTTGACACCTATAGGAGCATCGTCGTAGACAAACAGGGCCAGGGCGCCCGGAGCCCTGCGACTGACGCACAGGTTCCCGACAGCCGACCGCGCAGCGGACGCCCAAACGGGTGCGAGCCCCGCGAGCATGCCCTGTTCCGGGGCCGGCTTCTCCAATAGCCGCGCTGCTTCAGCGGTCTGCTTTCCTCCCGGGGTGGTGGAGTCGGGGTTTCCGTTTCGATAACCACCCCGGTGAGCATCGTCCGGTAGCCGGCATTCTTTTAGTAGCTTTCAGCTGCCGGGAATCGGTCGCTGAAAGTGATGGCGAAGGCGTTCAAAGCGGGCTTCCACCGCAACCGTTAATTCCACAGTCCCTTTCGTAGTCAGAATGGGCGTTGACGTATCGGCATAATCGATCAGCGTTCCTACCTCCCGCAACTGACGCCGCAATGTGCCGCTCATGAACGTTAAGGATCATGTGGCAAAGATACCGTTGTCCCGGCAGCCATTGCCTGGGTAAATCCGCGTGGAACGCGCCCGTAAGCCGGTCCCCCGCCGCTCAGACGCCAAGGTCAGCCAGTCCCGGCATACGCTTAGTGGTCCCCAATAAGACTGCAATCCCAAGGTCAAGTGGGCTCAAGTCAGATTGACATTCTCACCCGTGCGGAGGATCAGGCGGTTCCCGCCATCCACATGCCGACCCTGAAAGGGCGTTCTGCGGGCTTTCGTGCCGGAGGCGGGCCACCGCGGCGGTTGAGCGTGAGGTGTCCATGCTTGTCCGTATCTGTTGAACGGGAGAGGTTCTTCTGTTGTCCAGGTATTAACTGATGGAGCTTCGTTGTTTCAGTTTGGGGAGTCTTTGGTATCCAACGGAGCTGTCGGTTGGGGCCGCAACGGGTCCGCCGGCGAGGGCCTCTTCGTAGAGTCGAAGGTGTTTGAAGACCATTTTTTCGGTGCTGAAGCGTGTCTCGGCCGCGTGCCGGCACCGGCGGCGGTCCAGCGTTCCGGCCTCTTTCAGGGAGGCGGCCAGTTCGCGGATTCCGGCGCGCAGGAAGCCGGTTGCGCCGTCATCGATGATTTCCGGGGCAGAGCCCCGGAGAGTGGCGATGACCGGGGTGCCGGCGGCCAGGGCCTCGATCATGACCATGCCAAAAGGCTCGGGCCACTGAATGGGATTCAGCAGCGCCACGGCGCCGCCCAACAGTGCGTACTTGTCCCTGGTGTTCAGCTCGCCCAGAAACTCCACATCAGGATCGAGTGGAGGTGTGATGACCGTGCGGAAATACTCGTGTTCCTCACCATTGTGCATTTTCGCCGCGATCCTCAGCGGCATCCGGGCCAGCCGTGCGGCCGCGATGGCCTGGGTCAGGCCCTTGTCGGGGTGCATGCGGCCCAGAAAGCATGCGTAGCCCCCGTCGCCTCTCCCGACCGGAACCATAGCGGTGTCGATGCCGTGGTGGATGACCCGGCTGATCCTCAGGTCGGGGGCAGAGCGGGCCTGGTGGTGGGAAATGGCAATGAGTGAGGAGGCGGCGGCTATCGCCTGGTAGACCCCGTGCAGCCCTCCGGTGAGTGGGCCGTGGGCCGTGGGCCGTGGCGATGATGGGTCTCTGATCCGTCCCGTGCCGGTACAGCGGCCCGGCGAGGGTGTGATCGTGGACCAGATCGACGCCGTCCATCGCCTCATAGGCGAACACACTATGCCGGAGCTCGTCAGCGCACATCCCCATTCTTGCCGGGTCCCCCGCCATGGCCCCTGGCACCTGCGGGACCGGACAGGTGCTGCCTGCCGCGGTTGCCAGAAGGACCTCGTGTCCCGCGGCGGTGAGCCCCGTGCCAGCACATCAACGACGGCCTCGATGCCGCCATACGCCGGCGCCGGCACGGGTATCCAGGGCGGAGCGATCAGACCAATGCGCATCCCGGCCCTCCCTCGGCGCGGCACCGCGCTGCTCCTGCCGTGCCGGTGCTCAGGTTCTGAAGCTCAGAGAAAAGTTGCCGGCCCGGGGAAGTGGTCATGCCCCAATGTAGGGCCGGTCAGGCTGCCGCACAACCCATTGGCTCGGATCCTGCGGCCGCCGCCACCGTGCACGAACGGAACGAACGACACAGCGGAGGCTAGGAGGCCTCAGCCGGACCCTGGCCGGCCCGCGGCAGGGATCACCGCCAGATTCAGCGACGGATCGCCGGGGTGTCACCGGCGGTGTTCGACCTGCGGTTCCCCGCCCGTCCCGGAGGCGGGCGCCGGTGCGGCGAACACGCTGATCCGGACCGTTATATTCGCGGCGGCCGGGGCGGTGGCTGGTGGGGCAGCGGCAGCAGGGTCTCCGCGGATGGCGGCGGCGACCGCCGCGCGACTGCCGGTAGAGGCGCGGCATGCGGCACACACCGAAGTCCGGGCACCCGGCCGAACCGCATGTTCAAGGCTGCGTTGCGTCAAAGAACCGGTATTCCGAATCGGTATCGGGGATTTGATTGCCCTTGGCCCGGATGAAGTCAAGGTCTCCCCGGGAGAGCGTGGCTTGTCCGTGCTGGTCACAGTCGGCGCTTCTGCCGGTTTCCTGGCAGATCCTCTCCGTCATGGTGCGCGGCAGGATCAGGCACCCGGGGTTGTCAGTGAGCCATTGCCGAGTGGCGGCGCTGAGCCGGTCCCAGTGGTCCCGAATGTCCATCTCCATCGATGATGCCCTTCATGTGTGATCCCGCATTCAACTGCCCTATACCGGCGCGGTACGGGCTGTGGGTTCAGGGTACGCCCGGCGATCGGTGAAAGACAGGGGCGGATGGGTGCCGGTTCCGCGGCGCCCGGCGTCGTGCGGGGGTGCGAGGCGACGGCGGCAGATGCCAGGGCACTGGCGGTCCAGGAAGTCTCCGGCTGTCCAGGGAGGTCCCGTTGCCCTTGCAGGCGGGAAACAGCGGTCCGATCACGGCCCACACATCGTCAGCTACAAGACAGCGATTGCCCATCACACGAACCAACCGCATCGAACATCAGATGGGTTCAGCAACACGCCCTCGTAGCCGGCGGTGGGCCTCAGGACAGCCGCACGGATCCTCACCGACGTCCTCGGCAAGAACTTCGCCAGCGTCGGACATCTCGCCTCCTATCCAGGCCTTTCCCCGTCACCTGGCGCTCGGGGTCCTCCCTCCGCGGTGACCACGCCTCGCGCAGAGGCAACAAGGCACTCAAACGGGTCCTGTTCCTCTCCGCCTTCGCCTCCCTCAAGACCCCGGCTGCCGGGCCTACTACGACCGGAAACGCAGCGAAGGAAAACGACACCACCAGGCCCTCGCGGCATTGGCCCTAAGACGCTGCGACACCCTCTACGCCATGCTCCGGAAGGGAACCTATACCAGCCGCGTAGCGCCAGCGCCGCTTGACGAAGCGACGTCAGCGCCGCAGCTGGACTCGGCAGGACGAACGTCCCCTCCCGGTGGCGGAACTTATCGAAGGTCACCACATTCGGAGCCAGATGACGGCTTCTTCTTCTTCCGTGAAGTACCTGGTGGGGCATTCGGGCGGAGCCAGCCGAATAAGGGAATGGGCCATGACGCGGTCCACGTGAGTACCACCGAGGATGGCGAACGCTGTGACGGGGGTCCCTCCGCTGCAAAGGCTGATCGCTGCACGACTGACAGAACCGACGCCGGTGATCTGCAAAAGCACGGCTGCGGGCTTTCCTCCGGTGAGCTTCAGCAGTTCCGCACTTGACCGGACGCACTCATCCTCGGTGATGCGTGCGTTGGATCGCAGGATGATCCGGTGTACTCCCCGGCTCACGCGGTCAACGGAGAAATCTGAACCGCACTCCGCAAGACCCAGCGGGGGCGTGGCCCGATGCTGCTCAGAAGTCCGGGGCCGGACCGGGGGCTCCGGAAGCGGCTCGCGATGGTCCGTGAAAGGCTGAACTGTCATATGACTCCCCCAAAGTCGTTGCATCAACAGCGACCGTCGCCGCTGCCTGACCCGCCCGCACCCTGTGCCACCAAGGCCACCGTCAGGGTATATCGAAAACGGTGACCCGTCGATCAACTGGCCGCCCCGCGCCCGAGGAGCACCCCGTACGCCCGGCCGGGCATGGTCCTTGGCCGCCTGTGCCAAGCCGGTTGAGCTTCCGGTTTTAGGGTCGGCCGTCTTTTGGGCTGCGGCCGGGCCGGCGTCTGGCTGCGAAGTAGGCCAGAGAGGCCATGGCGGCGAAGAAGAACACGGTGGCGGGAAGGTAGCTGGCAATCAGCAGCATCCAGACCCCGCACAGCAGCAGCGCCGGCGGGAGGAGGATGGCCGTTGCCCAGAATGTCTTGCCTTGGTTGCGGCCGGTTCCGGCCGTGATGCCTTCGGTCGGGTTTTCCTGGTTGTTGGGTTCAGAGTTCATGCCGGTTCCATGTCGATGGGGTAGCGCTCGGGAGTCCGGGTGCGGTGCCGTGGTTCGGAATCGTCGGGCGGATCCGTAACGATGATGGTGGGGTGGCCGTCCTGCGGGTGTCCGGGTCAGAGGGGCCTGGGAGGAGGAGCCGCTGTGGCGGTGGGTGGGTGCTCTATGGCCAGGACCGAGATGTCGATGCGCCCGGGGATGAGCCCGGTGTGGCTGATGGTCCGGGCGATCTGCTCCCGCACGGCCTGGGCGATCTTCAGGGCTGCGAAGGCGATATCGGTGGCGATGTCGAGCTGGACGTCGGCGATGCCGTTGTGGACGGTGACGAACACGCCGTCGTGCCGGGTGGGAGTGTTGCGGGTGTCTGTTCTGCGGAGATTTTGGATTGTTCCTTTTCCCAGGTGGGTGAGAAGGTTTTTCAGGGTCGGTTCGAGCCGGAGGACACCTGGTGTATCGAGGGCGGTGCGGGCAGCAAGGTCGGCAATAAGGTCGCTGCTGATCAGCCGGGCTTCGAGGGGATGCTCAGACATCGTAGAGATCCTCCACGGTGATGTTGACGGCTCCGGCGTTGAGTCCGACGTGTGCTGTGATCATGCTGATGATCCGCTGACGCAGCAGCTCGGCGGTTCCGGGGATGTCGGTGCCGGAGGCCACGGCGATTCGAAGGTTCACCGAGATGCCGGCGGTCCCGGCCGGGCGGGGGTCGTCCGCGGTAGCCGGGTCAGGATGGACGCGGCAGCGACGGGCCCGTACTCCCGCAAGGGCATCGGCGCCGAACCAGATGACTGAAGTGATGGCTTGTTCGCTGATCGTGATGCCCCCCTGATCGGCCCGGTAGACGGGCAGCCGTCTGCCCCTCCGGACTTCGGCGCGGGCCAGGTTCATGATGGCGTCCTTGATGGCGTGATGGGGCCGCAGGGAGGCGTCTTCTGCATCGTTGTCCCGAAGCGTGCGGGCGGCCTTCGCGAGCTTTGCCAGGCTGGCCCGTGCCGTCCGGCACTGGGCGCAGCCGTTTTCATGGGCGGTGGGAGGCTGGTTGATGGTCGCCCAGACCTCGTCGATGCTGCGGCCACAGCCCAGGCTGGGGATGGTTTCGTCTATTGCCATTGACTCATCCTTTCCGCGAGTTGTGTGCGTGCTCTGGCGAGGCGGCCTCTGACCGTCGGTTCACTGACCTTCAGCGTTGCGGCTATTTCAGCGTAGCTGCGTTCGTGGATTTCCCGCAGGATCCAGCAGGCGCGCTGCCCGGGCGGGAGGGTTAGCAGCGCTGTGGCCAGGCCGTCGATCTCGCAGGAGATTTCCGCTTCGCGGGCGGGATCGCCTCCGGCTCCCGGTCCGGTGAAGGAATCCGCGGTTGTCTGCAGAGTTACCGGTTCCTGGACGACCTCCGCCTGACTGGACCGTCGACGCAGACTGTCCAGGCAGCGGTTGGTGGCCATCTGGTAAAGCCACCCGCTGAAAGCCTGCACGCTTGTCAGCAGCGGCAGCTTTCTCCAGCAGGCAACCAGGGTGTCCTGCACGACGTCTTCGGCCTCTCCCCGGTCATGGAGCATCCGGAAAGCGAGACGGAAAAGTCTGCCCTGATACGCCTCGACGAGGTATTCGAAGGCGTCCAGGTTGCCGTCCTGAGCCCGGGCGACGACGGTCGCCTCGTCCAGATCCTCGGGCCGGGTCAGGACAACGGGTTCACGCTCATCCATCGTCACCGCTATCCCCTTCTGCCCCCGAACCGCGCCACCCGGGTTCCGGGGCTTAAGACCAATATTTTCAGACGGGGCCGGTAATGGGAATGCCCGGTGCGGGGGGAAGCAGGGACAAAACAGTTTGCCGTTCCGCGTGACGTTTGGTGGTGACGTGCGTCTTTAACCATGTAGGCAACATCGCATCGGTTGATTGAGGAGATGGTTCCCGTGACAGAAGCCCCACAGCTCCCAGGACAGTCCGGAGGCATGGTGGCAACCCAGGAGGAGCAGAAACGGGACGCCCCCGTTGAGACGCGCCGAACGACTGACCTGCTGCACACGGACCGGGGGGATACCACCATTGAGGAAACCGTGGTCCAGAAGCTGGCCGGCATGGCCACGCGTGAGGTTCCCGGCGTGTATGCGATGGGCAGCGCTGCCCGGCGCGCGTTCGGCGCGATGACCGAGCGCATTCCCGGTTCCCAGACGAATGTCAGCGGCGGGGTGAGCGTGGAGAAGGGCGAACGCCAGACCGCCATCGACTTGAGCATCGTCGTCGAGTACGGAACGTCCATTGTCGAGGTGAGCCAGGGGATCCGGCGCAATGTCATCCAGTCGGTGGAGCGCGCGACCGGTCTGGAGGTGCTGGAAGTGAACGTCCACGTCACCGATGTTCATCTACCCGAGGATGAGCGGCCCGAACAGGAGGACGCCAGGAAGCCTCTGGAGTAACCACCACCCGCTCCGCCGCGTTTTCGGGCGGTAACCGATTTTGGAAGGAGTGCCGCATGTCCACTACACGATGGTGTCTGGCCATCGGTTTGGTATTAGGAATCGTTTTGGCCTTCGGAGGTTTTACAGCCCTGGTGATAGCGGTCCTCTTCAGCCTGATTGGGCTGGTAGTGGGCCGACTTGCGGAAGGGAAACTGGATCTGCAGGCCCTGTTCGGCAAAGCATCCAGCCGATGACGACCCCCGCAGCACCTGCCGGCTCCCGGGACCTGGATTCGCGGGGGCGCACTGTCCTTGACCGGAAGGTGGTGGAGAAGATCGCCGGTCAGGTCGCGAGCGAAGAGTCCTTTGCCGGCGGGTCCTCCGGAGGGTTTCTGGGCATCGGAGCACATTCGGACTTTTCCGCCCGGCCCAAAGTCACGGTCGAGCTTGCGGGCAATATCGCCGCCCTCAGCGTGGAAATAGGGCTGCTCTACCCGGTACCGCTGCGCCAGGTAACCGAGCAGTTGCGCCGCCGCATCAGCGAACGCGTCAACGCCTTGACCGGGGTGGAGGTACGCCAGATCGACATCACAGTGTCCTGGCTGAAACCTGCTGAGGAATCCACCGGCCGCCGGAGGCTGTTATGAGCCGGCACGATGGGAAATCCACGCCCCTGCGGCACCGTCCGAGCCGGGCTGGTCCTGCCCTGATTCTGGGAACGCTGCTTCTGGCCTCCGGCGTGGCGCTGGTATGGGCGGCAGTGGCCCGGCTGGTCACGGGTTCGTGGCCGGTGTATCTGGCCGGCCCCCGGGACTGGCTGGCCGGTTTGACCTGGAATGATCCGGGAGTCTGGGCCGCCGGGGCTGCGGCGGCGGTCGTGGGAGTCGTCCTGCTGGCGGCAGCTCTGGTTCCGGGCCGCTTTAACGCCTTGCGGCTGCAGGCTCCCGGGGACGGGGGGCAGACCCCGGTGGCGGGCGGGCAGGAGATTGTCATGACGCGGCGGGCCGTTGCGCGGTACGCGGCGGCGCACTGTGGATATGTCGACGGCGTCAGTTCAGCATCGGCCACGGCCTCGGCACGCGCGGTCCACCTGAACGTGACCACGGCTCTGCACGAAACAGGGGAGCTGCGCGGGCGTGTCATTGCCGTGGTCAGGGAACGCCTGGCCGGTACCGGGCTCAACCCGGTACCGAAGGTCACGGCGTCCGTCCGGTCCAAGGAATGACCGCGGCAACCATCCTCCCGTATTCCGGAAAGAAGGAACCCCATGCGACAACACGCCGGAGCGCTGAACCGCACCTGGCTGGTCATCCTTGGCATTCTCGCCCTGGCCGGCGGTGTCCTGATATTGCTGGCGGCCAGCGGAGCGCTGCACGCCATGAGCCCTGCAACGGTCGCTGCAGAGGGTCGCGTCGTGACAGGGGACCTGCACACGGTCTTCGAGCCGGCCTCTGTTACGGCCATTGTCCTGGTGGCCGGGGTTCTCATGGGCGGCCTGGGGTTGTTGTGGATTCTGGCACAGATTCCACGAAGGAATCCCGCCGACAGGTACCGGCTGCATCAGGACCCCGCCTCTGGAATCACGCTATGTGATGCCTCGGTGCTGGGCGCCGCGGTGGAAAACCAGATCAATACCCTGCCCGGGGTTGTCGGTTCCTCGGCGCTGCTGCGCGGCACCGCCAGGGAACCGGATCTCACGATGAAAGTCACGGTTAACAACCGCGCCGACATTCAGGACGTCCTCCACAGCATCAACACCAGAGTCATTCCGGACCTTTCCACGGCCTTGGAGACACCGCTGCGGCGGACAGGAATCCAGCTCGAGGTCAGCGGCCGCAACGCCGTTTCCGGCACCACCGTGGCGACCACCGGCACCGTCATCTACTAACAAGCCACGTCGAAGAACACGACCTTTGCCTCGGATATGTCACTTTTCCACAAGCCACCCCTACTGCACCGCCGCACCCGTCCCACAACCTTGGAATCGGGACAGCCAAGACGGGACAGTCGCCTGCACCAACTCTGGACTGTTGGCTGCTGCGATCACCGCGCAGAAGACGCCGCAGCCTCAGCTATCGTGGCCGTTCCGTTTGAGGAAATGGCGGTCCGAGTCATGAGTCCGAGAAAGAGTGTTTCACGGCGGCGGAACGAGCACCCTGGATTGGAAGCGACTTTCAGCGGGGCAACCACGTCACACCAGTCCTGAATCAAACTGCCATGTTCAATTTGACGCCTATAGGAGCATCGTCGTGACACCCCGGTCGTGGGATAGCCGGAGCTCTGAGACGGACAGCCCTGAAACCAACAGCCGGCCGCGCCAGCGGACGACCAATACTGGTTGGAGCGCAGCGGAAAGCAGCGCATTGATACTCCGGCCGCCGCTCGCGCACTCAGAAGGGACACAGAAATGGGCCTCAGAAGTCTCTTTCAGCGGAAAGCCGTAGACACCGGTCCCTGTGAGCCGCGTTCCGGCCACCGCTGCTAAAAACGAACCCTTGTCACCGGAACACACCTGGATGAGCTTCAGGCTGCCTGGGACGAACTCACTGAGGCAGCCAAAGGCTCGAAGGTGACCAACTTCCACGCCTGCACCTGCTCAGGCCGGTCCTGGGCGGAAGACCCTGCCGCCGTCAGAGCCGTCGCAGCCACCCTCCGCGAATTCCCGTCCTAGGGGTGCTCCAAGGGACCGCCCGGGTCTAAATTGATCCCGTGAGCAATCAACTAGTGATCAGGCAGGTCTGGCCGGCACCGCACGGACATTCAGTGCTCTCACCGTTCGAAGCATCAGAGGACTTCACACAGGCCTGCTGGCAGGCCAACGAATCATCGCCGCCTCCCCCTCGGACCTGTTCTACAGCTTCACTCGGGCCGGGGAGGAAGTCGTCCGCCTGATCGTCGTCGATCACCCGGAACTTGATCCCGGCTACGGGGTCCCGGAAGCCGGCCAACGGACTGGAGATCGACTTCATGGAAGTCGCCGACGGACACCGCCGCCAGGGGCTCGGCACACAGACCATCGACCTGCTGCGCACGCAACATCCCTGCAGGAGCCTTTTCGCCCGTCCGCCCGAAAGCGAAGACGCCTTCTGGCAGTCCCTGGGAGGACGTTTCGGACATGATCCATGGCTACGTTCTTGCTGACGGCACGCACCTGGATGTCACGCAACCGGAGTTCATGATCAACTTCGCCGCAGGAGGCATGTTTTCCACAGTGAGTGAGGTCAATGCTTTCTACACGGCCCTCCTGCAAAATCGGTTGTTGAAACGGGAAGCCGTAGCACTGATGAAGGACGGCGGTACGTCTGAGTACGGCCTCGGCCTTTACCTGTGGGATGACTCCTGCACCCGCGGCTCGTACTACGGCCACGGCGCCGGAACGGCTGGTTATACAGGTATCTCCATGGCAAGCGCGGACGGCACCCGTCAGCTAACTCTCCTCGTGGCGAACAGACCCGGGGACATCGGATCAGAAGCAGGAGCAGTTTACGAAGTCCACCACCTTGTGGACTTTGCTCGAACCACTCTGGACGACCTTTGCCCAGAATGATGTCCTGGATGACGGCAGCGGCGCGGCCACGCTACTCAAGCAGGCTGCCCAAAGCTTGGTTGGACTGGGAACTAGCCCATCCCTGGCGGCCCGGCCCAAGCGCCAGGAGCGCCGTGTCCGCCGCCACCGCGGTCGTCATCTTTGCCGCAACGCAGACACCGCTTATTTAGGCCGCCGTCTTCGGCGTGTTCGATGTGCCATTCGTGGCGAATGGTCAGCTTGCATAGCAGCGCCCGAATCATGATCTTCTCCGTTCGGAACGAAGCACTCTGACAATCTAATGATGGCCTTAGTGCCGCCGCCAGGGAACTGGCAGCGCTCAACCTCAGCTCTCCGTGAGGAGGGGCCCGCATCAGCCAGGTCACGGGGCCTCCTGCGCATGCAGCAGGCGCCCAGAACCTACGCCATTGTCCGTCCTCACCACCACCTTGAACCGAGGATCCGGACGGTACACAGCAGCCTAGAGCAACTCTGTGGTCACAATGCTTGGACGACATATGCGTTCTTATCAGAGCTTTGCAAGCGGACCTCCTTGTTGGACGTGGCGTGACTGGCAGCGGTCCAATTATTGCCGGCCGGCCGGGACCCGCGAGATCACGGGACTGCCCGCCGGTTCCGGATACGCCCCCAACTCATGGCCCTCGAAGTTTCCGTCCGCTGTGGGAGTTCCATGTTTGACGTTTCTCCGCGATCTGGCCATGCCGGTAGTGCCAACGCCGAGAACTGAGGAGGAGCTCATGACCGGCGTGGGCACTGCCACGCTCTGTAAACGATGGATAAATTCCTGTGGTTGCTGGGCTCATCCGGCGTTCCAATAGCAGTATGCGTGCGGACGGCTGTGGCGGCTTCAACACGTATTCAGGCAAGGCACCACTCGAATCATGCCGCCTCGCTCCCCCACATCCATGAACCACCAGAAGCATCTTCGCTGTTTGTCATTCTGATCCCCATCATCGCTGGGCGGATCCTCCGCGCAACCAGGGCGCCATGCGCCGCTCACGACCCAAAATTTTCGTTCGGCGCTCCTCAGTCGCTTACTTCCTCACGAAATTTTTGGACCGGCCCCTGCGCGCCGCGTCCGTGTACAGAGAGTGTGCTGCGTGAGCGCCGCTTCTTCACCCATCCCACCTGCCGCTCCTGCCCCAGCGCCGCCGGGCGCCGCACCCGCCCGGACCGGACGTGGACTCGTACTCCTGGGCGTCGGCCTGGTGTTGGGTCTGAGCGGTATGGCCCTGCTCACCGTCATCATTCTCAACACGGCGACGCTCCAGGCCGAGGCGCTGGCCCGCATCGCCAAACGCCAACGTATAGGGCGGAGTTCGGGTTCGTCGAACGCAAGCTGTCGGGGCTCTCGGCCCTCATCGCCGGGCCCGGCATTCTGCTGGTGACGGCCACCTGCTTCCTCATCCCCGGCTACTGCGCCGGCGAGGTGAAATGTACGAACTGCCCACCAGCGGCCTGCGCGGCAGGTCCGTCCTCGCGATCTACCGGCCGCTCGCGCTCTGGGCGCACGGCCTCTGGAGCCTCGTTCCCCTGGCCGCCTGGGCGCTCCTGATTTTGGTTCCGCTGCGCAGCATGGCGGGTGGAGGATGGCCAGCCGGTCTCCGCGACGAAAACTCGACCGCCGTGTGGCTAGCCCTCGGCTTCTACGGGGCGGTCGCCAGCGGCCTGTTCGCGATAATCGTCACCTCTCTCATCAAGAAGGCGTACTTTCTCGCCTGGCTCCGGCGGAATCCTGACACACAGGTGGATGAAGGGAACGGGGCGTTCTGGCGCTGGGTGTGCTTCACATGGCGTTGTGACCTGTGGCTCGCCGGTTTCGGCGGGGCGCTGATCGGTATGCTGGATTGGCTCGAATTCGACGGTCTGCAACTCTTGACGGTCGTACTGTTGACCGGGCTGGCGATGCTCCTGGGCGGAATCGCTGTAAGCCTCAACTACTGGCGAGCCGGAAGGCCCCTTGGCGCCGCGATGTCCAACGCATGACGCGGTCCCGTGGCCAGGCCGTGCCACCGCCGCTCGCAGCGGTTACCGCAATGGCGGTTGCGGTAGCTCTCCGCAAAGTTCCCGGCGTGGGGAACTCCTTCGTGACCAGCGGACCGTCGGCCTCCGGACCAGATCGTGCCCGAAGTGGGAGTCGAACTTGCAAACCCGCCACGCCCCCGGAAACATACGGAATCTGGCCCGATCCGACCGATGTACGGCTCGATCCGAAGTGTGATGTCTCGGGACATGGG
>NZ_JAGGPO010000045.1:0-27550 GCF_018613775.1 Arthrobacter sp. ISL-69
TCGGAGATCAGGGCCTCGGCGATGATGTCCGCAACTTCGGCGAAGGCCGCTTCGCCGAAACCGCGGGTGGCCAGGGCCGGGGTGCCGATGCGCAGCCCGGAGGTGACCATCGGCGGGCGCGGGTCGAACGGCACGGCGTTGCGGTTGACCGTGATGTCGATTTCCGCGAGGCGGTCCTCGGCTTCCTGGCCGTTGAGCTCGCAGTTGCGCAGGTCCACCAGGACCAGGTGCACGTCGGTGCCGCCGGAGATCACGTTGATCCCCTTGGCGGTCACGTCCGGCTGGACCAGCCGCTCGGCCAGGATCCGGGCACCGGCCAGGACGCGTTCCTGGCGTTCCCTGAACTCCGCGGACGCGGCGATCTTGAACGCCACGGCCTTGCCCGCGATCACGTGCTCCAGCGGCCCGCCCTGCTGGCCCGGGAACACCGCGGAGTTGATCTTCTTGGCGATCGCGGCGTCGTTGGTCAGGATGATCCCGCCGCGCGGACCGGCCAGGGTCTTGTGCGTCGTGGACGTGGTCACGTGCGCGTAAGGGACCGGGGACGGGTGCAGCCCCGCGGCGACGAGCCCGGCGAAATGCGCCATGTCCACCATCAGGTACGCCCCCACCGAATCGGCGATCCGGCGGAACCCGGCGAAGTCCAGCTGCCGGGCGTAGGCGGACCAGCCGGCAACAATCAGCTGAGGTTTGTGCTCCTGCGCCAGGCGCTCCACCTCGGCCATGTCGATCCGGTGGTCCTCTTCGCGGACCTGGTACGGGATCACGTTGTACAGCCGGCCGGAGAAGTTGATCTTCATCCCGTGCGTCAGGTGCCCGCCGTGCGCCAGGTTCAGACCCATGATCGTGTCGCCCGGCTTGATCAGAGCGTGCATCACCGAGGCGTTCGCCTGCGCACCGGAGTGCGGCTGGACATTCGCGAACTCGGCGCCGAACAGGGCCTTGACCCGGTCGATCGCCAGCTGCTCGATCACGTCCACGTGCTCGCAGCCGCCGTAGTACCGCTTGCCCGGGTAGCCCTCGGCGTACTTGTTCGTCAGCACCGAACCCTGCGCCTGCATCACCGCCGCGGCCGTATGGTTCTCCGACGCGATCATCTCCAGGCCCGTGCGCTGGCGGCCCAGTTCGTCGTCGATCTTCGCCGCGATCTCCGGATCCAACACGGACAGCTGCGCGTCCAGGGACGGCGATACGACCTGCTCGAAAGCCACCGTTGCGGTGCCTGCGGCACCTGCCCCGCTCACAGCTCGCCGCCGTTCTTGGACGCGTATTCCTCGGCCGACATAAGCGGCCCCTCGGACTCGGCGGCAACCCGGAACAGCCAGCCGGCGCCGTACGGATCACTGTTGATCAGCGCCGGATCGTCGACAACGGCGGGGTTGATCTCCGTGACCTCGCCGGTCACCGGGGAGTACAGGTCCGAGACGGACTTCGTGGACTCCACCTCACCGCAGGTCTCCCCCGCAGTCACCGCGGAACCGACCTCGGGCAGGTCCACATACACGATGTCACCGAGGGCATCGGTGGCCACGGCGGAGATGCCGATGGAAACAAGGTTCCCGGCCTCGCGTGCAACCCACTCGTGCTCGTCGGAGTACTGCAGTTCAAGGGCAACTTTTGCCATTACGTTCCTTAATCTCGTTACTACTGTGGTCGGGTGGGGAGGCTACTTCTGGACTGGAGGTTCAACAAGCTCAACCCCCAATGATCGAGCTTGTCGAGGTGCCGAAGCCCACCTCCGGCAGGCGGTCCATCCCCCAGCACCGTGGCTTGCGAAGGCGGGAAGCCAAAGCGGTCTTGCCTTGTCCGTTTGTCCAAAAGATGAGCTGTCAGCCCCGACGGGGCCACCGGCCCTGGGGCCAGCCACGGCCGGGCCGGTGGCGGTGGGCTACTTTTGGCGCTTGTAGAAAGGCAGTGCGACCACTTCGAACGCCTCCGCCTTGCCCCGGAGGTCGATGTCCAGGGCGGTGCCGGGCTCGGTGAACTCGACATCGACGTAGGCCATGGCGACCGGGTAGCCGAGGCTCGGGCTGGGCTGGCCGGAGGTCACCTCGCCTACGACGTTGCCGTCCTTGAGGACCGGGTAGTGGCCCCGTCCGGCACGGCGTCCGAGGCCCTTGAGCCCAACAAGCTTGCGGCCGCTGGTTGATCCTGCGCCGGCTTCCATCTTGGCTGCCAGTGCCGCCTTGCCCACGAAGTCGCCTTCCTTGGAAAGCGCGACGACGGGTCCCAGGCCGGCGGCGAACGGGTCGCCGTCGATGGAGAGTTCGTTGCCGTACAGCGGCATGCCGGCTTCCAGCCGGAGCGAATCGCGGGAGGCCAGGCCGGCAGGCGTCAGTTCCCCTTCGTCCGCGATGGCGACGATGGCCTGCCAGAGGGCGGCGGCGTCGTCGTTCTCCACGAAGATCTCGAAACCGTCCTCGCCGGTGTAACCGGTGCGGGCCAGCAGGAGGTCAGTGCTGCGGCCGGCCACCATAAAGGGAACTTCGACGGCGGCGTAGTACTTCAGGCCGGTGACCAGCTCGTGCTGCGCGGCGGGAACCAGGCGGAGCAGGATGCCTTCGGCCTTGGGACCCTGGACGGCGACCAGCGAAGTGGCGGCCGAAACGTCGTCGACGACAACGTCGAAGTCTGCAGCCCGCTCAGCCAGGGCATCGGCCACCACCTTGGCGTTGCCGGCGTTCGGCACCACGAGGAACCTGTCAGTGCTGTCTTGTCCGGCCTCCGCCGGAGCGGGCCGACGGTAGGTGATGAGGTCGTCGATGATGCCGCCGTCCTCGTTGCAGATCAGCGAGTACTTGGCCTTGCCGACGGCCATCGCCGAAATCTTGCCCACAAGGGCATAGTCGAGGAAGGTCGCGGCCTCGGGGCCGGTCACCCAGACTTCGCCCATGTGGGAGAGGTCGAAGATGCCCGCGGACTTGCGGACGGCGTGGTGCTCTGCCAGTTCGGAGCTGTACTTGAGGGGCATCTGCCAGCCGCCGAAGTCGGTGAAGGAAGCGCCGAGCTTCTTGTGCTCTTCGTGGAGTGCTGTGTAGTTCTCAGACATAGGAGGCTTCCTTAGTTTTCGAAGTCTTCGATGGGAGGGCAGGAGCAGATCAGGTTGCGGTCGCCCAGGGCGCCGTCGATCCGGCCGACCGGCGGGAAGTACTTGTCCTGTTTCAGGGAGTGCACCGGGAACACCGCCTGCTCGCGCGGGTAGCCGCGGTTCCAGTCCGTGCTGATCGCGGCGGCGGCCGTGTGCGGCGCGTTGCGCAGCGGGCTGTCCGCGAGCGTGAAGTCACCGTGTGCCACCTGATCGATTTCCGCGCGGATCGAGATCATGGCGGTGATGAACCGGTCGATCTCCGCCAGGTCCTCGGACTCGGTGGGCTCCACCATCAGGGTGCCGGCCACGGGGAAGGCCAGGGTGGGTGCGTGGAAGCCGTAGTCGATCAGGCGCTTGGCCACATCCTCGGCCGTGACGCCGGTCTTGGCGGTCAGCTCTCGGAGGTCCAGGATGCACTCGTGCGCCACAAGGCCGCCCGCGCCGGTGTACAGGACCGGGAAGAGATCATTGAGGCGGGCTGCAATGTAGTTGGCAGCGAGCAGCGCGGACTTGGTGGCGTCGGTGAGGCCACGGCCGCCCATCAGCTTCACGTAGGCCCAGGAGATGGGCAGCACGCCGGCGGATCCGTACTTGGACGCGGAGATGGGGGTGCCGTCCGCGCCGTTGGCCGGATCAGCCGCGTTGCCCGGCATGAACGGAGCCAGGTGCGCCTTGGCCGCGACCGGGCCGACGCCCGGGCCGCCGCCGCCGTGCGGGATGCAGAAGGTCTTGTGCAGGTTCAGGTGGGACACGTCGCCGCCGAACTTGCCGGGCTGGGCCAGGCCCACCAGGGCGTTCAGGTTGGCGCCGTCAATATACACCTGGCCGCCGGCCGCGTGGATGGCGTCGCAGACTTCGCGAACGTCGGCGTCGTACACGCCGTGGGTGGACGGGTAGGTGATCATGATCGCGGACAGCGCGTCCTTGTGCAGCTCGATCTTGGCGTTCAGGTCCGCGTGATCGATGGTGCCGTCGGCAGCCGTGGCCACCACAACCACCCTCATGCCCGCCAGGACGGCCGAGGCCGCGTTGGTGCCGTGGGCCGACGCCGGGATCAGGCAGACGTTGCGCTGGTCGTCGCCGCGGGACAGGTGGTAGCCGCGGATGGCCAGCAGGCCGGCCAGCTCGCCCTGGGATCCGGCGTTGGGCTGGATGGACACCTGGTCGTAGCCGGTGATTTCGGTCAGCTGGGCCTCGAGGTCGGCGATGAGTTCACGCCAGCCCTCGGTCTGGGAATCCGGGGCGAACGGGTGGATCGATGCAAACCCGGGCCAGGAAATGGCTTCCATCTCGGCCGTGGCGTTCAGCTTCATGGTGCACGAGCCCAGCGGGATCATGGTCCGGTCCAGCGCGAGGTCACGGTCCGAGAGCTTCCGGACATACCGCAGGAGCTGCGTTTCGGAGCGGTGGGTGTGGAAGACGGGGTGCTGCAGGTACTCGGAGGAGCGTTCGACGGCGGCCTCCAGGCCGAAGCCGGCGGCCTGGTCAGAGCCAGCGTCTGCGACAGACGCGCCGAAGGCGGCCAGCACGTCGGCCACGACGGCTTCGGTGGTTGCCTCATCAGTTGAGATGCCGACGGTGTCGGCGTCGATTCCGCGCAGGTTGATGCCCTTGGCTTCGGCGGCAGCGAGGATGTCGGTTGCCTTGCCCGGGACGGAAACGGTGACGGTGTCGAAGAAGCTGGTGTGCTGGACGGCCAGGCCGGCGGCCTTCAGGGAAGCGGCGAGGGTCCTGGCGTGGCCGTGGGCGGTCTCCGCGATCGCCTTCAGGCCTTCCGGGCCGTGGTAGACGGCGTACATGGACGCGACGATGGCCAGCAGGGCCTGCGCGGTGCAGATGTTGGACGTGGCCTTCTCGCGGCGGATGTGCTGCTCACGGGTCTGCAGGGCAAGCCGGTAGGCCGGGAGTCCGGTGGAGTCCTTGGAGACGCCCACCAGGCGGCCCGGCATGGAGCGCTCGAGGCCCTTCTGGACAGCCATGTAAGCGGCGTGGGGGCCGCCATAGAACAGCGGAACACCGAAGCGCTGGGCGGAACCGACGGCGATGTCAGCGCCCTGCTCACCGGGAGGGGTGATGAGGGTCAGGGCCAGGAGATCGGCGGCGACGGTCACCAGCGCGCCGCGTTCCTTCGCGGCAGCGATGACCTCGGAGTGGTTGAACACACGGCCGGAGACGCCGGGCTGCTGCAGGACAACGCCGTTGATGACGCCGTCAGGCAGTCCCGTGGACAGGTCGGCAACCTCAACCTCGAAGCCGAGCGCTTCCGCACGGCCCTTGACGATCGCGATGGTCTGCGGGAGGCAGTCGGCATCAAGGACGGTCTTGCCGTCGTGGGCTTCCTTGTTCTTGTTGGCGCGGCGCATCATCAGCACGGCCTCTGCCACGGCGGTGGCTTCATCGAGCAGCGAGGCGTTGGCGATGGGCAGGCCCACAAGGTCCTGCACCATGGTCTGGAAGTTCAGCAGGGCTTCGAGCCGGCCCTGGGAGATCTCGGGCTGGTAGGGAGTGTAGGCCGTGTACCAGGCCGGCGCTTCGAGGATGTTGCGGCGGATCACCGGCGGCGTGACCGTGTCGTAGTAGCCCTGGCCGATCATCTGCACGGCAGTCTTGTTCTTGGCGGCAAGCTTGCGCAGCTCGGTCAGGGTTTCCACTTCGCTGAGGGCCGCGGTGAGCTCCAGCGGCGAATCCTGCCGGATATCCTTCGGAACGGCCGTGTCCACCAGCGAGTCAACGGTGTCGTAGCCGACAGCCTTGAGCATCGCGTCGACGTCGGCTTCGCGGCGCGCGCCAATATGGCGGTCAACGAAGGAAGTGGAGGCTGAATTGACAGTCACAAGGAACTCCATAACTAAGGCGGCGCAGGGTACGCCACATCGATTCGGGTTCCTCCCCTCTCTGTATTGGACCTGAGAGTTTCCGCTGAGCCGTGCTTTCGCATGGGTCCGCTTGCACCGTCGGTGAGCACAGCATGTCAGGGTTCCGCGTCCTCAACAGGGTTGGGGACGCGGATCGGACAGCCTGCTGCTTTCCAGAGTTGCCTTGCCGCGGCGGTACATGGGCCTGAGAGATTCCTGGGGAGGATTTGCTCCTACGGCGCCTGCTTGTACCTACTTGCAGAACTCTCCCGCCGCAGATCAAAGGCATATTTAGTTTGCGGTGACAACAGTCACAGCGTCTATTGTCCTACGCCGGAGACGCGTCTGCAAACTCCGGGGGCCACGCCGGCGCCGCGTTACGCACCTCCGGAGCGGCGGGCCGGAACGGCGGGTTCGGCAGCCGCCCGGCGGTCAGCCGCGGAGGCGTTCGACGGCGGCCAGGAGGCTGTCGACGTCGCCGCTCATTTCGGGCGGGGAGGCGCCGGGACCGCTGGCGAGCATGGCATTGAAATACAGTCCATCGCCCATATAGAGCACGGCCTTGGCCATCGCCGGGCCAACGTCCCCGGCCAGCAGCCCCAGCCAGGCGCCCTGCACGGCAGCGAATCGGTGCAGGGTTTCCTCGTGCGCCACTTCGGCCAGCCGCGTGGCGGCCACAAAGACCCGGTCCAGCGGGGTGTCGGCCCAGAGGGAGGACTTAATGAAGTGCACCGCCGCCCCTTCAGGAGCGTTGGCCATGATTTCAACGTCCTCCGCGACCAGCCGATCCATGCGCTCCAGGAGCGCCGAGATCATGGCCTCCTTGTTCGGGAAGTGGTAAAGGAGGCCGCCTTTGGAAACGCCGGCCCGCCTCGCCACGGCATCCAGGGTGGCGGCACGTTCGCCCACTTCAATCAGGAGGGATTCAAAGGCGTCGAGCACGGCCTCGCGTGCGACAGGTTTTCTGGCCATGGTTCCTATCATGCCCGGTGGCCCGGGCTCATTTCTTAACTATACCGTCCAGACGGTACAGTTATTACATGGGAATCTTCTCCTCACCTTCGACGCCGGCCACGCAGGACCTCGCCGCCGGCGCTTCCATCCGCGCCCCGCACCAGCCTGCCGGCCGGCAGCCGGCTGGCCGGCAGCTTGGCGCCCCGAAGCCGGGACGCGAATGGCTGGCCCTTGGGCTGCTGATGTTTCCGGTGTTGCTGGTCGCCGTCGACAACACCGCCCTGACGTTCGCGCTGCCCGCGATCGCCCGCAGCCTGGAGCCCAGCGGCGTACAACTGCTCTGGATCGTGGACGCCTATCCCCTGGTCCTCGCCGGGCTCCTCGTGGCCATGGGGAGTCTTGGCGACCGGATCGGCCGCCGCCGGCTCCTCCTGATCGGCAGCACGGGCTTCGCCGCGGTGTCCGCAGCCACCGCTTTCGCCCCCAGCGCGGAATGGCTCATCGCCGGACGCGCGGCACTGGGCTTTTTCGGTGCGATGCTGATGCCGTCCACCCTGTCCCTGATCCGCAACATTTTCCCGGACCCCAACCGGCGGCGGCTTGCCATTGCCATCTGGGCAGCAGGATTCTCGGGCGGTGCCGCACTGGGCCCGATCTTCGGCGGCTGGCTCGTCGAGCAGTACTGGTGGGGCGCCATCCTCCTGGTGGCAGTGCCCATCATGCTGCCCATCCTGGCCTTCGGCCCTGTTTTCATTCCCGAGTCCAGGGACCCCCGGCCCGGCACGGCGGACATCGCCAGCATCGCCCTGTCCCTGCTGACGATGGTTCCTGTGGTCTACGGCATCAAGTCGCTGGCCACCGAGGGATTCGGGGTCGCACCCGCCACGATCATCGCCTCCGGGCTATTGATGGGCTATGTCTTCGTCCGGCGCCAGAAAAGGCTACGGAGCCCGCTGCTGGACGTGAGTCTCTTCGGGAACAGGATTTTCAGCACGGCCATCACGGCCAACGTCCTGGCGCTGTTTTCGTTCAACGGCTTCATTCTTTTCCTGGCCCAGCACCTCCAGCTGCTGGAAGGCCAGCGCCCGACGGAATCCGGAATAGCCATGATCCCGGCCCTGATCGCCACCGTGGCCGCCGGATTGCTCGTGGTACCGCTGGTGCGGAAGGTACGGCCCGGCTTCGTAGTCGCCGGGGGCCTGTCGCTCAGCGCGGCAGGCTACTTCGTGGTGGCCTTTGGGGATCACTCAGGCGGGCCGGCCCTCCTGCTGGGCGCCCTCCTGATCCTTGCCCTGGGCGTGGGCGCGGCGGAAACCATCTCCAACGACCTGATCCTGGGGGCCGTCCCGCCGGAAAAGTCGGGCGCGGCAGCCGCCATATCGGAAACAGGCTATGAGATTGGCTCGCTGCTTGGCACAGCCATCCTTGGCTCGATCCTCACTGCGTCCTATCAGCAGAACCTGGTTCTGCCGGAGGGCATCAGCATGTCGGGGACCGGCAGCGCTGCCCACGACGTCGCCCAGGCCCGCGAAACGCTGACGGGGGCAGTCGAGCTGGCCCACTCGCTGCCGGCGCCGCTGGCGGACGCCCTGACATCCGCCGCCCGGGTGGCGTTTGATTCGGGCGTCCACGTGACGGCGTCCATTGCGCTGGGGCTGATGGCAGGGGCGGCGGTCCTGGTCGCCGTCGTACTCCGCGGAGTACCCAAGGCGAAGTAGCAGTCAGCCCTATTCGATAAAGGCCAGCCCGACAAAAGGGAAGCCCGGCGCCGGATGATCCGGTGCCGGGCTTCCCTGGCGGCTGCGAGCGAATAAGGGCGTCACAACCCTTTTTCCTGCGGCGTTAGCGTGCCGTCGGGGGTTACTTGCTGTCGGGAGTGGTCACGCTGGCCGAGGCCTTCATGTTCTCCGCGCCCACCATCCAGGCGTACTGCTCGAGCTTGGCAATGAACTCGTGAAGCAGGTCCGCAGTGGTGGGATCTTCCTCATCAACCTCGTCGTGGACCTTGCGCATGGTGCCCACTGCGGCCTCAAGGGCGGCCACGATGCGGTCAACGGCGTCCTTGGTGCTGATCAGGCCCTGCGGGAACTGGGCGAGGCTGGTGGTTTCCGCCACGGTGGCACTGCGGCCGTCCGGCAGGGCATGGAGCGCGCGCATGCGCTCGGCCATGTCATCGGCAAAGTTCCGCGCGGCGTCGATGATTTCATCCAGCTGCAGGTGAAGGTCGCGGAAGTTCGTTCCCACGATGTTCCAGTGCGCCTGCTTGCCCTGGATGTGCAGTTCAATAAGGTCCGCGAGCACAGCCTGCAGATTATTGGTCAGCGTCGGTGATGCCTTCATTGATCCTCCTGGTGTCAGCGGTTTCTCGGGTAATTCGAAACTATCCCAGCCGCCACAGCGGCGCCACCGATTCTCGCGCCGGGCTTAACAAAATGATGTTTGTTCATTTTTTCCTTGCCATCCGGCGGCATGGCGTGGATACTAAATGAACGTCATTCATTTAGTGACCGCCGTCTCACTGGAGTATTCACCATGATTGAAATCACCTGCCTTACCCCGCCTGATTCCCTCGCGCGGACCCAGCCCTCGGCACGCCCTGCGCTGAGGATCGGAGTGGTTCAGCACCGTTGGCACGCCGATGCCGCGGAACTCCGCGCAGAACTGGACGAGGGCATCGGACGCGCAGCCCGGCTGGGGGCCACCGTTGTCTTCCTGCCGGAACTCACGCTCTCCCGTTACCCGGCGGACACCCTCCCCGAAAACGACACGTCACGCTCCTGGGCCGCGCGCCCCCGCCCGTCGGACCTCGCCGAGGAGCTGCTGACCGGCCCCACGTTCCGTTTCGCCGCTGAGGCCGCCCGCCGGCACGGCATCTGCATCCACGCTTCCCTGTACCAGCGTGCGGAGAATCCGGACGGCTCGGACGACGGCCTGGGACTGAACACGTCCATCCTGGTGTCCCCCGAGGGTGAACTGCTCGCCCGGACCCACAAACTTCACATCCCGGTGACCGCCGGCTACTACGAGGACAAGTTTTTCCGACAGGGCCCGGCCGTGGAGGACGCCTACGAGGTCCACTCCCCTGCCGAACTGGGCGGCGCGCGGCTGGGCATGCCCACCTGCTGGGACGAATGGTTCCCGGAACTCGCGCGCCTGTACTCCCTGGGCGGGGCCGAGATCCTGGTCTACCCCACGGCCATCGGCTCGGAGCCGGACCATCCGGACTTTGACACCCAGCCCCTCTGGCAGCAGGTGATCGTCGGCAACGGCATCGCCAACGGCCTGTTCATGGTGGCGCCGAACCGCTGGGGAAGCGAGGGGACGCTGAACTTCTACGGCTCCTCCTTCATCTCGGACCCGTACGGCCGGATCCTGGCGCAGGCTCCCCGCGATAAATCCGCCGTCCTCGTCGCCGACCTGGACCTGGACCAGCGCAAGGACTGGCTCACGCTGTTCCCGTTCCTTGCTACCCGGCGCCCCGACACCTACGGTCGACTCACGGCACCTGTCCGTCCCGGCGAGCCGCTCGGCGGCGAAGCACCGGTGGCCGCGCCGGCTGAAACAGAGGTGACCGCATGAGCCGCTGGCGCATGCCCGCCGAGACGGCGCCGCAGGAGCGAATCTGGATGGCGTTCCCCACCGGCGGGTACACCCTCGGTGACACGGAAGAAGACGCCCATGCAGCGCGATCCGTCTGGGCCGCCGTCGCCAATGCCGCCGTCGAATTTGAGCCGGTCACCGTGGTGGTGACCCCCGACGACGTCGACACCGCCGCGCGCTACCTGGATCCGGCCGTTGAGGTTCTCCCCGCGGACCTCAACGACGCCTGGATGCGGGACATCGGCCCGACGTTCGTGCTGGACGAAGCAGGGCGCCTCGGCGCGGTCGACTGGGTCTTCAACGGCTGGGGCGGACAGGACTGGGCCCGCTGGGACAAGGACTCGCTGATCGGTGCGGAGGTCGCCGGCCGGTCCGGAGCCCGCCACCTTCCCTCGGCCCTGGTCAACGAAGGCGGTGGCATCCACGTGGACGGCGAGGGCACCGTGCTGGTCACCGAAACCGTGCAGCTGGACCCGGGCCGCAACCCCGGACTGTCCAAGGCGGAGGTGGAGGCCGAGCTCGCCCGGACCATCGGCGGCACGCACGTTGTGTGGCTTCCCCGCGGCCTGACCAGGGACTCGGAGCGGTTCGGAACCCGGGGCCATGTGGACATCGTGGCCGCCATCCCCTCCCCGGGCACGCTGCTGGTCCATTCCCAGCAGGACCCCGGGCATCCGGATTTCGAGGTCAGCCGCGAGATCATCAAGTTCCTGTCCACCACGCGGGACGCGGCAGGCCGGGAGTGGAACATCATCGAAGTCCCCGCACCCGCTGTGCTCACGGACGACGAGGGATTCGTGGACTACAGCTACATCAACCATCTGGTGGTCAACGGAGGGGTCATCGCCTGCACCTTCTCGGACCCCAACGACGAAAAGGCCCTTCGGATCCTTTCCGACGCCTACCCTGGGCGCCGGATCGTGGGCATCGACGCCCGCGAGCTGTTCGCGCGGGGCGGCGGCATCCACTGCATCACCCAGCAGCAGCCTGCTGCTTCCTAGAACCGTGATTCCCAGAAAGGGACGGACATGACCCACACCATCCGCAACAGCTCCGAGACCGGCACAGCCGGCGCCGGGGCAGCCGGCGCCGATGCTCCCGGCACGCCGCACGGCATCACCGGAAAGGGACTGAAGGGCGGGCAGCTGGGCCTCCTCGCCGTCGTCGTCCTTGGCATTTCAACGATTGCCCCGGCCTACACGCTCACCAGCGCCCTCGGCCCCACCGTGAGCGAGGTCGGGTTGCAGCTTCCCGTCATCTTCCTCATCGGCTTCATCCCCATGATCCTGGTGTCCCTCGCCTACCGGGAGCTGAACGCTGACTCGCCGGACAGCGGCACCACGTTCACCTGGGTCACCAAGGCCTTCGGCCCGTGGGTGGGCTGGATGGGAGGCTGGGGACTCCTCGCGGCGAACATCATCGTGCTGTCCAACCTGGCCGCCGTGGCGGTGGACTTCTTCTACCTGTTCCTCGCCCAGCTCACGGGGACGCCGGAACTGGCGGACCTCGCCGCCAACAAGCCCCTCAACGTGGCCACGTGCTTTGCCTTCGTGGCGCTTGCCGTCTGGGTGAGTTACCGCGGGCTGCACACCACCAAGATCGTGCAGTACGGCCTGGTGGGCTTCCAGCTGTTGGTGCTCGGACTGTTCGTCGCCATGGCGTTCGCCAACTGGTCTTCCTCGGAAACCTCCATCCCGTTCAGCTGGGAATGGTTTGACGTCACCAAGATCGAAACGTTCGGGCAGATTGCCGCCGGGATTTCGCTGTCCATCTTCGTGTACTGGGGCTGGGACGTGTGCCTCACCGTGAACGAGGAAACGGCCAACGGCAAGAAGACCGCAGGCATTGCCGGCACCCTCACCGCCGTCGTGGTCCTGGGCATCTACCTGCTGGTGACCATCGCAACCATGATGTTCGCCGGGGTGGGCACCGAGGGCGTCGGCCTGAACAACGAGGAGAACCACGCCAACATCTTCACGGCGCTGGCCTCCCCCATCATGGGCCCCTTCGCCATCCTGATGTCCCTGGCCGTCCTGTCCAGCTCCGCGGCTTCGCTGCAGTCCACGTTCACCTCGCCGTCCCGCAGCCTCCTGGCCATGGCCCACTACGGTGCCCTGCCCAAGCCCTTCAGCCACCTGAGCAAGAAGTTTGCGACGCCGGGCTTCGCCACCGTCGCGGCGGGCGTCCTCTCGGCGGGGTTCTACGCAATCATGCACGTGGTCAGCGAAAACGTCCTCAACGACACCATCCTCGCCCTCGGGCTAATGATCTGCTTCTACTACGGGCTGACGGCGTTCGCGTGCGTCTGGTACTTCCGTGAGAGCGTGTTCAGCAGCTTCCGCCATTTCATGCTGCGGCTGCTCTGCCCGCTGCTGGGCGGACTGGGCCTCCTGGTGGTATTCCTGCAGACGGCGGCGGACAGCTGGGCGCCGGAGTTCGGCAGTGGGTCCGAGATCTTCGGCGTGGGACTGGTGTTCGTCCTAGGCGTCGGCATCCTCGCCCTCGGCGCCGTGTTCATGCTCATCATGGCCAGGCTGCAGCCCGGGTTCTTCCGCGGCGAAACCATCCGCAAGGACACCCCGGCCCTGGTGGTGCCCGAGTAAGGGATCCCCGCAACCACCGCGTGGATGACCACACGGCTGCAGGCCCCGCCCCGGAAGATCCGGAGCGGGGCCTGCAGTGCGTTTGGCTAGTGCAGTTCACCAGTAGTGTGCAACGTCAACCACCAGGCGTGATCCCGCCCCCGGCCCGTCCAGGGTGAATACCCTGAAGGGAAGGCGTCCACGGACGCCAAGGCCGATGGTCGAGTAACCTTCGAAACTCCCCGCCCAGGCCACTTGGCGGAAGGTCTGGTAGCCGCCAACGTTGGTCAGTTCATTCTTGTCGGCCGGGTTGTACGTGGAGTTGCCGCCGTCGTCATAAGCCGCTGCAGTGGCGGTGATCTGGAGGAATGCCCGCCCGCGCAGGGGAACCGGGAACCCGGAACCGTCCTGCGCGACTGTGGGGACATACCGTGCGGTATAGCCTTCCACGGGCCCGTTAAGGTCGACCACCAGGCGGTCGAAGCAGTAGTGCTGCCCCGTCCGGACATCGGTGACCTTTCCGGGACTCATGGCCGCCTCGGATTTCTCCAACGATCCCCACACCAGCCCGCAGTAGGAGGCAGATGCCGGCGCTGGTGCCACAAGGCCGAGTCCGGCTGCCATCAGGATTGCCGCCAGCCATACTTGAAATTTCTTCATTTGAGCCACCCTCGGAAGTGATGAGATACCTCAAGCGTAGGAGTCCGAACAGGCGAAAACGAGGGTCGAAATACGTTCGGCACCCAACTGTTAGCCAGACCTGGCGCAGGTTACGGGACGATGATTGCGGCAGCCGTATTCGCGCTGTTCGAAAGCCGTTTGGGCAGGTTTTGGGCGTGATTCCGTGATGTCGGATAACGCCGCCGGCGGGGGCGTTAGCTTCTACGGATGCAGCGAGGCGCCGGCCGCCCTTTCGGACTGCCGGCGCCTCGTTATGCCTTGCTGTGAAGTTGTGGCGCGCGTCGGAAAGTTGCCTAGCCTTCGCAGTCGCGGCAGTACTTCATGCCGTTCTTTTCGCGTGCAACCTGGGACCGGTGACGGACGAGGAAGCAGGAGGAGCAGGTGAATTCATCGGACTGCTCGGGAACAACGGTGACCGTGAGTTCTTCGCCGGAAAGATCCGCCCCGGGAAGGTCAATGCCCTCGGCCGTATCGTTCTCGTCCACGTCGATCACGGCGGTCTGGGCTCCGCCGCTGCGGGACGCCTGAAGGGCCTCCAGCGATTCAGCGGGAGACTCTTCTTCTGTCTTGCGTGGGGCGTCGTAATCGGTGGCCATAGCGTGGTTCACTTTCGTTGCTGCGCAGCGCCATTTCAGGCGCCTCAGTGAAGCAGTTTAGGTCATTATGCCGGTAGTTGAGGCAAAGTGTGCCCAACCCGACAAATTACGTCGCCACGCGGTGGTAACAGAGACCTTGGCCAGCTGTCCCGTGGCTACCCCTCGCCTGCTGCACCGGCCGTTTGGCCGTGTGCCCTCGCGGCATGATCGGCTGCGATGGACACCCCACTGAGCGCCGGGAGCCAGCCCCACCTGGTCACATCGGCGATGGCCGCATTGCCCTGTTCCCAGGCGCTGGGGTCCGGACCGGGCGCTGCGGCCGGCATGGGCCGAGCCTCGAACCATGAGGCTATTCGGGCGGGCAGGCGTGTTGTCATACGCCCAAGGTAGGCGGGCCATGTTGTGGGCACGTTTCGCCGCAGTCTCCGCGGGGTTACATCTGTTGGCCGGGACTCTGGCGGCCCGTGATCGGCGGCTTTAGCCTTGAGGGACAACACATCCGAGATCCCGGAGGTATGACATGGCCACGAAGCTCAACAAAAAGGCCCTGGACCACGCCCGCAGCCTCGTGAAGGACGGGAAAGTTGTCCGCGACACCCGGGACGACTGGAGCGAGCATGCACCGTCGGCCGACCAGGAAAATGCCCTCATCGAAAAGCACGGCTTCTCAGAGTTCTCCAAGTGGCATCTGGGCCTCGACCCGGACGAGTCCGAAGGCACCAAGGGCAGCGTCAGTTTTCCTTTTGGCGATTTCAAGAAGGTCCACCGTTGCGCCGTGGTTTCCCTGGAAAGCCGGGCGGCGCAATATGACCATGATGAAATCGCCAGGGCTGCCAAGGACCTGCTCGGGAAGATAGACGCCGCCTCGTAGGAGGAGGCAGGGGTGACACTTGACGAAGCCGAAGGGCATGGAAAAACCCCTCCGTTCCAGGCGGACTTGCCGGAAAGGAGGGGTCTTTTGAGCCTCCTGTCGGATTCGAACCGACGACCCCCGCTTTACAAGAGCGGTGCTCTGGCCAACTGAGCTAAGGAGGCGTGCCCTGTTTCTGCCTGACGGAACAGGCACACCGGGCGGTGCTAGATAAGGTTAGCCCAAGGACGCCCCCGCGGTAAAAACGGCAGCGGCCCGGTTCCGGATACTTCCGGAACCGGGCCACTGAACTGCTGCACGGGCGAGGCTGCTGCTAGCCCTTGGCGTCGATGGCGGCCTGGATGAACGGGATCAGGTCGGTGTTGGCGGAGTCGCCCTTGCCCCACTGCTTGCCGTCCACGAAGGCGGTCGGGGTACCGCTCACGCCGATGGCCGCGGCTTCCTGCGTTGCCACCTTTACGTACGGCCGGTATTTCTTCTCTTCCACACAGGAATCGATGCTCTTGACACCCACCTCGGTGGCCATCTTCTTCAGCTCGTCATCGGACAGGCCAGCGCTGCCTTCGGCCGGCTGCTTGTCGAAGAGCATGTTCAGGAAGTCGGAGTACTTTTCCGGCGATTCGTTGACTACGCAGGCTGCGGCGTTGGCCGCGCGGGAGGAGTAGTTGGTGGTGGACTGCTGGTCCAGGAAGCCGAGCGGCCTGTACTCCACGGAGATCTTGCCTTCGTTGCGGAGGCTGGTCAGCTGCTCGTTATAAGTGGTTTCGAACCGCTTGCAGACGGGGCAGATGAAGTCGATGTAGACGACCACCTTCACGGGCTTGCCCGCTTCGGCCTCGGCGCCGGGAGCCGTTACCTCGGCGGGCGGCGTTTCCGGCTTGGCCGGAACGTCCTTTAGGTTGACCGTCGCCGGGTCGGACTTCACAACCTCGGAGTTGGCCAGGAGCGTCACACCACCGTGGATGTTGCCGTTGGCCGGTGTGGGACCTTCGTCCGCGACCGGAGCGTTGTTCCTGATGTTGGAACTGACCACCAGGGCAACGATGGCGAGGATGGCCACGACGGCCACCACGATGCCCCAGCCGATGAGGAGCTTGTTGCGCTTGTCCTTCTTCAGCTGCGCCTCACGGATCTCACGGGCTTTCTCGCGGGCCTCGGCAGTGCGTTCTGCTTTGGACTTGCGGGGTTCGTTTGCGGCGCTCATCAGTTCCTCGTGTCGATCGGCCAGGTGCGGACCACTAAGTGGCAACTTTTTCAGTTTAGGGGAGAAACCTGAGAGCTTGCGCCTTCAAGTTTCCGTCAGCCTGCCCAACGGTTGAATAGCAGGGAAGATTCCGTCCGACTAGGGTTGACGTTGAGCCATTAGCAACCCCAGGGGGCACCAATGCACACTACGCACCGTGAAAAACCCGAAGCAACCGCTGACGGGAAGCCCGCTCCGGGCAGCGGCGACGCGGAAGCCGCGCTGTACGACTTTATGGTGGTGTCCAACCGGCTGCCAGTTGACCGCTGCGCACCGGAGGACAGCGGGTGCGACGACGGCTGGCGCAGGTCACCGGGCGGCCTGGTAACCGCGCTGGCTCCGATGATGACCAAGACCGACGGCGCCTGGGTGGGCTGGCACGGCGCCCCGGATGAAACCGTCGAGCCCTTCAGTCACGGCGGCATGGACCTAGTCCCGGTGCAACTGAGCAACGACGACGTCGAGCTGTTCTACGAGGGCTTCTCCAACGCCACCCTCTGGCCGCTGTACCACGATGTGATCGCGCCGCCGGAATTTCACCGCACGTGGTGGGACTCCTACCGGAAGGTCAACCGGCGGTTCGCCGACGCCGTCGTACGGCACGCCGATCACGGAGCCACTGTCTGGGTCCAGGACTACCAGCTGCAGCTCGTTCCAAAGATGCTCCGCGAAGCACGCCCGGACCTGAAGATCGGGTTCTTCAACCACATCCCGTTCCCCCCGCCGGAAATCTTCGCCCAGCTCCCCTGGCGCAAGGCCATTATTGACGGCCTCCTGGGTGCGGACCTGGTGGGCTTCCAGCGCAGCAGCGATGCCGGCAACTTCATGCGTTCCGCCCGGCGCTTCCTGGGCGCGAGCGTCAAGCAGCAGCAGGTGCACGTCAAGGGCCCGGACGGCAGAACCACCCACATCGCCCGTGCGCAGGCCTTTCCCATCTCCATCGACGTCAAGCAGATCAGCGAGCTGGCCCGCAATCCCGAGATCATCGAGCGCGCCCATCAGATCCGCCGGGACCTTGGCAATCCCAAGACCATCCTCCTCGGCGTCGACCGCCTCGATTACACCAAGGGCATCCGTCACCGGCTCAAGGCTTATGAGGAGCTGCTGGCCGACGGCAAGGTCACGGTGGAGGACGCGGCCCTGATCCAGGTGGCGAGCCCCAGCCGGGAGCGGGTGGAGCAGTACCGCCTCCTTCGTGAAGAGGTGGAAGGCACCGTGGGCCACATCAACGGCACTTACGACACCATGCAGAACACGGCGGTGCGGTACCTGCATCACAGCTATCCCATCGACGAAATGGTGGCTCTCTACCTGGCGGCCGACGTCATGCTGGTCACCGCGTTGCGGGACGGCATGAACCTGGTGGCCAAGGAGTACGTCACCGCCCGCACCAACAACGACGGCGCCCTTGTGCTCAGCGAATTCGCCGGCGCCGCGGACCAGCTCAAACAGGCACTCCTGATGAACCCGCATGACATCGACGGCCTCAAGGACACCATCATGAAGGCCGTGGACATGGAGCCGGCCGAGGCTTCCCGGCGGATGCGGTCCATGCGCAAGCAGATCCTGGATCACGACGTCGATCTCTGGTCAGCAGACTTCCTAGCAGCGCTCAAAGAGAAAGTGGTCCGCGATGACTCCTGATGCCGCTCCGGGCAAGACGCCCCTCACCCTTCAGCCGGAACTCCTGGCAGCCCTCAAGGAGGTTGCCGCCACCGACCACCTGCTCGTGGCCATGGATTTCGACGGGACCATCTCCCCGCTGGTTGACCACGCGGCAGACGCCCGCCCGCTCCCCCGGTCCGCCGCCGCCTTTGCCGGCCTTGCCGGCCTCCCGCGCACGACGACGGCACTCATCTCGGGGCGGGCCCTCGCCAGCCTCCGGGCGGTCGCCTCGCCGCCACCTGAGACGCTCCTGATCGGCAGCCATGGGGCCGAAGCCTGGCTTGGGCCGGGCTCGTCCGAACTCACCCTTGACCCGGAACAGCTGACGCTGCTGGCGGATGTCCGCCGCGTTCTTGAAGAGATCGTGGAACAGGCACCGGGCACGTTACTGGAAGATAAACCGGCGGGCGTGGTGCTCCACACCCGGCTGGCTGCCGACGATGTGGCGGAAGACGCCGTCGCCGCCGCCCGGGCCGTCCTGCAGGACCGCCAGGACGTGTTCTTGAAAAACGGAAACCGCGTTCTGGAGACATCCGTAGTGCACGCTTCCAAGGGCGAAGGCATGGCCTTCCTCCGCCAGGCGACCGGCGCCACGGCGGTGGTCTTCGCAGGCGACGACACCACCGATGAAGACGCCCTGGGGCGGCTCTATCCGGGTGATGTGGGCGTAAAGGTGGGGCTCGACTTCACCCAGGCGCAGTTCCGCGTGGAGGCCCCGGTACAGATCGCCGAGCTGCTGGAAGCGCTGCTCAGGGAACGGACCCGGGCTGTCCCCGGTTCCGCGTAGGCTGGCGCCTCCCGTTAGGGATCTCACATGTGACCTCCGTAACATTTGCACCACATTGCATAAAATCTGACATACTCTGTTTGTGATGTGGCGCACAGACACCGTGCGGCGTCATGCGATACTTCTCGGCTTCGGCCGGGGAGTACACGGCTGCAAAACCGTGGACAACTGAATAAATATGAACCATTCACAACGGATCGTCCGGCACGTACCTGCCGGTGAAGGGATTGATAACTGTGGCTACAGTTACTTTTGATAACGCTACGCGTCTGTACCCGGGCACAGATAAGCCCGCCGTCGATAAGCTCAACATCGACATCGCCGATGGCGAATTCCTGGTCCTCGTTGGACCCTCCGGTTGCGGTAAGTCCACCTCGCTGCGAATGCTCGCAGGCCTTGAGGATGTCAACGCCGGCCGTATCCTGATTGGCGACCGCGATGTCACTGACGTTCCGCCGAAGGACCGCGACATCGCCATGGTTTTCCAGAACTACGCGCTGTACCCGCACATGACGGTTGCAGACAACATGGGCTTCGCACTGAAGATCGCCGGCGTCAGCAAGGAAGAGCGCGCCGAGCGTGTCCGCGAAGCAGCAAAGCTTCTTGACCTCGAGCCGTACCTGGACCGCAAGCCGAAGGCACTCTCCGGCGGCCAGCGCCAGCGTGTTGCCATGGGCCGCGCCATCGTGCGTAACCCGCAGGTCTTCCTCATGGATGAGCCGCTTTCCAACCTTGATGCCAAGCTCCGCGTGCAGACCCGTACGCAGATTGCATCCCTGACCCGCCGCCTGGGCGTCACCACCGTCTATGTGACCCACGACCAGGTCGAGGCCATGACAATGGGTGACCGCGTGGCTGTGCTGAAGGACGGCCTGCTGATGCAGGTTGACACCCCGCGCAACCTCTACGACAAGCCCAAGAACGTCTTCGTCGCCGGCTTCATCGGCTCCCCCGCCATGAACCTGCTGGAACTCCCCGTCGTCGACGGCGGCGTCCAGTTCGGCGGAACGGTCTACCCGGTTCCCCGCAACATCCTCGAAGAAGCACACGGCGCCACTGTCACCCTGGGTTCGCGCCCCGAGGACCTCGAGCAGGTCGCCGCAGGTGAAGGTCTCCAGGTTGAGGTCGACGTCGTCGAAGAACTCGGTGCCGACGCCTACGTCTACGGCCACACCACGCTGGACGGCAAGAGCCACGACATTGTGGCCCGCGTCGACGGCCGCCGTCCCCCGATGAAGGGCGAGTCCATCCACGTCCGCCCGCAGTCCGGACACGTTCACCTGTTCGACACCAAGACCGGCCTGCGCCTCGGCGACTAGTTCCCGGTTGCGGAGCCTGAATCGGGTGGGCGCACCAGCTGCCACCACCTGATCGGCACCTCAATGCACTGACCGACGGCGGCCCTCCTCACTGGACGGGCCGCCGTCGTGGTTTAAGCGCGGCCTTCCTGACTTTGGTTAGGCACCCCGCCCCTACGTACGGAAGAATTGGCACATGACCGAGGAAAGCAACGCCCAATGGCACGACGAACCCACCGACTACGGCCAGATCGGCAAACTGCCTCGGTTTGAAGCGGCCAGCGCCAACGACGACAAGAGTTCCAACGTCTCCAGCAACCTGAGCATCACCGCCGCCGCGGCTGATCCTGAGCTCCTGGACCTGCCATGGCACATCGCACTGGAGGACTGGCCGGCTGAAAACCTCGCCGCGCTCCCCCGCGGTATTTCCCGCCACATTGTGCGCTTCGCCCACCTCGGCGGCTCCGTGATTGCCATCAAGGAAACGTCAGAGCACGTGGCCCGCCATGAGTATCACATGCTCCGGAAGCTGGCACGCCTGGACGTGCCCTGCGTTGAGCCCGTGGCCGTCATCACCGGCCGCACCACGCCGGACGGCAGGCCGCTGAACCCGGTGCTGGTCACCCGACACCTGAAGTTCTCCATGCCCTACCGTGCGCTTTTTTCGCAGATGCTGCGCAAGGACACCCTCACGCGTCTGATTGACGCCCAGGCGCTGCTGATGGTGCGGCTGCACCTCATCGGCTTCTACTGGGGCGACGTTTCGCTCTCCAACACCCTCTTCCGGCGCGACGCCGGCGCGTTTGCGGCGTATCTCGTGGATGCTGAAACGGGCGAGCTGTACCCGGACCTGTCCACCGGCCAGCGCGAATACGATCTCGAGATCGCCCGGGTCAACATCGCCGGCGAGCTGATGGACCTGCTGGACGGCGGGCTGATCGAAGAGAAGGTGGACCCGGTGGCCACCAGCGAACTCATCATGGACAGCTACCGGCGGCTCTGGACAGAGCTCACGGCGAAGGAATCGTTCGAGATCGGGGAACGCTGGCGTGTGGCCGCCCGGATCCGGAAGCTCAACGAGCTCGGGTTCGACGTCGAAGAATACGCGATCAAGACCACCCAGAACGGCTCCACCATCCAGCTCCAGCCCAAAGTGGTGGACGCGGGGCACCACCAGCGCCGACTGCTGCGGCTTACCGGACTGGACGCGCAGGAAAACCAGGCCCGCCGCCTGCTCAACGACATGGACTCGTTCCGGGCGGACAACAACCCGACAATGGACGAGGAATACAGCGCCCACCTCTGGGTCAGCCAGATCTTCGAGCCCATTGTCCGCTCGATTCCGCGCGACCTTTCCGGCAAGCTCGAACCGGCGGAAGCCGTCCACGAGGTCCTGGAGCACCGCTGGTACATGTCCGAAAAGCAGGAACGGCATATTCCGCTGGCCGAAGCAGTGCAGTCCTACATCGACTCCATCCTTCGGCACCGCCGCGATGAAGCAGCAATCATGCTCAACCCGGACACCGGGCTCCTCAAGATCCTGGAAGTCGAGACCGAGCAGTCCCGGTACGGCGACGAGGACATCGACGAGTACCCTGACTCCGACGACTAGCTAGATCGCCTTCCCGGGGTTCAGGATGCCGGCCGGATCGAAGAGTTCCTTGATCCGGCGCTGAAGTTCACGCACGGGTTGGGGCTGTTCCAGGCCCAGCCACCGTAGTTTGTACTGCCCGATCCCGTGCTCGCCGGTGATGGTGCCGCCCATCGCCAGCGCCACCGTGATCGATTTGTCCAGAGCGGCGCCCAGCCGCTGCATGGCTTCGGCGTCCACCTGGTTGTCCAGCCGGTCCACCCAGAACGTGGGGTGAAGGTTGCCGTCGCCGGCGTGCGCCACGACTTTGAGCTGTACACCGTGGGCGACTGCCATGGCTTCGAGTTCGCCGACGTAGTCCACGAGCCGCGAGCGGGGCACCGCCACGTCCTCCCCTACGCGGTATTCGTCGTCCACTTCGACGCCGCGGCTGTTGCGCCGCAGTTCCACCAGTTGCTCGGCTTCGGCGCTGGCCTCCGTGGTCACCGTGGCTCCGCTGGCAGCAAGGACATCGCGGACCACGTCAGCTTCCGCGGCTGCTCCGAAGCCGTCCGTCTGGATCAGCAGGAGCGATGCCCCGCGGGCGCTCAGGTCCGAGCCGTGGATTTCGTCGAGCTGACGCAGCGATCCGCCGTCGAGCAGTTCCATGATGGCGGGCTGCACGCGCGCCTTCCCGACTGCCAGAACGCCCGCCGCTGCACTGCGGAAGTCCGGGTAGAACGCCGCGATGGTGTGCAGTTCGCGGGGCAGGTACTTCAGCCGTACCGTTGCCCCCACCACTATTCCGAGCGTCCCTTCGGAGCCAACCAACAGCCCCGTGAGGTCGTAGCCGGCAACTCCCTTGAACGTCTGGTGGCCAGTGTGGATCAGGGATCCGTCGGCCAGCACCACATCGAGGGCCAGCACGGAGTCGCGGGTGACGCCGTACTTCGCACAGCGCAGCCCGCCGGCGTTGGTGGCAACATTGCCGCCAATGGTGGATGTCCGGAAGCTTGCGGGGTCCGGCGCGTACATCAGCCCGTGGACGGCCGCCGCGTCGTTGAGGTCGGCATTGATCACGCCGGGTTCGACAACGGCGGTCTCGTCGTCAGGGTTCAGGTCCAGGATGCGGTTCATCCGTTCAAGGCCCAGCACGATGCACCCCGGGCTGGCATGGGCGCCGCCGGAGACACCCGTCCCGGCCCCGCGGGCAACAATGGGCACGTGGCGCTTGGCGCAGGCTGTGACCACCGCCTGGACGTCCGCCACTGTTTCGGCCCAGACCACGGCCAACGGCAGCTGGAAGTCAAGGACCGGGGCCTGGTCTATGGCGTAGATGGCCAGGGTCTGTTCGTCAACGGCTAGTTTGCCGGGCTCCAGGATGGTTTTGAGCTCGTCAACAATGTTGCCCATGCGGCCTCCAGGTCCGTCGATCCGGCCTTCAGTCTAGTCCGCGGGGCCCGAGTGCCTTCAGCGCCGGCTCGCAGTGCCGTTGCGGCGCGCATCTGCAAGCGCTTCCAAAATTGCCGGACGGAGTCGCAGTGGAAAGCCACATTACTCGGCGGTAGTGGGTGACGCAAGAGTTACGGGCGGGGCCGTCCAGGACCAGCATTTGTCCCTATAACCAAACCCACTGGCCGAAAACTGCAGTTAGCCAGAAACAGAGAAGACACGACACAATGAGGCGTGCGTCACAATTGGAAGCGTTTTCAGTTCCGGGAAAATCCGTTCTACGATTACCGGCATGTCCGTTGACTCAATGCTCGAAGCCCCCGCCGTTTCGGCCGGGCCACTGACCTTGGTACACACCGCCGATGACGCCCCCGGGTGGTGGCGGTCTGCCGTCATCTACCAGGTGTATCCGCGTTCCTTCCGCGACCTGAACGGGGACGGAATCGGTGATCTCGCCGGAATCACGGCAGAGCTGCCGCAGCTGGCCAGGCTCGATGTCGATGCTGTCTGGCTATCGCCGTTCTACCGGTCCCCGCAGAAGGATGCCGGCTACGACGTCAGCGACTACTGCGATGTCGATCCGCTGTTTGGCACCCTGGCCGACTTCGACGCCATGATGGCGGAAGCCACCCGCCTGAACCTCCGCGTGATCGTGGACCTTGTTCCCAATCACTGTTCGGACCAGCACGCCGCCTTCCAGCAGGCCCTCGCCGCACCGGCCGGCAGCCGGGAACGTGACATGTTCATCTTCCGGGACGGCCGCGGCGCATTTGGCGAAGAACCGCCCAACAACTGGCAGTCGCATTTTGGCGGACCGGCCTGGACCCGCATCACGGAGCCGGACGGCGCCCCCGGGCAGTGGTATTTGCACCTCTTTGACGCCTCGCAGCCCGATTTCAACTGGGACAACCAGGCGGTCCACGATGAATTCGAGCGCGTGCTTCGCTTCTGGCTGGACCGGGGTGTCGCCGGTTTCCGCGTGGACGTTGCGCATGCCCTGGTGAAGGCTCCCGGTTTGCCGGAGTGGGGCGGCAGGGCCGACGGCGGCAGTTCCGACGGCTACCCCGGCCACGAGGCACCGATGTTCGGCCAGCCGGCTCTCCACGACATCTACCGGGCCTGGCGCCGGATCCTCGCGGAGTACGGTCCGGACCGCATCCTGTGTGCTGAAGCCAATGTGGATCCCTTGCCCCGTTTGGCAGACTGGGTCCGGCCGGACCAGATGCACCAGGCGTTCAATTTCCCCTACCTGCATGCTGGACTTGACGTTCGCCGCCTCCGCGGCGTCATCACGGATTCGCTGGTGGCACTGGATGCCGTCGGCGCGCCCAGCACCTGGGTGCTCTCCAACCACGACGTCGTCCGCCACGCCACCCGCTTCGGCTACGACGGCGCCGCACCGCGCGACGGCGACGGGATCGGCATCTTTGACCATCAGCCCGACCTCGTGGCGGGCAGGACCCGGGCGGCGGCGGCATCGATGTTCATGCTCGGGCTGCCCGGCGGAGCCTACCTCTATCAGGGCGAGGAGCTGGGGCTTCCCGACGGCATCGATATTCCGGACAGCCAGCGGCAGGATCCCACGTTTGCGCGCACGGGTGGCGAACGGCTGGGCCGCGACGGGTGCCGGGTACCCCTGCCGTGGCGCGCCGCCGAACTGCACGCCGGGTTCGGGTCCGGGGAGGCCCCGTGGCTGCCGCAGCCGGAGAGCTTCAGTGAACTGGCGCGTGATGCCCAGGCGGAACAGCCGTCGTCGCATTTGAACCTCTACCGCCGGATGCTGGCGATGCGCAGGGAGCTTGACCTGGGTCGGGGGTCACTGGCATGGCTGGAAAGCTGGTGCACCGATACGTCCCTGGCCTACCTCAACGGCACCACGCTTGTTGTCATGAACGTCGGACGGGATGCCATGGAACTCCCGCCGGGGGTGGTGCTGCTGCGCAGCTCGCTGGCGGCAGCGGAAACGCACGACGGCGGCCATCAGCTAGGCTCAGGTGAGACGGTCTGGTTGAACCTGCCACTTGGGTGATCCTGCTGTCGTCTAGATTCGCAGTTGAGGACACGGAGAGCTAAATATGCCCGGCATCAAGGACGTCGCTGAGCGGGCGGGCCTTTCCACCGCAACGGTGTCGCGGGCACTCAGTGGAAAGGGAAATGTCTCGGCACGCAGCCGCGAACGTGCCCGGGCTGCCGCAGCTGAGCTCGGTTTCGTGTTGTCGTACCACGCCTCCAGTCTCGCTTCCGGCCGGAACCACAACGTGGGTGTGGTGGTGCCTTCCGTCCACCGCTGGTATTTCTCCGCGGTGGTGGAAGGCGTCTCGGCTACGTTGCTCGACGCCGGATACGACCTCACGCTCTACAACGTCAGCGAAGGCCCGGACCGAAGGCACAGCGTGTTGAACGACTTCCTGCTGCGGAAGCGCGTGGATGCGGTCATCGCTGTCTCGCTCGAGCTCAGTGCAGCTGAGATACAACAGCTGCTGGCCATCCACCGGCCGATCGTGGGTATCGGCGGTCCCTTGCCGGGCGCCTCCACCATCCGCATAGACGACGCCGGCATAGCCGAGGCCGCAACCAACCACCTGATCCGGCTGGGCCATTCCAAGATCGCGCATATGACGGGAGATACCTTCTTCGAGCAGGACTTCCGGCTTCCGGGTATGCGCCAAGGTGGTTACCACAAGGCCATGGCGGCTGCCGGGCTACCAGTGCGGCCCGAATGGCAGGTGTCCGCCGACTTCACCGTCCAAGGGGCCTACGCGAGTGCCAGGCGGCTGCTGGGCGGCACGTCCGAACGTCCCACCGCGGTCTTCGCTGCTTCGGACGAAATGGCCATCGGCACGATCCTGGCGGCACGCGATTTCGGCCTCCGGATCCCCTACGACCTTTCCGTCGTCGGCATCGACGGCCATGAGCTTGGCGAGGTGTTCGGGCTGACCACCATCGACCAGAACGCCCGCGGCCAGGGGGCTTTGGCCGTGCGACTCCTGTTGGCAGGGCTTGAGGACGCTGCCGACGGCGGAGCAACCGACACGGAGTTCCCTACCAACTTCGTGGTCAGGTCCAGTACCTCCGTGCCACCCGGCGATACCGGGCCAACGCACTAACAACTTTGTCCGTGATTAGGCGTCCCGCTCCGCCCGTGCCAACTCACGCTCCATGATGATTTCCTTCCTGCTGGTGTCGAGCGGGTATACCTCCCGGCGTCCGGTGTCATGGAAACCGTGGCGCGCATAGAAGCCTGCGGCGCGGGAATTGTCCTCGTGGACGCCCAGCTGCAACAGCCCGGCTCCCAGCTCATCGGCCGCGGCCCTGACCGAACGGCGAAGCAGCTCATCCGCAAGGCCGGTTCCACGGTGCGGGGCAGACACATACACACTGATGAGCATGGCCTGGAGGGGCCGGTTGGCCTCCTGTGGGTGCTTGACCACCATCCGCATCAGACCGCAGAATGTCCTGGGCCCGCGAGTCTCCTGGGGAAGCTCTTGGGAAAGCACTTCAGGAATCTCCTCGGCGACGAAAGTCACGCTTCCGGGGGCTGTCATCGCGACAGCCCGGTTCCGCCATTGGCCCGCTGTCTGCTCCTGGGCGGACTCGAGTGATTCCACATAGGCAGCTGGGGTGTCGGCGAGCATCTCCAGCCTTACGGCACGCAGCCGTTCCCAGTCCCCCGCAACCATGCGGCGGACCCTAGCCAACTTCACCGCCCATAAACCGCACGAAGCGGGCCAGGACGGCCGGCCAGCCAGCATCGTACTCGGCGCGTGTCCGTGCCGGGTCCTCGGCGCCCTCCCAGCCGTCCTGAACGAGACGGAGCTCCGTCCCGCCATCCACTGCCCTGAACGCGACCCGTAGCTCCGTGGACCACAATGCCGTGGTCCCGGGGTGCCAGCTGGCATGAAAGGACATCGGGGGCTGCCAGTCGTCTATGGAGCCCCAGACGGCCGTGCGGCCGTCGTCGGCAGTTTCGAGGACCAGGTTTTCTTCGAACTCGACGTACGAGCCGGCGCCAAACACACTGTGATCCTCGAGCGGCCACCAAAGGTGGGTGTGTTCCGTGAAGCCGATGAATGCCTTGGAAACCGGTCCGGGCACCACCACTGTGTGAACGATGGCGTCCAGGGCATCTACGGGCACGGATGCTTCGTCCGCAGGGGACGCGTGGCTGAAGAGGTTGTCCATGGTCAACAACTTTACCCGGCGGCCGGCCCGCCCGAGCGGTCCTGAAATAGCCCTTAAATGACTCAGGCCCCGACATTCCTTGTCGGGGCCTGAGCTCTAATTTATGTCCGGCGGTGACCTACTCTC
>NZ_JAGGPO010000046.1:0-10825 GCF_018613775.1 Arthrobacter sp. ISL-69
CCGTCGGTGGATCAAGGCTAAGGACCGAACCGACCGCCCTGTCTCACGAGCAGCCGCCAGAGCATCCCCGGACGGCACCGTAGCCACCGGGCTCCCAATTGAGAGACCCAACTGTGAGAGCCGCTCATGGATTGTCCCAATGTGGGCCCCGCAGGAGTCCGCGATCATCCTGGGCGTCCACCCCTCAGAATGCCGCTGAACGAGCTCCTCTCGGCTGATCTTTGGCTTCACAGCGTCGTCCCGGAGCTGAACCCCCGCTTCGCTCAGCGCCTTGTGGACGGTGCCCTTGGCGTGGCCGAACGTTGCCATGATGCCCTTGATGCTCACCCCGCCCTGGTAGGCATCCACAATGCGCCTCTTCGCTTCCACGCTCGTTGGCTGGCCGGGAACGTGTTGAGGGTCGGCTTTGCGCGTGTTTGCTTGCCCCCTACGGGGGACGGTGTTTGTCATGGCCGTTCCTTGCGTCGGGTGGGGGCTCCGTGTGCGTCGAGGATGCGTTTGGTGGCGAGGCCGTGTTCGATGAGGCTGCGGGCCATGGCTTGGGTGGTTATGTCGCGGGCGGCGGTCTGTGTGGCTTGTGCGTGGCGGCGTTTTTTGTTGCCGATGTCGTGGGTTTGTTTGCTCATGCTTGGGCCTCCGTGTGGTGGGGGTGGTTGGGGCAGGTTGTTTGGTGCGCGGCTTCGATGGTCCAGGTGAGCCCGGAGTCGGATGCGAGCGTTTCGGTGGGGACGCAGCGGTCGCATTTTGATGGTGGGGTGTATGTCATGTGGGCTCCTGGCTGCTGTCGTGGGTTTCGTGGGCTCGGGCGATCATGTCGTTGAGCTCGGGGTTGGTGATGTTGAAGTCGTCGTCACTGTCTTCGAGCATGAGGAGCAGGAGAGCGAAGGTTTCGATATGGATGGCGGGGCCAGGAGCGAGTATGCCCAGGAGGAACTGCTGCTTTCGGGGCGGCAGTGCATAGCAGCGGTCGGCGAACTGGGAGATGGTGGCTTCGAGTTCTTCGGAGCCGGTCGTTGCTTGGCTGTCGTTGAGGCTGTTCATGATGCCTCTTTCTGAGAATCAATCAGATTTTGCAGGGCGGTGAGCTGTCGGTTCCGTTCGGCTTCGATGTCAGCGGCGGTGTCCTGAGTTTTCGCGCACGCGTCACTTAAGGCGAGAAACCCTGATTGATCTTTTTTGTTGTGGTCTTTGTTGTGGTGGTAGTGATGTGGTGGGCCGTCATGGGTGACGGGTGACTCCGGGAAATTGACGGGTGTTTCCGCACCAGTGACGGGTGATTCTTCTGGATTGACGGGTGTTTCCGCCGACGCGTCCTTTGCCAAGGGTTTAGCCAAAGGCTTTGCCATAGCTTTGTTCGCCCGAACATCGTCCGAACGTTCGGATTCGCGAGAGTGTCGCGAGGGTTCCGGAGAGTATTCCTCCGTCATGGGTGACGGGTGACTATCTGACTCACCCGTCATGGGTGACGGGTGTTTCTCGTCGGGATCCAGCATCGGCACCCGTTCGAGAAGATCTGAAGGGATGGTTAGGCGGTATTCGCTCGCGTATCCGCCGCTTCGCCCCCGGCCGGCGGAATGACCCTTGGTGACCATCTCAAGGAACCCCTCCTGCTCCATGGTTCGCTGGCCACGTTCGACAGTGCTGATGCTCGTGCCCATGACGGCAGCCAGGCGGGCCTGCCCGGGGCGAACGCGGCTTCCGTCTGCGCTGGCATAGGTAGCCATCATGAGGCCCAGGAACTTGATGCTGGGCGGTTTGATGATCGCCCGGCGGATGATGCGTTCCCACTCAAACCTGCCGACCGGTTGGCGGACGAATCCTCCATCTGGTTCCTCCACTGCCTTCCCTCCCTCCTAGTTGTCAGCAAAGCTTCGGTTATAGATCATGCGTTTCGCCGCCGGCTGGGCAGATCGGCGTACATAGTGGCGCACATGGGGCAGACCACGACGGTGCCATTGCTGGGCCGGCCCGTGGCCGCAGCGCTGACGGCCCCGATCTCGCCGCAGAGCGCTGTGATGGGCTCCCTGGTGGCTTGTGAGCGGTCTATGTCCCGGCCTTTGTAGTAGTGGTGCACCACGGGGTTGAAGTTGTGGGCCGGCCGGGTTGTGGGCGCGGCCGCGGGCAGCGTCTGGGCGCTCATGGGGTCACTTCCGTCCCGTTGCCGTCGAGCTCGGCCGTGATGCGGTGCATCTCGTCGTCATGCGCTACGGCCTTTTCTGCGGCCTTCTTCGCGCCTTCAGTGTCGCCTCGAGTCAGCAGGCGGGCTGCGTCCAAGGCGGCCCAGTTGCGCTTTTCCTGGGCTTTCTCCCAGTCCTTGTGCGTGCTCATGCCGGTACCTCGACTTCCAGCTGCGGGGTGGTCGGGGCGAGGTGTAGGACCTGCTCCAGCAGGCTGAGCGCGTCGTGGAGCTCTTCCGGTAGGGCCATTCCGCAGGCGGCGTTCTCAATGAGGTTGCGCAACAGCTGGGTGGGTGACACTTCGGTGGTTGTGTGGGTAGTCTGTGACATAGCTGAATCTCCTTGTTCGATCTTGGTGATGATGTGTCCAGCGGTTCGGGTTGCTTCTTGCAGGATGGAGCCCGGGCCGCTTTTCTTTTGGGACCTGCTGGGCTGGTTCACGCGACTCGAGTGGGGTCCGCTACGGAGGCCAGCCACTCATTGATGCTCTGCCTCGAGTAGCGCACATGAGCGCCGATCTTGTGGCCGCGAGGGCCCTGGTGCCGTGACCGCCACACGTAAATGGTGGCGAGGGGGATTCGGAGCTCTTCCGCGAGCTGGGCCGGTGAGAGCCATTCATGGGCCGTTTCCGGCGTCTGATCCTTGCTAATCACTGCTTCTCCTGTCAACGCATTGGTAAACATCCGTGTTTTGTTTACCTTTCGCTAACTTTGGCATTTGCTCAGCAGCTTGTCAATCCCAGCCTAACCATCAATACTTGTGTTAGACATTCGTAAACAGACAAGCAAAGGTTGAACATGGAGGAAAGCAAGCGGATTGAAGTCATAATCGGCGAGAACATCAGGGCCCTGCGGGTTGGAAAGGACAACATGTCGCAGGCCGAGCTCGGCGAGAAGTTGGGGGAGATACTCGGGGCCACCTGGTCCAGGTCAACTGTCTCCCAAGCGGAGTCTGGCAAGCGCTCCTTCGTGGCAGCCGAGCTGGTCGCACTTTCCATAGTGTTCGGCGCCGGAATACAACACCTATTTCGCCACCGGAGCGGCGAAGCCGTCCAGGTCTCCGAGTCCTACACACTTCCCGGACGCCGACTTGAAGCCCTGACCATGTCGCTAAATGATCCGATGGTGATCAGGGCATTCGGCTCAGTCCGCGAACATTTGGCTGAGCAGGAAAAGCTCCAGAAATCCCTCGTTGATATGACGACTGAGAGCAGACGTTTGACGGATGCCGCCATCCAAGCGATCACGTTCGTGCATCCAAGGGATCTGAAGAAAGGGAAAGAAGATGCCTAGGCCGCCGCTGCAGATCGGGACATGGGGGAAAATCAGCCGCGATGAGGTCGCGCCCGGTGTCTGGCGGGCTATGGCCAGGTTCCGTGACTTCGACGGGATCACGCGGAAAGTAGAGGCCCGCGCCGTCGCCGTCTCGAAGAATGACCGGGGCGCGAAAGCTGAGCAGGCCCTCGTCGCGGCGTTGCGTGACCGGGCGGTGCCGGCCGGGGACGACATCACCCCGGACACCCGACTCAACAAGCTCGCCGATATCTGGTGGCTCGAGTTCATGGACCAGGACAGGGCCATCAACACGCAGCGCCGCTACCGGGAGGTCAAAGATTCCTACGTGTGCCCGGGGGTTGGCGGCCTGACAATCAGGGAGGCCACTGTCTCGCGCCTGGATCGCTTCCTGAAGGCTACGACAGCCAAACACGGGGCCGCGACGGCGAAGCTGGCGAAGACCGTCCTGTCAGCCATGCTGGGGCTCGCAGCGCGGCACGGTGCGGTAGGCGCCAACCCGCTGCGCGACGTCGCCAAGGTACCCGTGAACCGCAAGGAAATCCGGGCACTGACCGTCGAGGAGGCGGCCGCCCTCCGCGCCGGCCTCCGGAACTGGCAACTCGACTCAAAGCCCCGCGGTCGGAAGCGTCCCGATGACCTCCTCGACGTCGTCGACGTCATGCTCGCCACCGGCGCCCGCATCGGCGAGGCCCTGGCGCTTCGGTGGAAAGACATTGACCTGAAGGCGGCACGGCCGACGCTGACCGTCACCGGGACGATCGTCTACGTGCAGGGGGAGGGGATGACGATTCAAGAACATCCCAAGTCCACCAACTCCCGCCAGCGCTACTACCTGCCGCCGTTCGCCGTGGAGATGCTCCTGCGCCGCCAGGTACAGCAGTTGGTAGCCAACCCTTGGGACGTCGTCTTTCCGTCGTCTACGGGCACCCTGCGGGATCCCGGGAACTTCCGGAAGCAATGGCGCTCCGCCCGGGATGAGATCGGCTTCCAGTGGGTCACACCCCATACATTCCGGAAGTCCGTTGGGACGCTCCTGGCCAATGCCGAGGGCATGGCATCAGCATCCGCCCAGCTCGGCCACTCCAGCGAACAGATCACCAGCCGGCACTACGTCCAGAAAACACACGAGGCGCCGGACATGACCTCGTTGTTGCAAGCGTTTGGGGGGAGTGTGGCGCCATCGTGACCGTGCTGATGAAACTGACGGACATGGCCGAACCCGACATGCACTTCATCGAGATGTGGGCGCAGGGGTTCGCTGCAGTTGGAACTGTCGGAGCGCTCGTGGCCGCCTTGGTGGTGTTCCGGCATGAGTATGTTGAGCGTCGGCGCGGGGACGTGCGGGGGGTCCGGTCCTGGGTAGAAATTAATGACGAAGGCGAGGCCGGGTCGCAAACGCGAGAGAAAGTGCTCCGCCCGAAGGGTTACATTCGGAACACTTCTCCTGAGGCTATCTATGACATCAAATACACGTTCAAGCCCGTGTCAGTTATCGGCGCTCATGTCAGCGGCTCGGCCGAATACCTTCTGCCGGATGAACAAGACAGTATGGAGTGCATCGGAGTTCCGAGGCACCGGACCGCCTTTGAGTACCCCCGGCTCGATGTAGTTTTTACCGACAGCCGCGGTACGCGATGGAATCGACAGCCGTCCGGGGTTCTGAAAGTTGTAAAGCCGTTTAATCGCCCCTGGCGGATCCCGCATGAGCTCGACTTCGCTGACTTGCCACTTTGGGCTGTTCGGGCGCATTGGCACTACCGGATAAAAACGCACGCTTATCGGCGATCATTTGGGTTAGCGCCGAAGTGGTGGGCAGTTGACCTCCGCTGGGCCCGCTGGAGGTACGCCCAGAAACACGACAAGATCAAGGTCCCTTGGTGGAGGCCTATCCGCCGATGGAAAGGACGTCACGAGATTGCGCGGCGACGGATTGGTCAGGACCTTCCCTTGCCCCTGTGGATCCTCGACTATCGCTACTGGCAAAAGTACGAATTGAGTGCGCGAGAAGAGGCCATCAGGGCGATGCACGCTGTAAACCTCACAGCCAACGGTCCCGACGAAAGCGGTGGGTAAACGGTGGATCCGCCGGTTCCGAAGCGAAAACAGAAGGGGCCCTGACTTGCGTTTCCGCAGATCAGAGCCCCTTTTCCTTGTGCCCCAGGAGGGAATCGAACCCCCGACCGGCGGATTAGAAGGCCGCTGCTCTATCCCCTGAGCTACTGGGGCACGTTGGCGTCTCCGGACCATTCCGGCGGCGCCTAGAAAAGTTTACAGTGCCACGCGGCTTCGGCCAGTCAGCCCGCTGGCGGCGTTTTGACCTGTCCCCAACATCCGTGATTCACGCGGAGTTTTGCACATACGGCACGCAGACCCTCGATCCATTGCCCTGCCGGCGTGAAGCTGAAGGTGCCTGCTAAGGCACCACCATTCGAGACAGGACACCAAGATGACTGACAACATCACTGTCCGGGGCTTCGTCGCCTCGGAGATCAGGAGTTCCACCACACCAGGGGGAGTCGCCACCGCGTCGTTTCGGCTCGGTTCCACAGACCGGCGCTACGACTGTGCATCGAGCACGTGGGTCGATGGCAATACCAACTGGTTCACCGTGCAGGGCTACCGACAGCTGGCCGGCAACATGGGGTGCAGCATCAAGAAGGGCCAGCGCGTCATTATCGTGGGCCGGCTCAAGATGCGGAGCTGGGAAAAGGACGGCCGGATCTATCACGTTGCCGAAATCGACGCCGAGTCCGTCGGTCATGACCTCATGTGGGGCTCCGCCAATTTCACCCGCACGGCCGGGAACGCCGCCCAGGCCGGCACGGGACAGGGTCAGTCAGGCCCTGCGTCCGGGGCTCAGGACGGCATCGTGCCTGACTCGGAAGATCCTGAGAGCGCCGGGGATCGCGGGGAGGACGACGAAAACGGGGACCCGGCTGCCGGTGGGATCTATGAGGACCAAAACGGTGACGTCCTGCAGCTCGATTCGGAGACCGGAGAACTTACCGGCGCCGCCGCCTGAACATGTCCCGCTGATGCCGCGAGTGCGGCACCGTTCCCCTGCGGTGCCGCATGGCAGAATGGCAAGGTGATCCGAGCAGAGACACCCCGGCACCAGTCCGGAATCCGCCAGTCCGAGAACCAACAATCCCAAAACCGCCAGTCCGGAAAGCAACAGCCCGGAAAACCCCTGGCCGGAAACCTGCGACGCCCACGCATACGCACAGCGCCTGTGTTGCTCATCGCGGCGTCGGTGCTTGTGGCGGGACTCGCCGGCTGCACGGGAGCGGATTCGGTCCCGTCGGCCCCGTCGTCGCAGGCTGCGGCTGCTGCTGTGGAAACACCGTCCGCGCAGCCGTCATCGTCAGCCGCTGACGGGTCTGCTTCGTCGCCGGCCGCGGACCAGCCCGAACTGGACGCTGCCACCGCGCGGCTGAGTGAAACCGTGGGTAATGCCCTCCGCGGAGTAGTTGCCAGCAATCCGAAACCCGGCCAGGAACAGCTGACAGCGGCCCTGACCGGCGCCGGAATACCGGCAGGTTCGTTGCAGGTATCGGCCAGCCGCACGCCCACCGGCCTAGAAGTTGATGCCATTGAAGCTGCTGCGCTGCAGGGGGAGGCCTGCGTGATCGGCCAGATTCGCGACGGAAGCGTTGTGGTCACGGTCCTTCCGGTTTTGGCGACGGGAAAGTGCTTCGTCGGCGGCTGAGCCTCAATCAGGCCGCTGCGTTTCCGGACTCCGCTGTTGCCGGGCTGTCTGTTCTGAACGATGCCGAACGGCCTGAATGCCGTCCGCGAATGTGAGTTAACCCCACAGACCCACTAGATTTGGAACCATGGCGGAATTTATCTACACAATGACCAAGGCCCGCAAGGCCGTTGGCGAAAAACTCATTCTTGACGACGTAAGCATGTCCTTCTTCCCTGGAGCCAAAATTGGTGTTGTTGGCCCGAACGGCGCCGGTAAGTCCACCATCCTGAAGATCATGGCCGGTTTGGACACGCCCTCAAACGGTGAGGCCCGGCTCAGCCCCGGATACACCGTGGGCATCCTGTTGCAGGAGCCGCCGCTGAACGAGGAAAAGACCGTCCTGGGCAACGTCCAGGAAGGCGTGGGCGAGATCTACGGCAAGATCCAGCGGTTCAACGAGATTTCCGAGGAAATGGCCAGCCCTGACGCTGACTACGACACCCTGCTCGAAGAAATGGGCCAGCTCCAGGAGGCCATCGACACCGCGGACGCCTGGGACCTCGACTCCCAGCTGGAGCAGGCCATGGACGCCCTCCGTTGCCCGCCCGCCGACGCTGACGTGACCCTTCTCTCCGGCGGTGAGCGCCGCCGCGTGGCCCTCTGCAAACTCCTGCTGCAAAAGCCGGACCTCCTGCTGCTCGACGAACCCACCAACCACCTTGACGCCGAGAGCGTGCTCTGGTTGGAACAGCACCTCTCCAACTACGCCGGCGCAGTCCTGGCCGTCACCCACGACCGTTATTTCCTTGACCACGTCGCGGAATGGATCGCCGAGGTTGACCGCGGGCACCTGTACCCGTACGAAGGAAACTACTCCACGTACCTGGAGAAGAAGCGCGCCCGCCTCGAGGTCCAGGGCAAGAAGGACGCCAAGCAGGCCAAGCGCCTCACCGAAGAACTCGAGTGGGTCCGCTCCAATGCCAAGGGACGCCAGACCAAGTCCAAGGCCCGTTTGGCCCGCTACGAGGAGATGGCCGCAGAAGCGGACCGTACCCGCAAGCTCGACTTCGAAGAGATCCAGATCCCGCCCGGACCCCGCCTCGGCGGCCTGGTGCTGGAAGCCAAGAACCTGCAGAAGGGGTTCGAGGACCGGACCCTCATCGACGGGCTGTCCTTCACGCTGCCCCGGAACGGCATCGTCGGCGTCATCGGCCCCAACGGTGTCGGCAAGACCACCCTGTTCAAGACCATTGTGGGCCTGGAGCCGCTCGACGGCGGCGACCTGAAGATCGGCGATTCGGTCAAGATCTCCTACGCGGACCAGAGCCGCGGCGGCATCGACCCCAACAAGACCCTCTGGGAAGTCGTGTCGGACGGCCTGGACTACATCCAGGTGGGCCACGTTGAAATGCCGTCCCGTGCCTACGTCGCGGCATTCGGATTCAAGGGACCGGACCAGCAGAAGAAGGCCGGTGTCCTCTCCGGTGGTGAGCGCAACCGCCTGAACCTGGCACTGACCCTCAAGCAGGGCGGCAACTTGCTGCTCCTTGACGAACCGACCAACGACCTGGACGTAGAGACGCTCAGCAGCCTCGAAAACGCGCTGCTGGAATTCCCCGGCTGCGCCGTCGTGGTATCACACGACCGCTGGTTCCTGGACCGGGTGGCCACCCACATCCTGGCCTACGAAGGTGACGAGGAAAACCCGTCGAAGTGGTACTGGTTCGAAGGAAACTTCGAGTCGTACGAAGAGAACAAGGTGGAGCGCCTCGGCCCCGATGCGGCCAAGCCTCACCGCGTGACGCACCGCCGCCTGACCCGCGACTAGGCTCCCAAGCCACCCGGGTTATGCAATAGGCCGGTTTCCCCGAGGGGAAACCGGCCTTTTTCCATATGCCTTGAGGCGGTGGGCCGCCGTGCGCCGGCAGCTCGGAGCTAGTCCTTCCCGCCTTTGCGCATCTGGTGCTGGAGGACCTTCGTCTGGAAGGCGCCCACCACTTTGTTCTTCAGGTCGGTCGGCACCCGGACCATGCCCTCCTGGGCCACAGACGCGACGTGCTGGCCGTCCCGGCTGAAAATCTTGCCGGTGGCTAGGCCGCGGGCACCCTGGGCGCTCGGCGATTCCTGAACGTACAGCAGCCATTCATCAACGCGCACGGGGCGGTGCCACCACATGGCGTGGTCAAGGCTTGCCACGCTCATGCCCGGAGTGATCCAGCTGAGTCCGTGTTTGCGCAGGATGGATTCGAGCAGCGTGTAGTCGCTGGCGTAGGCAAGGGCTGCCCGGTGCGTGTTGGCGTCGTCCGGCATCGGCCCGAAGGTCTTCATCCAGACGGCATTGCGGGCTTCCCGCTCACCCTTGGCCGACACATACAGCGGCGGGTCCACATGGCGGATATCGAAGGGACGTTCGTAGGCCCAGTGCCGTGCCACGGGGTGGTCGAACTTGCCCAGGAGGTCTGCCGTGCTGGGTAGCGACTCGGGGTCGGGGATGCCCTCGGGCATGGAGGACTGATGGTCGACGCCCTCGTCCTCCTCCTGGAAGGAGGCAATCATCGACAGGATGGGCATGCCGTCCTGGTAGGCGTGCACCCGGCGGGCCGAGAAGGAACGGCCGTCGCGCAACCGCTGGACGCCGAACGTGATGGGCTTGTTGGCGTCGCCCGGGCGCAGGAAGTACCCGTGCATCGAATGCACACTGCGGGCCGGATCAACGGTCCGGTTTGCGGCGATGAGTGATTGCGCCAGGACCTGTCCTCCGAAGACGCGCTGCCGGGGCTGGCGCTGGGACGGTCCCATGAAGATGTCCTCGTCTGTCCGTGCACCCTCAAGCTCGCCGAGATCCAGGAGTTCAATGAGTGACGATGTGGGGTCCTCTATGGGCAACGCCTGCAATCCGGCTTCCGCTTCAGTCATGGTTTGACTCTAGACGTCACCCCGGCGCTCCTCAACCGCGGCTCAGCCGGTAGAGTCCTTAATGTGTCAGATGTCCTAACCCAGTCCTTCCGCTTCGCCGATCCGCATGATCTGGCCGATCTCCGCACCTACGCCACACGCGCCAAGGCAATTGACGACGGCGCCATCCGACTTCAGGCATCGGGTTCCGTGCTCGCCGCCTATGTCTGTGTGCTCCGGCCGCGGCTGCTCGGCGAGTCGACGCCCACCATCCTTGGCCTGCGGACCATGGCGCTGGCAGAGCCGGCCTCGGCCGACGTAACGGTCCCGCTCTCCGCGGTGCTGGACCGGCTCGCCCGCGCGGGGGAGAACGACGTCGAACTGCCCGTGCCGCCCACAACAGTCACCGAGTCCTGGGCCGGCGTCAGCGCCCCGAGGTCCGGCTGGGAACCTGTGGGGTCGATTGCCGATGCTGACCTGCGGTCCGCTGCGGAAGCCGGCATCACCGAAGTGGCGGGCATCGTTCCGGACAAACCGGGCGCCCTGATCGTCAACAATGCCCGCGCGGCCGTCTGGGGACGCGAACTGCCCGGCGGCGGCGGACTCCCGGCCGGTGCAGCGTTCGCTGCCCTGACGCTGGGGTTCCTGGGCGGCGACGAGCAAAGGCTCTACCGGGCCGGGCGTTGGTTCCGGCTCAGCGGCAGCCGCGGCCACGTCCTGGCCCGCACGGGCGCCGGCCTGGGTCTCTAAGCCTCGATCCACCGATG
>NZ_JAGGPO010000047.1:0-59816 GCF_018613775.1 Arthrobacter sp. ISL-69
TGACCGCCGAACTCCACACCCACGTCCGGTACGTCACCGGGCCGTCCTTCCAGGTCACCTCGGCGGCCTTGGCTGTCCAGGCGAACACTTCACCGTCCACCAACTCCGCGCAGTTCGGAAATCTGATCCACGCCTTCACCGGTATCCCCGGATACCCGTTCTTGGCCGGGAAATGCTCGAAATCAAGCTCCTCCACCGTCAGCCCAATCGGGCCGGCACGGCGAGCGTACTGCGCCTGCAGCTGGGTCGCTTGCTACCGGTAATTTGCCGAGTAGCTTTCGAACGAATAGCCCTCCGGAAAGGAAGGACTGCTAGCAGCGATGAAGCGGCTCCCAACTGATGCTCCATTTGAGGCCCGGTCTCGCGCCGCCGGGCAACGACGAAAATTTCTTGTGGATTCTCGTTACAGTTTGTTTGCTGCCGGACATTAACAGGGCATGAGCTTACAGACAGTGTCGGGGGAACGCGTGGATTCGGAGCGGGAAAAGCGGTTCCTGACCGCGCACGCGGCGGGGCACGACCGCATCTACCGCTATTTCCGGCGTCGGACCGATGATGCTGCAACTGCTGAGGACCTGTGCGCGGAGGTGTTCAGGATTGCCTGGGAGAAATCCGGCCAAGGTGGCGTCCTTTCGGTCATGGTTCTTTTCGGTGTCGCCAAGAATGTGCTCAGGAACCACGACCGCTCTCTGTCCCGGTCGGCTGGCCTCTTCGGAGCCCTGCGTCTGGAGCGCGCCACCGAAGTACCGGCCAATGACTCCGCCGTCAGGGATGCCCTGAACCTGCTCTCCACCGATGACCGTGAAGTGCTGCTGCTGACGTACTGGGACGGGCTCACCTCTTCGGAAGTCTCCGGTCTTCTCAACACAACCTCCACGGCCGTGCGAATGAGGCTGCACCGGGCACGTAAGGAACTCAGCCGCGTACTTCAAGAACATGCAATCTCAGAGGGAGTAACAGAATGAGCCAGGACCCCACCTTCTCAACAGAAGCCCCCCGCATCCTTTCACCCGCCGATCCTGCGCTCATGATCACCGAGGAAGAACTGATCCGCAGCCGGGAGCGTTCGCTGTCCTTCATGGATTCCGACGTCACCCATATAGCCGTTGGCGGGTCGATACATGATTTCCACCGAGCTCCGGCTAAGCGTCCTTGGGGGCGTTTGGCCGTAGCCGGTCTCGGCGCCGCGGCGGCGGTCGCGGCCAGTGTGCTCGTTGCCTCGGCTTTCGGAACAGTCCCCGCGGACATGGCCGCGGCACCTCCTGTCTCGGACAGCACACCATTGCAATCGCCGCCCGCAGGACCGCTCAGAGACCTGTTCTTCGCCGCCGACGAGGTCCTGGTCCTGCAGGCTCTCCCGAACACCGACGCATGGCAGCAGGAATACAAATCCTTCATGTCCCAGCTTGGTCAGGCGGGAGGCCCGGCGTACGGTCCGCCCGGACTCGGGGTGGAACCGGTGAATGTGCTTCAAGTACTGAAAGGAACGCGTTCTACCGGCAGGAGCACGCTGGACGTTTCAGCCATGCCGGACGCGAATCAGTGGAAGAACACCAACACCGTCGCCCCGCTGACCTATCTTGCGTTCATCAAGAAGGGCCCCGACGGTATCGGACACCTGATGAGCGAACCGCAAGCTCTGCTGCAAATCCTAAACCTCCGCTCCGCCACAGTGGGTGATCCCGTGAAGCAGCAACCCGTGGACATCGGTGCGGACCTTCGGTCCCGAATAGCGGTGGCTCCCACCGGCGACGTGCCCCTGTCCACCTACGCGGCTGCACCCCCTGTCGCGGAGGGCAAGGACAGAACATCGGAGGGAACCGTTCACGGACACATCACGGCCTCCGAGGCATGTTTTACCTTCCAAACCAGCGCGGAGAAAGTAGTTCTGCGTTGGCCGGCGGGATATACCGCAGCAACGCGATCCCTCCCCCAGGATTCAAACGGCTCCTTCAGGATCGATGGAGCCTCGCACGCCGACCGCGCTGTCGTCCTCAACGAATGGGGAACCGTCTATGCTTTCGACACCTGGACGCTTCCGCAGATCTCCGGCAACCGGGCCGGCGAAAAAGCCGCCTGCGGCGGACAGACTCTTCCGGTCTTCGACATCACACCGCCCGGTGAAGGAGCCAGCCCATTCCGCCTCACGCACGGCGCCGCGGGCCCCAGCCCACAGCTATAGCTACCGGCAGTTTGCGGAGTAGCTTTTGAACGAATGGCGCTCCAAGAACGACTGGATCAAGGGTCCTCGCGGTCAGGCGATCTGGTGGTCCCACACACTTCGAGGCGCCATTTGCGGCCCGGGTAACGTGCCCCAAGCTTGTGGACGCCGTCCTGTTCATGCGCCTATTGCCGGCAAGAGCACTACCGAAAGGGAAGTTCTCTCCCCTGTTGGAAGGGCAAGACTCCTTGGGCGGGCGTTAGGGTGAACCACTCGTTGCCCTGCCGGGTCGCAAAAATGATGGCTCGCTGATCAGTACGGAGTGGGTCGCCGTCCGGGTAGGACTCGCCCCCAGCAGTACAGGTCTGGGGTGTGGAGGAGATGCGGAGGGTTCCATCTCCAGGTTCGCCCTTAAGTACCCGTTCGACTTCTATTAGGTGGGTCGTGGCCTTGTAACCGTAAATGCTGGTTTCACCGTCTTCGCCCACAGGCTTACCGATCAGCACCATGCCAGCATTGTCATATTGATCTTGAGGGGACTCAAACCGGACCCAGTCAACGCACGTTTCGGCGGCGCTGACTGGAGCTGTGCTGCTGACTGGAACGGGGCCGCCGCCTGGCACGATGCCGCACCCGGTCCCGAGGGCAACCACCAAAAGCCCTGCCTGCGCCAGCGATATAAATTTCCCCATGCCATGAAGCTACGCGCAGTCGAAAAACCACACTACTGAGTCCCTCCAGTTGGAACTGAAACGAGACCGACTTAGCGTGAATGAGGCTCCGGAGAAGGGGCGGCCCGATGGGTTCCGCCCCTACCTCTTGGAGCCTCATCGTTATGCTCAGGTTGCCTTATTTCTCGAGGGCGGGGATTCCCAGTTGGGCACATACCTCGGCAGGGCCGGGGATGACGGCGACGGTGTTGTCCACGACGCACGCGGTCAGGAACGGAACATAGTGCCCCAATGCCAGGTTGTCCGGCCCGGGGTAGAGAGGGTTGCCGTTCTGGTCCATGTTCGCCTCCTCAGGGACGACACGGTCGCCCCTGGGGCCCTGGGGAGGAGACACGAAACCGTCCGGGATGAGGTCATCAGTGATGCCGTCTAGGTTCATGGTTCCGATATCCCACGAGCGGCTGCACTGGTTTATGGGGTCGGCGATCTGTTTCATTCCGGCGTTCTTATCGTCCGGGTTTGGGTTGTTCTTGGTGTCGAATCCTGTGATGAAAGTCCCGGTCGTGATGTACGGGGGCCTTGTCTCCCCTGGCTTGCCTGTAACGGGCAGTCTGGTGGTGATGTCGGCGTGGTAGTAGCAGCGGATGTCCCGTTTGTCGTCCACCGGGGCGAGTGCCACGTAGACGCCTGCGGCGGTGGTTCCGGCCAGTGCCAGCCCGGCGAAGGTCAGCATTGCCGGTTTGCGCCACCGCGGGATTGGCTTGGGCTGCCGGCGGGCTTCCTGGACGAGGAGGTTCTGGACGCGGCTTTTCGTGTCTTTCGGGTAGGTCACTTCAGACAGGTTCATGACAGCCTCGCTTCAACGATCGTCGTGTCGAATTCTTCAACGGGCTCTAATCCCAGGGTCATGGCAGCCAGCTTGGCCCGTGCACGATGCAGTCTCGATTTCACGGTCCCGAGCCGTACGCCGAGGGTCTGGGCGGCCTCTTCCTGCCCAACTCCGTTCATCAGGCACAGGATCACTACGTCCCGTTCCCCGTCGTTCAGCCCCGCGGTCGTGTCGAGCAATTCGCGGACGGCACGTTCCGCGTCGAGCCTCGAGGCGACCGACTCCGCATGGTCTGCTTCAGGTTGGCCATGCCGGGGATCCGAGTGCGGCAGCCTCGCCAGGAAATTGGCGTGCCGCCGGGATCCCCTGGCGCGGTTGCGGTTCGCGTTCGTTGCCACGCCGAGCAGCCACGGCAGGACCGTGTCCCTCTCCGGTCTGAGTCTGTTCCGCTGCCTCCACGCCTCCAAGAAGGTGATCGAGACGAGTTCCTCCGCGTCGTGCCAGGAACCGCACCGGGACAGGCAGTACCGGAAGACCGCATCGGCGTGCCTGTCGAACAGGACCCCGAAGGCGTCAGCGTTGCCTACAATGCATTTACGCCACAGGTCTTCGTCGGTTTCCCCCATTAGCCTCATGCCTTGTAGTGTCCGCAGGATCCGAAAAGGTTCCCGATCCGCCAAAATAGTTTTCGCTGTTCCCAGGCCAGACCCCGAGTCCCTCCCCTGCCCAGCACTGAGAGTCAAAGCTACGGCAGTCGGGACACCAAGGACGGAAGGCGGAAGCTGCGCCGCAGGGCCGGATCTGATCCTTCATCAGATGCAACTGGCGGGGAACGTACTTTGTCAGTGCGGTCCCCAATACTGAATTCTGCGGCGACCACAATAGCGCATAGTCCTCGGTAGTTTGCGGAGTAGCTTTTGAAGGAATAGCTCACCGAGAACGCAGGAATATTTGCAGCGGCGAAGCAGGTCCCCCTCGGATATGCGCACTCTTTCAGGAGGACCGCACAGCCTTCGCCTTGCGGTGCGACAGCTGCTCACCTTGAGCTGCGGCCGCGATCATCGCCGTGAAAGTACTGCTGTCCGAGCTTTGAGTTGATTACTTCTTCTTCCTGTTCCTACGCTGTGGCTGGATACGCTGTCCGCGGGTGTTGACAACCGAAGCAGCGGCAGCGGCCTCCGCTTCAGCGTCAGCCTGTTTTCCTCCCAGAATCGGCAGGGCCGGCAGGCCCTTGGCGGCGCGGCGCTCGGCGAGGGCCTTGGCTGCAGGGGAACCGGGCGTCGGCATGCGGCGGATGACGAAGAACTGCTGGGCCATGGTCCAGAGGTTTGTGGTTGTCCAGTAGATCAGGACCCCGATGGGGAAGTTGATGCCGCCGACGCCGAAGACGACGGGCAGGATGTATAGCATCATCTTCTGCTGGCGCATGAAGGGGCTGGCCATGGCTTCTTCGGACATGTTCTTGGCCATGATCTGCTTCTGGGTGATGAACTGCGAGGCCGTCATGGCCAAGATCATCACGATGGTCAGTACCGTGACTGCGACATTGCCGGAGTCATTGCGCAGCAGCACGGCAGACAGCGGTGCGCCAAAGATGCTGGACTCGTCGAACTGCCTGACCTGCTCGATGCTCATGGCCCCGACGCCCTGGCCACCCTGCTTCGCCGTGCTGATCCCGGAAAGCACCTGAAACAGGGCGAAGAAGAACGGCATCTGAATGAGCATCGGCAGGCAGGCGGAGAACGGATTGGTCCCGTGCTTCTTGTACATGGCCATCTGTTCCTGCGCCATGGCCTGGCGGGAGAGCTGGTCGGTCTTGCCCTTGTACTTGTCCTGCATTTTCTTCAGGTCCGGCTGCAGCAGCTGCATGCCACGCTGGGCCTTGATCTGCTTGACGAAAACAGGGATCAGGGCGGCACGGATGACCAGTACCAGCCCGATGATGGACAGCGTCCACGTCCAGCCGGATGCTTCAGGCATCCCGATGGTGCTCAGGCCTTCGTGGAAGCCCACCATGATGATGGAGACAAACCACTTGAACGGAAACATGATCGTTTCAAAGAGATCCATACGATATCCCTATTCGTCAGGCCGCAAAACGGCCTTCTCTATCAGTCCGAGCCGCCAGGCAGTTGTTAAAGCAGTCCCACACATGACTTGTGGGCGCCCGGTTTTCACGTCTGCACGGTGGCAGGCGCGGGCTTCATACCGTGAGCCTAGCTCAGTCGCCAATCTGGGTAACTGGGTCACCAGCCGGGCCGTGGTGACGATTGCCAGACTGTCCTCGTCCCATGCGACCACCAAGCAGTACATGGCGGTGCATCAGCGCTGCTGCTGCCGTCGAAAGAGACCCCGGCTGCGACGTCCAGATGGCCTACCTAGAACGCGTTGACGCCCTGCAAATGGGCCGCCTTCGACGCAATTTTCCTGCATCAGATGCAGGAAAGTCGGGCGGAACCAACAATGTCTGCGGTCGCGGGTAGCATCACGGAGCAACTCAGACACCGCCACACGGCGCAGCCCATGCAGCAGATGCAACTGGGCATAGTCTCCCGGTTCACTAACACACCTTATCGAATATGTGTTCGAATGACACACCGAAAAAATATGCCCGACGGCCTCCCTTTAGTGTGCAGTGGGGTCTGACAATCTTCCAGGATCGGCAGAGTTCCCCATGGTCCAAGCCTGTCGCCGCCGACACACCACCCGGGTGGGGTCGGGTTCTTTTCAGCAGGGACGACGCAATGGTCAGGCGGGGAGCAGCGGCCCGCACGCACGGAACCTTGGGGCGCGGTGGAGATATGAGGGAGGGCGAAGAATCCGCGTATTTACGGGGATTTACCTTGAGTGCGTACTATCAAAATGATATCATAATAGTATCAACACGATATAAAACGGGTGGGCCCTGCGGACACAGAACCCACCCTCGCCAAGCGACTCTCATCCCTACGCAATAAGGAGATTGGACCATGACAGCAACAGATGTGCTGACCGGCCAGCTTGACCTTCTCACCCTACTTGAACTGCAGACCCTGCCCACGGCCCCGCTGCACTTCACCGTTGGCCATTACCACCCGGACGAGCTGGACGCCGCCTATGAGTACCGGGCCAAGAGCGAGGGGCGGATGGGGGTATCCAACTGGAGCCGCCAGTGGAATGAAAACCAGACGGGCAGGAACGTCGCTGCCGGATCCGCCCACCGCACCTTCACCTACGGAGCGGACCTGCGCTGCAACGAGCACTGGCGCAACCCGGACTGTCAGTGCATGGGAGACCTCCTGTGCCGCGTCTACTGCCACGACTGCGACTGGTGGGGAGGAATCCACGAGAACGAGAACCAGGCCGTGGAGGACATGCTCAACCACTGCTGGCCAGGATGGCAGGACCTGCCACTGGTCACGTCAGCCATGAAGCCCAACGGGGGATACAAATTCAACGTTCCTGAGGACTACCCCAAGGAATGGCAGTATCCCGGAGCGCCGGTCAGGACGGCACGGACGGCTATGAGTGGCCGCCACGTCCCCGGACGCAGCCTATGGGGCGGGTATGACGTCGGAGTAATGGAAGCCGGCGAATAGCCAAAGGAAGGGTGGGGCCGAAAAGGTCCCGCCCTTCCTAGTATTCACGGGAAAAACAGCCGCTGCTACTATTCAGAGTGATATCAAGGTGATATCATAATAGTATCAAGAAGGCAGACGAGCGAAACCAGAACCGACGAAAAGATGGAGCTGATCCCCATGACGGTCACCGTGTACACCAAGCCAGGATGCGTGCAGTGCGACGCAGCCGAGCGGGCACTGGGGAAGAAAGCCATTGCCCACCAGACGGTAGATATCTCGACCGACGCCGAAGCGCTGGACCGCATCAAGACACTGGGCTACCTGCAAGCTCCCGTGGTCGTCACCGACCAAGACCACTGGTCCGGATTCCGACCAGACAAGATCGAGGAACTGGCTCAGCTGACCGCTTAGCCGCTCCCCACCAACGTGCAGACGCTGCGGACACAGCACCTGCCGGACCTCCCTTCCTACGCAAGGAGAACACGATGAAGAAGCACACCCTGACAGCCGGCCCCCGCGTCGAAACCAACTCCGCAGACACGCTGCACGTGACCATCACCGTCCGGGAATCCTCCGAACGACGCGCCAACGTCACCATCAGCCGCGAAGGCTTGGAATCCTGGGTACGGGCACACCACGAAACCCCCGTCATCACCACAGCCCGGCTCCACCAGTACATCGACGTGATGCACGGTTCCGGGATGCTCCCCACAATCACCGCCAAGACGTCCGGGCGAGAACACGAAGTGACCGATATTGAACCGCTGGTATTTGATCGGCGCGCCATCGACTCAGGAATCTACGGGGACCAGCACGCCGAAACGCTGCTGAAAGCCAATCCTTTCCTTGTCTGCTCGAACCAGCTGCCCGAAGTGCACGACATTGACGACCATCATGTCGCAGGCCTCTACCGATCCCCGGAGAACGACGAGCCGGCAACCAGGTTGGTCCTCGACCACAAGGGCTCCATGAGCAGACTGGAAATCTGGGAACACCGGGGGAGCGCCCCGGACGTCCACGCCGGTTCGGACTGGACCGACATCGAAGGTTCCGCCCTTTGGGAAGACCTCCTCGCCGCTGGAATCCCCACCACCGACTAAAGACCACCCGGCACCCGGAGGAACACGCCCCGGGTGCCGGGCCACCAAGCTTTGGAGGACACCATGACCATCTGGTTCGCCATCTACGACTCACGCCAGGGCAAGACAAAGATCAAGGCAACCACCACGGAAGACGAGCTTCACCGCTGGCTGGAACAGAACACCCACTCATTCCGCGAAGTCCGCCAAATCGCCACGGCAGAGGTATAGGACATGGCACGAAACAGCAGCTTTCCAAGCAAGACCACCGGCTACCTCGAACCACCACAGGGACGGCTGGACCCCACCGAACCACATCGAAGCAACTTCTCCGGCTGGTCCGCACACGGACGCGGTACCGTCGCGGAAATCATCGATTTCTACTCCCAGCCGGAATACGCCGAAGAGGGCAAACCGATCAGCGGCGACCTCACCCAGCGGTTCCTGGCGTGCGAGAGCGGGGCCGGATGGCCGAAGTACGGTGACATCCCCGATATCAAACCACTGAACGCACTTTTCTAAACGGCCGTTAGTGTCGGGGCTAATAGCTACTCTGGCCCCGACACCATCTTGCACTTCATATCTGCACCAATCGACGGGAAATGAACATGGCTTGGCTTTCAACCGAAACAGCGACACTCACCGAAGGGTGGGGCGAGTACCTGCAAGGGCGAGTCGTCTTCGATGACATCAGAAGCGTCGAATGGATCAATCTGAATACAGGTGGCTCCTTGGTCCTGGTGGCGGACGGCGGATGGCGAGGTGCCCAGCATGGCACCTACGAGAGCCGGTACAGAGTCTTCTTCAGGGGAGGGCAGACAGACCCGGTTGAGATGACCTCAGCATTTCTTCGCGGATCCCGGAACGCGGGAATGTTTGAGAAGGACCGTAAGGGCTCTGACACTTACGCCGACGTCCAGAGAAGCTGCATCATCGAAATCGAACGAATCCTCAACGACCACTAACAGGGAGACTTAGACCATGACACACGCAGATGATCTCCGCGCCTGGGCCAAAGGCTCCTACAACCTGGAGGCCGCCACCGAGCTGCTGATAAGGGCCTTCGGCGGACGCTTTGCCGCAAAGGGAAACCCATGGATCCACACCAGTGCAACACCAGCGGGGCCCCACCAAGTGCAAGCATGGATCGACTTTGAAGCCATCCCCGAGCAAGCGGGCATGCTCTCGGGAGGTGAGCGCCGCTTCCTGCTGCTGGCGGCGTCGCTGGCCGAGAACGTCCAGGTCGTTCTGGGCGACGTCGTACCCGGCTTGGACCGGGGGAACCTGGCTCTGGTACTGGCCGCTATCGCCCATGCCGGCGGCAGCCACGAGCACTCGGACATCCGCACGGACCCCGATGGCAGCATGATCATCGCCGGGGGCTACTTGGACAGCCTCTACCCATGGCCTAAAGAGAACCTGTAGGGTCCGGCCAGATGAGCCACGGCTTGAATGGCCAGATGACCGCGCGCATCTGGGAGAGCCTTGTCGCCGAGACCCAGTTCGCCGCAGAGCTGACCCTGACCGGGCTTCGGAGGCTGTGCTCCGTCCCTACCGGCCCTGATCTGTTCCCGTGGGGCAGCAAAGACCTGAACTATGCACTTCACGTCGGGATGTACTCGTACTCCTCCGGCCTGGAGCGCCTGTGCAAGCTGGCTATCGCCTGCAACGGGTACGCGGCCACCGGAAAGTTCCCCAAACTCCCCCAATCGCACAAGATCGGGAAACTGCTCGACGCCGTTGAGGTGTTGACTCCTGGGGCCTCGATGCACAAGGCGGAGTACCTCGTCCGCCCGTTGGATGGACTCGACCCCGACCTCACGAACACAGTTGAGCGGTTCGCCGACGGAACCGGACGGTACGAGCACCTGGACTCGCTGTGGAAGGACAACGCCGAGGTTAATACCTACAACGAGTGGTCTGCACTTGCTGCAAAGTCTTCGGTCTCCGAGGAAGTGCGCCGGCTAATCTCGCTCAGGGAGGCAATGGCGTACGCGATCAGAGAGCAACTAGCCGACGACGGGCTAGAATCGACCGCACAGACGGTGATGGAAGACCTGCAGCTCCCGATGTATGAACCATCGGTCGGCGTGGTGCTAAGCCTGTTCCGGAAGGCCCGGTGGGTGTCGACCATCCTTGACGTTGCCACTGCCTACACGGATCCGGGTCTCCCGATCCTAGGGGAGGTCGTCTCTCCGACTTTCATCCATTCGTCCGCCGACTTCTTCAACTACAACATCGCTAGAATCTCGGACGATGAAGTCGTCGAAGAGGAGCTGCAAGCGGCGTACAAACGGATTCACGCACGCGAGGCGGAATCGGAGAACGAAGACTTCGAAGAAACCGGTATCGAGGAGTGACGTGTTCGCACGGAATCGGTCGTTTTCGTGCACGGACACAGCAGGATCCTGCAAGCTCCCAACTTCCTGTCACTTTCACGGAACGCGCGGGGGAGTCTCTTGCACGAAACCTTTCGTACGGCGCCTATCACTATTGAGTTTCGTGCACCCTTGCTACCCTGAGCCCAGCGGGAACGACCAGCCGCGCCATAGGAGACACCAATGCCCAGCATTAAGCACCGGCCCGCAGGAGGCCACACGGCCGAACCGCGTGTCTACGTGCAGGACGTGATCCCCTACGAAGTGCCGGAACGTCTGGAAGACCTTCACGGTCCCTCGGAAGGCACTTTGACTCTTCCGCTGCGGGTCTATTGGGGACCTAAGGCGGAGTGTGATCTAGGTCAGTCGGAGGACGTCATCAAGGCCTATCAGGCCATCCTGCGCGAAGCCGCACGAGAGGACCAGGAAGAACTGCTCAATGTGGCCCTCCTTTGTCGGATGTGGAGCCAGTTGATGCTTCCTGCGCGCTGCAGGGACCTGTGGGAGAACAAATTTCCCCAGCTGGCGCAGCAGCAGTAATGGCGGAGCTTGATTACCAGCGCGAAGTCACCCGTCTGGCATTGGACTCCCTGGCAGGGGGAGGATTCGCTCTTGCCGGCTCCGGGGCCATCCGTGAGCACGGAATCATCGACCGCCCTACACAGGACATCGACCTCTTCACATCCGTAACCAGCCCAGAGGCATTTACGGAATCCACCAAGAGGCTCGCGGCCACCCTGCGGGAGCGCGGGTTCGAAGTCGAGGAGGACCGCAATGCCCCTCAGTATGCGAAGTTCACTGTCACGTCGGCAGCCGGTCAGAGAGTCGAAGTCGACCTTGCCGTTGACTGGCGTTCAGAAGAACCGGTGACGCTGTCCATAGGCCCGGTTCTGAGTCTGCCCGATGCCGTAGCCAGTAAGGTCTCAGCCGTCTACAGCCGGGCCGAAGTGCGTGACTACCTCGACCTTGACGCCATCAGGGAATCAGGACGTTTCACTGATGAGGAAATCCTCGAACTGGCCGTTGATCGTGATCCAGGTTTCGACGTGCAGATGTTCGCTGGCCAGCTCGATCAAATCAACCGGCTCGGCAGCGCTCGGCGGGTGGAGGAATACGGCGTCGGAGAGCAGGAACTGGCAAAGCTCAAAGCTCGGCTCAGTGGTTGGTCAGAGGAGTTGCGTCACGCCGCATCGGCCCCCAGGCAACGCAACGATCAGAAGGTACAGCAGCAGTCCACTGATCTGGACCCCAGGATGGAGCAGGTCATGAAACTTGTGCACATCTCCTATCCGGGTTCGGCGCTGGATGCCCTGAGGCTGCCGGCCGAAACGCCGGCCGCCGAAGCCCGCCCACAGCCAAAGGACCGAGGCCAGGAACGAGGCAGAGAGCTGTGACGGCGAACCTCATCGGATACGCCCGCGTCAGCAACCGCTGAGAAAAACCCGCAACTGCAAGAAGACGCTCTGCAACGAACGGGAATTATCAAGACCTTCCCCGACTACGCACCCGGTTCCACACAAGACCGACCCGCGTGTGTCATTTTCCGAAGTCGTCTGCACAGCCGTTCCGTGTCCGTATAGGGATCCCTTAGCGTGCTTCCGAACAGCTTCAAACATCGACACCTGACGTCACGCAGACGTGAACCGCGAGGCTACCGACTCACGCATCCTCGCCACATCAACGTCGCCGGCTGTCTGCTCTATAAGCACTTTGGCTAACCGTTCCGGCCAGAGCACGTGAACGCCACGAGTCGAGAACGCGCCCCCGATCAGGGGCCAGTCTGCTTCGATGAAGCACATCGCCCCGGTGACCGGAACATCCCCGACGAGATCGCGCACGACGTCGACCTGTTTGAGCACTCCATCGACCAGTTTCGTGCAATCACGCCGGCCAACGAGGAGCTTCTCGACTCGTGGGCGAAGGATGCCACCCTCGATCTTCAGTTCAGGCCGTCCCTTGTACCGCTTGGCATCGATCACCCAGATCCCACCGGGAGTGATGGCGATGTGGTCGATGTTGGCCTTCGAGCCGGGGATGCGTCGGTCGTGGAGGACAGCCAGGCCATCGGCGGCCAGGGCATTAAGCCGAGCGCCGAGGCGTTCCTCACCGATCGCGCCTCGATCCCAGGACTTGGTGTGCGACCGCTCGTCAGAAAGGGCGACTGCCAGGCCACCGAAGCGACCCCACTTCTCGCGGAGCCTTTCCTCGTCCTTCGCCTTGCGGCGCTCATATTCGCGTCGGGCAGACGACCCGGCCACGCCGGACTCAGTGGACAACGACTCATCACAAGGTGGTTCCGGGTCGGGGGACATAGTTTCCGTGACCTCGGTGGCACACACCAAGCAGCGGGTGGTCTTCGTCTCGCTCTCATAGATCGCTTCTGTCCCGGCCGGAAGAGAGGCACCGCACAGCCGACAGGCTCCGGCGTACCGGAGCCTCATCTGCTTCACGAGGAGGCACCTTGGATCACCGGCACGGACCCAGTCTGCTTGTAGATCACGGCGGTTAGTCCACGGATACCCATTGCCATGGCCCAATCTTCGCCCACGGCAGGAACTTTTTCGGGGTGAGCCGCGCGTAGCGGCACCCGAAGACCTCGCGAACTGTCTCAGTAAAGGATCCTTTGACAGGACGTCGCCCACCGGATCGCCCGATCCTGCCGGCGCTGAGAGAATCCCCGTCGAACCCGGGGTTCTCGCACCCCACGCCTGTCTCAGCAAGGTGTCTCATCCTGTTATTCTCAGAAACAACAGAAAAGGTCCTTTGACGAGACAGGACGGGAGGGACACCCGCATGACGCGCCTCGGATATGCCCGTGTGAGCTCGGCCGAGCAGAACACTGCCCTGCAGATCCGGGATCTGGAGGCCGCAGGGTGCGACCGCATCTACCGAGACCACGGAATCAGCGGCACCAGGACCAGCCGCCCCGAATTGGACAAGATGCTCGATCGCCTCAGCCGAGGGGACGAGGTCGTGGTGTGGAAGCTGGACAGGCTCGGGCGCAGCACTCGTCACCTGCTCGAGCTGCTCGATGGATTCAAGGCCCGCGGCATCAAGTTCCGCTCGCTGCGCGACGGCATCGCCACGGACCCGGACACCGAACTCGGCGGGGCCATGGCCCAGGCCATGGTCACCATCATCTCTGCCTTCGCCCAACTGGAACGTGACCAGCTCTCCGAACGGACCAGGGCAGGGATGGCCGCAGCCTCCGCCAACGGCCGCAAGGCAGGACGACGCGAGGTAACCGCCGACCACGGCAAGGTCAAACGCGCCCACGAGCTGAAGGCCCAGGGCCTCAAGCCTGCCGACATTGGAAAGATCATCGGGGCCAGCCGCGCCACCGTCTACCGGTACCTGAGCATGGGTGGCACCTGACGGCGCCATCCTCAAGAAGTCATAACCAATATCTTCGCTCGGAGGATGCCTTCTTCAGTGTTCGGCTCGCATTGCGTTTCCCACTGGCTCTGGCGGGACCGTAGACCTGGCGTCTGCGGGTGGGCTTTGCCGGCAGAAGCTGAATACCACGACCACCAGGGCCCCGGATGGCTCTCCCGGTGGGAAAGATACAGTAGACGGAGACGGCAGTGACACTGCCTCCCGCCCAAGCCCCAATGTTTTAGCCATCCTAGGAACACGTGACTGCAGAACCTCTGATTTACCCGTCCGCCGAGCCTCATGTCATCGTGGCTCCGGGAAGGGTCCTGGACTTCATCGACGGCGTTTCGCAACGACCCGACACTCCCGAAGAGTACGTCCGGCAGGAGATATCGAAGTCACTGGTCCGGGAGTACCGCTATTCCAAAGTCGACGTCGCAGTCGAATGGCCGCTCAAGTTCGGCAGCCGCCGCGTCCGCGCGGATATCGCGATCTTCGGCCCGAACAGCGGGCGGGAACAATCCGAAGCCCGAATACTCATTGAGTGCAAGAAGTCCACGATCCGCCCCGCAGACCGAAAGGAAGGCGTTGGCCAGTTGCAGAGCTACATGGCCGCGTGCCCGAACGTCGAATACGGCATGTGGACCAACGGCCTGGAACTGGAATGTTTCCGCGCGGTGGTCAAGGACGGCATCCGTGTCATGGAAAGTGTCCCGGACATTCCACGCTTCGGTGCCGATGCCGAATCAGAAGACCGACCGGAATTCGAACAGCTCCGCCCAGCGGCAAGTGACTCCCTCCTATTCGCCTTCCGGCGCGCCCACGACTACATCACCGGCAATCAGGGGCTTCAAAAGCCCGACGCTTTCTGGGAACTGCTGAAACTGATCTTCTGCAAAATTCAGGACGAGCGCCATTCCGACCGGCCCACCTTCTACGCCGCCGCGACGGAACGCTCAGGTCTCAACGGCCCCTTGAAGTGCAAGAAGCGGATCGACGCACTATTCCAAGCCGTTAAGGCTGACTACCCTCAGATTTTCAAGGCCACGGAGGAGATTGAACTATCGCCCGTGGTTTTGGCATACATCGTCGCGCAGCTTCAGATGTTCGCGCTCCTAGACAGCGACGTCGACGTCAAGGGCAAGGCTTACGAGGAGATCGTCGGCTCCAATCTCCGTGGGGACCGGGGGGAATTCTTCACCCCTAGGAATGTCTGCTCGATGATGGTTTCGATGCTCGACCCGAGCGACGGTGATCTGATTCTGGACCCGGCATGCGGCACGGGCGGCTTCCTGATCACTGCTATGAACCATGTCCTGGCCAAGATTGAGTCCGAGGTTAATGCAACGTCGCGAAGCGAATCCGCTAAGACGGCCAGCATCGAGGCGCGGAAGAAGAAGTTCCTGGAGCGCAACCTCATCGGGATCGACTTCAACCCCAGCCTGGTCAAAGCCAGCAAGATGAACATGGTAATGAACAACGACGGCTCCGGGGGCCTGTTTCAGGCCAACTCCCTGGCGTCCCAGGCGCTTTGGCAGGAAGATCTTCGTGCGCGGGAATTGTTCGGCACTGTCGACTGCATTGTCACCAACCCGCCGTTCGGGTCGAAGATCCCCATCGACGACCCTGCCATCCTGGACCGGTTCGATCTCGGGCACCACTGGACCTACGACGAGGAATCAGACCGCTGGATTAAGGGAACCGAGACCAAGTCCCGCCCACCTGAAATCCTCTTCATCGAACGCTGTGTTGAACTGCTCAAGCCTGGCAGCGGCGTGGCAGCGATGGTCTTGCCAGACGGCATCCTCGGCTCGCCGGGACTCGGTTATGTTCGCCAGTGGCTGCTCGATCACACCCAAATAATGGCCAGCGTCGACCTTCACGCGGACACGTTCCAGCCGGGAACGAGCGTGCAGACCAGCGTTCTCGTCTTCCGCCGCAAAACCGCGGACCAGATGCGCACTGAACAGCTCTCCCGCATGATGAACGACTACGACATCTTCATGGCCATCTGCGATCACGTGGGCCACGACAAGCGCGGGAACGCCATCTACGTCCGGGACGACGAAGGCAATGAAATCATTGAAGAGACGAGCGACGTGGTTATGGTCATGGTGGACGGCCGTAAGACGACGCAACTGCACCGGGCTCAGGAGCGCAAAGTAGACGACAACACATCTGAGATCGCGGAGGCGTACCGAGCATGGTCACTCCAGAACGCGTAGCGGTACTTCAGCGGCCGGAGACACAAGGGGGAGAACTCTGGGCACCGGTCCTGGCTTCCGTCGTTTCGACAGGGCAACGACGACTTGAGGCCCGTTCTTATCTCACGGATGGGTACGGCCAACGGCAGCTCATTGAGTCCGCTCCATCTGGCTGGACAACCATGAAGGAAATCGCCGAGGTTTGGCAGCCTTCCCGGCTGAAGGGGATCGTTGTCAGGGTCGGCGCAGGGCTGCCGTTCCTGTCCGCGGGCCAGGTTTTTGAGGCGACACCAGTCGTGAGGAAGTGGCTCGCTCGCTCCCACGTGCCGGATGAAGCTGCGCGCTACGTCAGCCCCGAGCAAATCCTCATGAGCTGCTCAGGTCGGGTCGGCAGGATCACGGCCGTTTACCCTCACCACGAGAACATCGTCATCACTCACGACTTGCTTCGCATTGTTCCGCGCGACGCGACCCACTACGGGTGGCTCTACGCCTATATGCGGACGCCGCAGTTCCACGGCATAGCGAGCGCATCTCAGTACGGCCATATGATCAAGCACCTTGAGCCGGAGCACGTTCAGCTGATGCCCGTGATCATGCCGCCACCCGAAATCCTGGAAAAGACTTCGGCCCTTGTCTCCGAAGTCATGTCTAAAAGACGGCAGGCAGCGACGCTTGAGAAGGAGGCGAACGCGGATTATGAGGCCCTGGTTCGACCTGAGGGCGGCGCGAATGGAACGGACGTATACGGAACCGTCAGCGCTTCGACTTTGATGACCGCGCGCAGGCGTCTGGACGCGGAGCACTTTCGTCCCGACTACTTGGCGATCGCCGGCTGGCTGCGTTCCGCCGGCACCCGCCCCGTAGAGACGCTAGACGACGTCACGGAACAGGTTTCGCTCGGAAATCGATACCGCCGGTATTTCGGCGAGAAGGGGACCCCGTACCGTAGCGCGGAGGAGCTATTCGACCTCAATGCTCCCGTTACCAAGCGCGTTTACGCGGGCCTGATCGACAACCGGGAGAACTACACCCTGCACGCCGGCTGGCTCATCATGGCTCGCTCCGGTCAGGTCTACGGTCTGAACGGCCGCGTGATTCTTCTGACAAGTGCACATGAAGATATATTCGGCAGCGACGATTTGATTCGGATCATCCCGGATAAATCGAAGATCCACACTGGGTACCTGCTTTTGGCTCTAGGGAACCCGCTAGTCGGGCGCCCAATGGTGATACGGAATGCATACGGGACCTCCATCCCCCACCTAGATCCTATTGACGTTCGAAAAGTACCTATTCCCCGTTTTGACGAGGAAACAGAGAAGCAGCTCGGGGACAAAATGGTCCGAGCCGCTGAATTGAAGACCGAGGCGGACTCACTGGAAAACGAGGCCACGGAGCTGGCAGAGACGGTCGTGTCCGCTTTCATGAAGTCCCACGGACACCTCTAAGAGACTGAACCAGCGGCGGCCGGATGCTTGTCCAGCTTCCGGCCGCGCACTCTCTTCACTGGCGTCAGAGGGCGTGCACCACCGCCGGCCGCAGCTGCTTGGGTGTCGGCGGCCGCTTGCCCCTACTATGAGGCATGTCAATTCTTCCGGTTGTGTTCGCAGGAGGCCAAGAGGGCGCCTGGCGCGTGAGTGGTATCTCCGCAGTCCAGGGGGCGCCTCTTCCGACGGTCGAGCGTGTCGCGGTCTTCGAGGGCGTGCGGGCCGCTCCTGAAGCAGCTACCTGGGCGCTGCGCGGCGTGGTCAGTCATGAGAGGTACGTCACGAAGCGGGAGCACGACGAACTGGTGTCCCGTTCGCCGCGCCTCGGGCGGCGCGAGGCGACCCGCGCCGCCCTCATCCCGATCAAGAAATCTCACGCGTGGTGGGCACTTTCACAAGACGAGCGGCGGGCGATCGTCGAGGAACACTCCCAGCACATTGCCATCGGCTTGAAGTACCTGCCAGCGGTGGCACGCCGACTCCACCACAGCCGGGACCTCGGTGAGCCGTTCGATTTCCTGACGTGGTTCGAGTTCGCCCCTGCCGAGGAAGCCGGGTTCGACGAACTGGTCGCCATGCTCCGAGCGACCGAGGAATGGACTTTCGTCGAGCGCGAGGTCGACATCCGCCTCGAGCAGTAGCTACCACGGCCGGCGGGACCCAGCGTGATGGGCGCACCGCACCCTTTGGGGCTGGTGGCCCTGGCGGTGTCCGCTTTCGTGGCACTGGCCGTCTTCGCCGTCCGTAGCTTTCCCCGTAGTCACCGCCGCGGCCATCGGCTGGGGTCCTGGGACGGGTCCGCCCGGCCATCATGGATGCCCCAGCCAAAACGACCGCACCGGACGGTCCCGGACCCCTGACCCCACGTCAGCGCACCCCACTTATCAATCATGTGGAGCCCTGCTAGCTGTCCCGGAGTTACGCGGACGGAAGCCAGGCCGGCTACGTCCGAATAGTCGAGCTGCACACGGCATTCCCTTTGCCATGATTTGACGCCCATAAGAGCATCGTCGTCGCTTGGAGTTCGACCTGCTACCCATTGCCAGGCAAGGAACCTGAAGTTAACATTTAGTCTTGGTGCGAGGAGGTGAGTGATGCTCAATGAGACGGACCTCCTGCAGGCCCTGCGGCGTCACTGGGAGTTCGCAAGCATGGACCAGGACATCACCCATGAGATCTACCACGACGACGCTGTGCTTGAGTTCCCTCAGTCTGGCGAACGGTTCGAAGGCGTGGAGAACTTCCGCGAGTGGCGCCGGCAGTACCCAGCGAGGATCAAGTTCCACACTCGCCGGATCACTCATCGTGCCGACTTGGTCGTTGTAGAGAACCTGATCAGCTACGACGGCGCGCCTTGGATGTTTAGCGTCAGTCTGATGGAATTCAGGGGCGACCGGGTTGAACACGAGCGTATCTACATCATGGATGGCTGGGAAGCTGCGGAGTGGCGCACCCCATGGCGCGCCGAGCGTTCTGCAGACTCGGCCCCGCCACCTCCCTAGCTTGACGGTTGTACTCGTTACCTGAGCCCACACCGCCGACGAGGCCGACGGCGGCCGTGACCCTCGTTCGCCTCGACCGGGTGCGTCCTATTGATGCCGACTCTGCAAGACGACCCTCTTTTGACGGGTGGTCCTGGTTCAAAGCGTCATGCAAGTACTGAATCAAAACAGCCATGTTCAATTTGACTCCTATAGGAGCATCAGGTGCACGGCAAAAGCTACATCCTTCGGGCTTTTCCCGCACACAGGTGGACGACGGGACCCACCTGACCGCCTGCACACATTCACCAGGTCACCACAGTCGGAATGTCGCAGTTGGTCTGCCGGTGAACATGCACACGCTGGATGCGTCGTTGTTCTGGGAAGTCTGCACTTCACGATTAGGCCGCCGGCGGTAATCGCGGTCCCCTGGTGTCGTTTCTGGTGTGCGCTGCGGGTGATGGTGGTGGTAGCTAATGGCAGTACCTCCGCGGTTGCCCCGTGTGCTTTGAAACGGTTGCCGTGCGCGGTGGTTCCGGCGGCCGTGGGTCCTGCGCCCCCGCTGCGCTGCTGAATGATCCCGGCTGAAAAGAACCAGGGCCCGTGCGAGTGGCGCCTCGCCAGCGGCATGGCTTGGACCATGGGGAACCATCCAGTTCCCGGCCCCGCACTTCCCCAGGCTGTGCACAGCCACCGCCGGCCCGTGGTGACGTATGCGCGGTGGTGACGTGGTGGTTGTGTGCAGGCGGTCAGGTGGGTCCCGTCGTCCACTTGTGTGCGGGAAAAGCCCGAAGGATGTAGCTTTTGCCGTGCACCTGTGGGCGAGGGGTAACTAGTTGTCGGGGCTGGTCGCGCCGATCATTTCCTTCTCACGTGCTGCGTCGTCAGTTTGCTTTGGTTGGCGAGTGGTTTTGGCGCCGCGCGGACGGCCGCCGGCCTTCTTCGCCGGAGCGTCCAGGCCGAAGCCGCGAAGGTCCGATTCGGTCCAGTCGGTGCGGAGGGCTGCCTGGTAGTCCTTGGCGTACTTCTGTTCGGCCGCCGCAAGGAGCTGGGCTGCTTCTGCGAGTTCGACACCGCTGGCAGCGGCGGTCTTTACGGCGTTGACTTTGGTGTCCCGGGCGGCGTCAATTTTTGCGGCCGCTTTGGCGGCGATGTCGTCGATGTTCATGCCCCGACTCTACCGTTTCCGCCGCGGTGCCGGGCGGGGGTTTTTGGAACCGTGCACGAGTGGTGCGAAAACGGCCAAAGAAGACCGTGCGGAGCAAGCTATACATTTACACGGGTGTAAGTGGCTTGTCGCGCTCGACACTGGCGGTCGAGTGCGGCACACTGGTCAGTGTGGTCCCCGGTTCCGGGGTCGCTGCGCTGGGCCTTTGAAGGGATGGATTGATTGTCGGATGAGGGATTCACTCACCGTTTCAATCTGTCGCGCCGACGCCGGGAGAACACTCCCGCCGGCACCAAGAAGCGCCGTGACCTGTGGGTCACTGTTGAAGAGGAAGCCGCGCTTGTCGCGAGGGCTGAGCGGGAGAAGGTTACCGTCCCGAACCTGCTGATTACTTCGGCATTGTCCGAGACCCAGGAGACGACAACGGAACGACGTGCCGCTATCGCGGAACTGATGTCTCTGCACAATCTGCTGGCCCGTTCTTCGAACAACGTCAACCAGCTCGCACGGCAAGCGAACGCCACGAGCGAGTTCCCCGCTGAGGCGCACGAAGCGTTGAAGCACCTCCGGTCAGTGGCGATGCGCATTGACCGCACCATTGAGGGGCTGATGTAGAGATGATCCCGAACATCACCCGCGGTTCACGCATGGGCGGACTCATGGTTTACCTGGCATCGACGGACGCCAACAAGACCAAGAACGCACACAGCGATCCCCACTTGGTAGCAGGCGACGCTGCGATCATGGCGTGGTACGACGACGGTGTTTTGGACCGTGACGATGCGCTTGCTATTGCCAAGCATCTTGACCAGCCGCGCAGGGCATATGGCGTATCGGTTCAGATCAAGGACATGCAGTGGGACGCGGCCAAGAAGGAGCGCGTCCACGTCGGTTACAAGGACGCCAGCGTGTGGCACTGCTCGCTGAGTCTGCGCGCCGAAGAGGGCGCACTGACGGACCAGCAGTGGGGCGATATCGCCAATGACTTCGTGGACTCCATGGGCTTCACCGAAACCAGCGGGAAGGCGCGCTGCCGGTGGGTTGCGGTCAACCACGGCACGAGCGAGAACGGCAACCACCACATCCACCTGGCCGTCTCCCTGGTCCGCGAAGACGGAACCAAGGCATCCACCCACGGCGATTATAAGAAGGCGCAAGAGTCGTGCCGTGAGCTGGAGGTCAAGTACGGGCTGGAACAGCTCTCCACGGTGCACTCCACCCGGGGCTACGACCGGGCCGAGAAAGCCACTGCTGTGCGGGACGAGCGGGAAATGCACCGCTCATCTTTGGCCCGGAAAGTCCGTGCCAGTGCCAGCGCCTCGGCTACCGAAGGTGAGTTCGTCCGGCGTGCCCGCGACACCGGCATGCTGGTCCGTCCGCGCTACGCGAAGAACACCACCGACGTCATTGTCGGGTACTCCGTTGCGGAGCGGCCCAAGCTGGGCGAACGTCCTATCTGGTTCGGTGGCGGCACCCTCGCGTCCGACCTGAAGCTCGGTGCTTTGCGTGAAGAGTGGATGGACTCTCCGCACCTGGCAACCGAAGCCGCAGCGGAATGGAACGCAGCGGCCCGGAACAGGCGCACCGTGTCCAAGACCGGCCCCGAGAACGGAACACCACCGGCCGAAATGTGGGTCGAGTACACCCGGAACGCGACCGCACTGGTTGAGCAGCTGCGCGCACTGCCCCGTGATGATCACGCCACCTGGGCGAAAGCAGCGAGGGAAGTATCCGGCGCGTTCGCGGCATGGTCCCACCGGCTCGAACCGACGCCGGGTCCGTTGGCCGCCACCGCGGCTGAGCTGTCCCGCACCGCCCAGCTCCGGGCACCACGGGAGCACAGCAAGCCCGTCGCCCTGCCGTCCATTGCCGGCACTGCCATGTTGTTCATGGCTGCGTCCAGCAAGAACAAGACGGCCGCCCAGGCGGCACTCATGCTGCAGCTGGTGAACACTGCGTTCGCCATCCACGAAATGCACCAACAGTCCGGACGAACCAGAGAAGCGCAGCGGCTCCGTGCCGTCGTCACTGAGCAGCTGAAACCGTTCGCTGCCACCATGCCCCGACCGGTCACCGTCGGTGCACCGGAACAGGCAGCGGTACCGAATTCCGTAGAGCTTGGACTTCGCGGCATGGCGCCCATTCGCCCAGGGTCAGCGGTGCCGAGCACACCAACGCCAGCCAAAACCCGCCAGCACACGGGCCGAGATTCCGGCCCCGTGCTGGACCGATAAAGACCACCACCAACTGCAAGGGGAGCACGATGAGTGAATCAGATGGAATGGATGAAGTCCTGGACGGCGGCCTGCGGCAGTCGCTGATGATCGCCTCACGCATTGCCGAGACTTTGGCCCGGCGACGGCAGGAATCCCAGCGGCAGCAGGAACACCAGGACGCCCAGGCAGCGCACGAAGCGCAGGCCCGCCTCACGGCAGATCGCAGCGCAGCACACGCGGCTCTGGCCCCTGTAAATAAGGAGCAGTGGTGGGACAAGGCCCAGCCCCACGACATTGCCACGGCACACGCCGTCGCTGAAGGCTGGAAGGACCACGACCCGACCGCTCTGGCGGCCTCGGAGAAGATCCGTCAGGAAGTCTTCACGCGCTACGGGATCGACACCCGCGGTATCGGCGCGGACGCTGCCCATCTGGAGTCAGGCGTCAGGACCGCCGCCACGGATAAGGCCCGGCAGGACGCATTGGAACGCAGCCAAGAAGAAACACGCACGGCGGCCGCCGAACATGAGAAGGCCATGCAGCTGCTAGCGGCTGCCCGCGCCGAAGAACTCCGCGCCCAGGCTGCGACGCTGGCCCCGGAAATGGAACGCCACCAGGTGCCCGTGGAGTACCTTGCCAACCCGGAACTGGCCCAGGCCTTGCAGACTGCACACACCGCGAAGACCCCCGCAGCAGTGGCGGCCGCGGATGCCAGCGTGCAGGAACGCATGTTCCTCATCGGCAAGGACGGCATTAACGGGCCCGACATCGACCAGCTGCGCAAGGAAACCACCGCGAACGTCAACGGCGCCGGAGATTCACACTTCGAGGATCCCGCGTTCGTCCAAGCAGCCAAGGACATGCACGAAGCCAAACTCCTGGCCGAGGGAGGCTTCAAAGGGTCCGAACGGACGCCCGTGGAACAGCGGTACGAACGAGCCGAAAAGGAACTCTTCGCTCGCATGGAAAGCGTCGGCCGCGAGATCGAGAACCGCGTCACCGGTAACGACAGCAGCCGGCTAAAAGATCAGGGCCTCAAATCAGAGACGACGTCTGCCGCTGACTACGGCTCAGCGGAACGCCAGGAAGCTTTCGCCGCGTCCTTGGCCGGAACCGGAGCGAACGAAACCCAAGTCCGTGGGCGCGCCGCCGCGGAGCGCAGCGAGGGCACACACCCCCGCGCGGCCGTCACCATGGGCAAGGGCGCAACAAAGGCCAAGAAGACCCGCACAGGGGCAGCAGTGGACGCGGAACGGGCCAAAAGCGGTCCCGCCCGCTAGACAGCCCACGAAGACGAAAAGGGGGCGGCTTGTGAAAAAGTCGAATATCCCACGCTAAGCCTTCGCGACGTCCGGTAACGAAGGGTTATGAGACGGCCCCTTGAAGAGTTGGCGTGTTCTGTGCAAGGAGAAGACCCAACTCCTTATTGGCTTGTGAGTCACGAGCTGCAGTTAGCGGCCCTTGTACTCGTCGTCGGTGATGTGCTCGCCCCAGGTGGTGGTTTTGGACGGGTCCTCGCCGTTTTGGAGCATGGCGATGTGTTCCATGAAGCAGCCGGGGGCGGCGGCGTGCCAATGCTCTTCGCCGGGTGGAGTGTAAAGCGTCTGGCCAGGGTGGACTTCGATGATCTTTCCGTCCCGGGTACCGAAACGGCCGATGCCTTGGGTCACGCGAAGGTACTGGCCGTGCTGGTGGGAGTGCCAGGCGGTTCGTGCTCCGGGGGCGAAACGGACCGTCGCGACGACCATCGTCTGGTCGTCCTCGTGGGGTAGGGCGATCGGGTCAAGCCACACGTCCCCGGCAAACTGGGCCGGCGGGTTCTTGGTGGTCGGCACTAGGGGTTCGATGTTCATGTTTTTCCTACCTGCTGTGTGTAAAGACATTCTTGGCGACGCCATGGCTCACATGCTCTTGGGCCAGTCGGCGTAGAGCGGGACGTGGGTGATGGTTTCGATGAATTTTTCGTGGGTGACGACGTGGTGTCGACCCGTGGGGAACGGCCTACGGCCTGCCGTTGGCGTTGCTTCCCATCGCGTGTGAGTTGTCCGCGGTGATGGGGCCGCGGAGGAGTGTGTGGAGCTGCGCCGTGGTGAGTGCTTGTACGGGGAGTGGTGCGGTGTCGCCGCGTTGAGGGGTCAGGCCATCGAGCATGACCCAGAGATAGCGGCGGTATAGGTCGCGGGCATCGTTGCGTTCTTCGATTTCGGGGCCGTTCTGCACGACGTTGCCGATGGATATGCAGGCTATCTGGAGGAAGATCAAATCCGTGCCGGTGGCGTCTGCGCGTATGACTCCGGCGTCGCGTGCACGTTCGGCGACGCGATTCACGAGAGGCGCCAGCCGGTTGCGGCTCTGATCGTGCATTTCCGGCCGGACGCGCCGTCCGGTGAGGAGTTCGGCCATCCCGCGGTCTCTCACATGCAGGGCGAGCGATTTCTCCAGATAGAGCACGAGTGCGTCCCAGGGGTCATCCATGGCGAGAGATTCATTCAGGATTGCCTCGAGTTCACTGTCCTGCTGACACCGAATCGCGTCGATGAGGTCTTCCTTGTTCGCGAACCGTCGGTACGCCGTGCCCACACCCACGCCGGCATGGTGGGCGACATCGTTCAGGGTCGCATCCAGGCCCCGCTGGGCGAAGACCTCGCGCCCTGCTTCTAATAGCCGTGCGCGATTGCGGGCGGCATCCTTACGCAGCTTGAGTTCGGTCATGTTCAAGAGCTTACCAAAGCGGTTGCGGCGTATCCGCTTCTATGGTAATTTCATTATATGGATGTGCGGTATCCGTTTTCTTGCAAGTTTGCTGCCATCAGACAGTGTGCATCCAGCCTCCGAGGTTTAGACACCAAAACCCGGCGCCTCCAGAAGGGCTTCCAGGTCTCCCGTCTGGACTCGGGTATTCCAGATTTGTAGCAGTCAACGCTCCGGCGCCCAGCGCGAACAGGGGTCAGTCGTACTGCCGATTAGAAGTGAAGGAAAAACATGTTGACATCTGAGCAGCGTCGCGACGCCGAATCGGCGATCACACGCTTGATCTACACCTATTGCCATCGTCTGGATGGTGCTGACTTGGCCGGCGCCGCTGCACTGTTCGAGAACGCACGCTGGCAGCTATCGCCCGAGGTGATCTGCCAGGGCGCCGAGGAGCATCTGGCAGCCCTCCAGGTCATTCGTGTCTACGGTGACCGGCTCGGCACCCGGCACGTCGTGAGCAACCTGATCATCGACATCGCGGAAGACGGTGCCACCGCACGCAGCGTCTCGTACGTCGATTCGATCCAGGTCACCAAGGACTTCCCCCTCCAGCTGATATTCCAGGGTCGCTACCTCGACACGTTCGTCCTCGACGAGGGATCGTGGCGCTTCCAGGAACGGATCGTCGATGCAGATGGCGTCGGCGACATGAGCGCCCACCACAAGCCCGGACCCGGCGTCCCGGCAGAAGCTTCCTAAGCACGGCGCCAGCCATTTCTGCGGACGTGCTTCTGATGCGACTGGACACCCTGGTCGTGGGAGTGGCGCCCCAACGTCAACATTGAACCGATAGATGAAAAGAGAAGAAATGTCCTCGGCACTTACCTTCAATAATGGCGTCACTATGCCCGCGATCGGCCTGGGCGTGTTCCAGACCGCTCCGGAGGAGACAGTCACAGCCGTGCAGACCGCACTGGAACTCGGGTACCGACACATTGACACCGCCGCCGCCTACTTGAACGAGCGGGAAGTTGGTGAGGGCCTGCACCGCTCGGGAGTGCCGCGCGAAGAGGTGTTCATCGAAACCAAGGTGTGGATCAGCGACTACGGATACGACGAGACCCTGCACGCATTCGAGAAGAGCACCAAGAAGCTCGGCGTCGAGCAGCTGGATCTGCTGCTCCTGCACCAGCCGCTGACCGCAAAGTTCGAGCGCACGATCCAGGCCTACAAGGCGCTGGAGAAGCTCCTGGCCGACGGGGCTGTGCGCGCCATCGGTGTCAGCAACCTGGTGCCGGCCCGCCTGGACGCCCTGCTTGCCGAAACGGACATCGTGCCGGCGGTCAACCAGATCGAACTGCACCCGTACAACACCCACGCCGAGATTCAGGCGAAGAATGCCGCACACGGCATCCTCACCCAGGCCTGGTCCCCGATCGGCGGTATCCGCAGCTACAACGGGGCGAGTTCCAACCCGCTGAACGACCCCACGATCCGTGCCATCGGTGAGGTCTACGGCAAGACCAACGCGCAGGTCATGCTCCGCTGGCACATCCAGCAGGGCCGCTCGGCTATCCCCAAGTCCATCAACGCCGAACGCATCGCCCAGAACTTCGACGTCTTCGACTTCGAGCTGACCGGCGATGAACTGACCCGCATCGACGCACTGGACACCGGAGATACCCTCGACATCGACAACCTCGACCTCGAGTCCTCCGGCATCGTCATCGACGAAGCCTGAGCATCACCCCACCCACGGGCGGGCCGCATCTATTCGGCGGCCCGCCCGTGCTGCGGCTTGTCCCGAATCCGATGACGTGCCGGGGCGTACGGCTAGTGCGCCGCGAGAACGGCGTTGCGGCGCAGGCCGATCACGTCACGTCGGGGTGGGGCCCCGAAGAGTTTCGAGTACTCGCGACTGAACTGCGAGGGACTCTCGTAGCCGACCTCGTACGCAGCGCTGGTGGCGTCGCACCCTTCGGTGAGCATCAGCCGTCTGGCCTCGTGCAGCCGCAGCCACTTCTGGTACTGCAGCGGGGTCATGGCCGTGAGCAGGCGGAAGTGGTGGTGGAAGCTCGACGGGCTCATGTGCACTCGGTCGGCGAGCTCCTCGATCCGCAACTGTGAGGCGTAGTTGGCCTTGAGCCACCCGATGGCCCTGGCGACGGAGAAGCTCTGACTTCCGACCGCCGTCAGCTGACGCAGCCGACCTGATTGATCGCTGTCGAGCAGCCGGTAGTGGATCTCGCGCAGCACAAGCGGTGCCAGCGCCTCGATCGCTTCGGGTTCCTCAAGGAGGTCTGTGAGCCGCTTAAACGGCTCCAGCAGGCTCGGTGTGACGGTTCCCAGGGCCACCCCCCTTCGGTCCGAGCAGTCCTTCGGAGGCGGGAGATGGGTCTGCGCCCCCAGCTCGGCCAGCATGCGGAGATCGAGTTGCATGATCAGTCCCAGGCACGGGCGTTCCGGGCTCGCGTCCAGGACCTGCGAACTAGCGGGGATGTCGAGCGATGCGATCAGGAAATTCCGGCTGTCATAGGCGTAGTTACCTTCCCCGACCAGGATGCGCTTGGCACCCTGGACAGCGAGCACGACGCTTGGCTCGATCTGGCAGAGCCCTGGTTCGGTCGGTGCCTCGCGGCGAAAGAACGACAAACCGGGAATAGCGGTCGGGATGTCCTCTGAGCCCTTGGTCCAGCGGTCGATCGTGCCCGCGAGGATTCGGCGGAGCGCTTCCTGGCGCCGGTCTGGCTGATGGTCGTCCTGATGATCCGGCACCGGGGTCCCTCCTTCGTCGTCGGCGGCGGCAGTGACCCGCTCAGGACAAAATTGTAGCCACCGAAGCGGGAGCTTCTGCCCAATCCGAGCCCCGCTTCGCAGGATCAGGCAAGAACGAGCCAGCATCGTTCTACTGGTTCAGTGCGCGTTCGCGCCAGACTGGAAGAGCCAGCACGAATGTATCTGAGATAGAAGGAGAAGCTTTGGAGCTGACCCAGGAGTGGGACAAGACCTTCCCCAAGAGCGATCAGGTCGAGCACGAGAAGGTCGCGTTCAAGAACCGCTACGGCATCATCCTCGCTGGTGACCTGTACCTGCCGAAGAACTCCGCCGGCGGACAGTTGGCGGCACTCGCGATCTCTGGTCCGTTTGGCGCGGTCAAGGAGCAGTCGTCGGGTCTGTATGCCCAGACGATGGCCGAGCGGGGATATGCCGCCCTCGCGTTCGACCCCTCGTACACCGGTGAGAGTGCCGGAGAGCCGCGCAATGTGGCCACCCCGGACGTCAACACCGAGGACTTCAGCGCCGCTGTCGACTTCCTCGGCCAGCAGGCCGTGGTGGACCGCAACCGCATCGGCATCTGCGGTTTCGGCGGCATGGGCCTGTCCGCCGCGGCGGTCGACAAGCGCATCAAGGCGGTCGTGACCGCGAGCATGTATGACATGTCGCGGGTCATGGGCCGCGGCATGAATGACAGCCTCACCACCGACCAGCGCACCCGGCTGCTCGAGCAGCTGAGCGAGCAGCGGTGGACAGATGCCGACAACGACTCCACAGCGCCCGGTCCCCGGATTCTGCCTGAGAAGCTGGACGCCGACACCGACCCGGTCACCGAAGAGTTCTTCGACTACTACCGCACCCCGCGCGGCTTCCACGAGAACTCGCCGAACTCGAACGGCGCCTGGACCGCGACCACCCCGCTGTCCTTCATGAATCTTCCGCTGCTGACCAACATCGCCGAAATCTCCCCGCGACCGGCCCTGCTGATCGCCGGCGAGGACGCCCACTCGCGGTACTTCAGCGAGGACGCCTACGCCGCCGCGGCGGAGCCGAAGGAGCTCATGATCATAGAGGACGCCAACCACGTCGACCTCTACGACCGGGCGGACAAGATCCCGTTCGACACCATCACGGAGTTCTTCAACAACAACCTGAAGTAGTCCTCGCCGACGCTACCGCGACGAGCGGGTGCTGGCCCCCAGCCGCGGCACCCGCTCGGCTAAGCGGTTGCGGCGTATCCGCTTGTATGATAAATTTCTTATATGGATGCCAAGTATCCGGTTTCTAGGATTAACTTTGCTGTCGTCAGACACCGTGCATCCAAACTCCGAAGTTCGGCACCACCGGCGCCTCCAGAACCAGGCGTTGAGGTTCCCCACCTGCCCTGAACCGCCCAGCTCCCGCCGCCGCCGGCACCTGCGCCTTTCCCCATTCCCCTCCCCAGGAAGCCTTCATGCCTGACACGACCACCGTCCAGCCACCCCTCCAGCTCGCCCGCCGGCGCGGACCTTCTTTGCCCCTGGCCGTGTACGTCCTGGCCGCAGGAACTTTCCTGATGGGCACCACCGAGTTCGTAGTGGCCGGGCTCTTGCCCGAGGTCGCCGCCGACTTCGGCACCACCGAGGCGCACGCGGGCTTGGCGGTCACTGCCTTCGCCGTCGGCATGATCATCGGCGCACCAGTCATGCCGATGCTGACGCTGCGCCTGCCCCGGCGGGTCACCCTCGTCATGGCGCTCGGGCTGTTCGCCGTTGCGCACGTCGTACTTGCCCTCACCGACAGCTTCGTCGTGCTCTTGCTCAGCCGCTTCGCCGCTGCCATCGCGACTGGCACATTCTGGTCCGTCGCCGCTGTCGTCGCCGTCGGCCTGGTAGGCCCCGAGCGCCGCTCCAGCGCGCTCGGGATCGTCCTCGGAGGCGGAATGCTCGCGACCGTCGTGGGCGTGCCACTGGGCTCCCTCGGCGGCCAGGTCGTCGGATGGCGCGGACCGTTCTGGGCTCTTGCGCTCCTGTCTGCAGTGGCCATCGGTGCGGTGGCATCTCTCGTGCCCTCAGAGACAACAGGCCGAACCGCTCCCTCGATCCGTGCGGAGTTCGCCGCACTCCGCTCTGGTCGCCTGTGGCTGGTCCTCGCTACCTGCGCCGCCGTCACCGCCGGGGTCCTGTCCGTCTACAGCTTCATCTCACCGCTGCTCACCGGCCGGACGGGACTCTCCGCGTCGTACGTGCCCGCAGCGCTGCTCCTCTTCGGTGTCGGTGCACTGGCCGGGAACGTCGTCGGTGGGCGTCTCGGTGACACCCGTCCGTTCCGCACACCCGTGGTCACTGTTTTCATCAGTCTTCTTGCCATGGCAATGCTGTCCATCGTCTCGACGATTCCGGTAGCTACCCTTGTCGCCTTCACGGTGCTCGGAGCCGTGGGACTGTCAGCCAACCCGGTGCTCTTCTCGCTTGTCACGAAGTACGGGGGGCACGGCGCCACCCTTCCCAGCGCGATGGCAACTTCCATGTTCAACGTCGGCACCGCCATCGGCACGGCCATTACCGGCGCCGCCCTCACCAGCACCCTGGGCCAGCTCGCACCACCGGTCGTTGGAACCACGTTCGCCGCCATCGCCCTCATCCTGTTCAGCGCACTCGTCTTCGCTCAGCGCCGCTCAGTGACTCCGACACCCGCACAGGGCGACGTATGAGGTTCCCCACGTGGTCCCCGATCGGTGGTATCCGCAGCTGCAACGGTGAATTCAGCGGCTGGCTCGGCTGAATACCCCTGACGCAACCGCTGGGAGCGTTACGCAATCATCAGGAAAGGAAATCATGACAACCTCCACCATCAGTGGCATGACGCGCACCAGTGGCATGACGCGTCTTCGGACTATCACCTTCGCGATCGCCGCCGGCCTCGCCGTTGGAAACCTCTACTGGGCACAGCCCCTTATCGAGGAGATCGCTCGCTCGCTTGATGTGTCTTCGGCTGTCGCTGCGTCGCTGGTAACCGTCACCCAGATCGGTTACGCGCTCGGGATCTTCCTGATCGTCCCCCTTGGCGATGTCCTGAACCGCAGGAAGATGATTCCCCTCATTCTTGGACTGTCAGCGATCGCCCTCATCGGCGCGGCCGTCGCCCCCACTTTCTCGCTTTTGCTCGCCGCGCTCGGCGGAGTGGGCCTGACCACCGTTTCGGCGCAGTTGCTGACCCCGCTGGCCAGTGAGCTGGCGGCTCCCGAACAGCGCGGGCGTGTGCTGGGCACCATCGCCTCCGGTGCCCTCATCGGCATCCTTCTGTCCCGCACGATCAGCGGAGCCGTAGCAGAGTACGTCGGCTGGCGCGCCATTTACGTCCTCGCCGCCATCCTCACCGTCGCACTCGCCGTCGTGCTCTCGTTCATGATCCCCCGGCTGGAACAGCGCCCGGCCACGAACTACTTCCGTCTGCTCCGGTCCGTGTTCACCACCGTCGCCCAGCACCGTGCAGCCGCGCCCACAATCCTCATCAGCGCCGCAGTGTTCTCCGTGTTCTCCCTGTTCTGGACCTCGCTGACCTACCTGCTGTCCGCCCCGCCGTTCTCCTTCACCGTCGGCCAGATCGGCCTGGTCGGCCTCGCGGGCCTCGCAGGTGCAGTCGCCGCGCGGCGCGCCGGCTCGTTCCACGACCGCGGCTGGTCAGTGCCAGCCTCCGGAGTCGCGCTGACCCTCCTGGCCGTCTCCTTCGTCGGCGCCTGGTTGGCACAGTCCTCCGTGATCGCACTGATCGTGGTCGTGATCGTGTTGGATCTCGCCGCCCAGGGCGCCCTCGTGCTCGGCCAGACCCGGCTGCTGTCCCTGCCCGGTCAGAACCGGAGCCGCCTGAACACCGCGTTCGTGGTCAGCAACTTCCTTGGCGGCGCGATCGGCTCCGCCCTCGCCGGGCCGCTGTGGGCCACCGGCGGGTGGCCCACCATCACCGGCACCGCACTGGCCATCGTCATCGTCGCGCTCCTCGTCTGGGTCTTCACCCGTCGCGGTGCTCTCGTCGACCAGAACTGACACCACCGAACACCAGGAAAGAGATCCCTTAAATGTCCCGCATCTTCATCACCGGATCCTCCGAAGGACTTGGCCGGAACGCCGCCCTGGACCTCCTCCACGACGGGCACCAGCTCGTCCTCCACGCCCGCAATCCCCACCGGGCCGACGCACTGAACGATCTGACCGCACGCGGTGTCCGAATCGTCGTCGGAGATCTCGCCCGAGCCGACGGCGTTCGCGCTGTCGCAGAGCAAGTGAACAGCATCGGGCGGATGGACGCCATCATCCATAACGCCGGCGTCGTCGACGGAGCCGCCCTCCTGCCGGTGAACGTCGTCGCCCCCTACCTGCTCACGGCACTGATTGAACTCCCGGACCGGCTGGTGTACCTCAGCAGCGGCATGCACCGCGGCGGGCGGGCCGACCTGACCGGCGCGGACTGGTCCGGGACCCGGGCCACCAAGACGTACTCGGACTCGAAACTGTTCATCACCGCGTTCACGATGTTCCTCGCCCGCACCTGGCCGGACACCTTCAGCAACGCCGTCGACCCCGGCTGGGTGCCCACCCGTATGGGCGGGGCCGGCGCGTCGGATGACCTCCGCGAAGGCCACCTCACCCAGGCATGGCTGGCCGGAAGCAACGACCCCGGAGCCGAAGTCACCGGCGGGTACTGGCACCACATGCACCAGCAGAAACCCCACCCAGCCACCCTGAACCAAAATTTCCAGGACGAGCTCATCGCACAGATCGCCGACCACACCGGCGTCGCCCTCCCGACACCCGCTGACAGGCCCGGAGGCGAATCGTGAGAACAGGGGATCCTCGGGACGGGCAGAAAGTCAGCCGGGCCCTCGCCAGGTCCCGCCGCTCATGGCCACACGGTCGTGCCCGGTGCCCGAAACGTTGACCCGAAAGCGTGCGCACCACCCGCAGCGCCGACGGTAGCCTCCTCATCTCTTAACGAACCCAAGACCTTCTAACCGGCCGACCCTCGAAAATAGGAGAACCATGACCACCGATTCCATCACCACCAAGCGCACCTGGCTTATCACCGGTGTATCCAGCGGCTTCGGCCGGGTGCTCACCGAGCAGCTGCTCACACGCGGCGACCATGTCATCGGGACCGTGCGCAAGCCCGAAACCGTCGCCGATCTGCAGGAGCAGTACGGCGACGCCTTCCGCGTGGAGCTGCTCGACGTTACCGACGCCGCCGCTGTGCGCTCGACCGTCGACCGCGCCTTCGGAGACGTTGAGCGCATCGACGTCGTGGTCAGCAACGCCGGCTACGGGCTCTTCGGTGCGGCCGAAGAGCTCTCCGACAAGCAGATCCAGCACATCATTGACACCAACCTCTCCGGCTCAATCCAGCTGATCCGCGCTGCGCTGCCGCACCTCCGTGCACAGGGCGGGGGACGGATCATCCAGATCTCCAGCTACGGCGGGCAAGTCACCTTCCCCGGCTCATCGATGTATCACGCCACCAAGTGGGGCATAGAAGGCTTTGCGGAGTCCGTCTCGCAGGAAGTTGCCCCGTTCGGCATCGGTGTGACGATCGTCGAGCCCGGTGCAGCGCGCACCGAGTTCCTCGGAGGCAGCGTGCAGATCGCCGACGAGCTCGCCGCCTATGAAGGCAACCCGGCTCACGCGTTCCGCGGGCTGATCGGTGTTGAGGCGCTCGGTGACACGGGCAAGATGGTCGCCGCGATGATCGACAGCGTCGATGTCGAGCCCGCGCCGCTGCGACTGCTGCTCGGCTCCGACGCCTACGGCACAACCCATCAGGTTCTGCAGGATCGCCTCACGGCGCTCGAGGCCCAGAAGCAGCTCGCGTCCTCCACTGACGCGGACTGACCCGGCCGGAGCAGCGCCACGAACCGCGGCTCCAGCCATCAGATGAACGACGGTGGCGGACCAGAGTGCCGCTTCAACCGTAGAACCCACCACCAACCCACCCAAATGAAAGAAGGATCCTCATGACTGACCAGCCCAAGCAGGTAGGCGGCGGACGCAACCTGTTCGAAGACTTCGCCCCCAAGCTCGCCGCCCTCACCGACGACGTGCTCTTCGAGGACGTCTGGAACCGCCCCGAGCTTGCGGCCCGCGACCGCAGCCTCATCACCGTCGCGCTGCTCGCCGCCGGCGGTCATTACCCGCAGCTCGAGTTCCACCTTGGCCGTGCCGTAGAGAACGGCGTGACCCAGGAAGAGCTCATCGAAGCCCTGACCCACGTCACCTTCTACGCCGGTTGGCCCTACGGGATGGCCGCGATGGGGATCGCGAAGAAGGTGTTTACCGACTAGCGGCGAAGGCCGAAGACGAGCTCCGAAGTCCCTTCTCTTCACTTCACGCGAAGAGAAGGGACTTCTCCTCGCGTCCGGCGATGACGGACGCCGGTTCCTCAGGCCCGGGACTTCTACGACCGCAACCGAATGGGTCGCGTCCGAGAGGACATCGAGATGGGGAAGACCTGCGGATCATGGGCGAAGCGGGCCGACCGACCACGTGAAAGGCAATAATCGTGCTTGGACTAGAACTAGTCGTGATCCTGGGCGTGCTGGTGCTGGTGTGCAACATCGCAGCGCGCCGCGTCCGGGTCGCCGCCCCGGTACTGCTGCTGGCCAGCGGCGCCCTGTTGGGTTTCATTCCCACACTGCGTGAGGTCCATCTGCCTCCGGAAACCGTGCTGCTCCTGTTCCTGCCGGCCTTGCTGTACTGGGAAAGTCTGACCACGTCCCTGCGGGAAATCCGGAACAACCTGCGCGGCATCGTGCTAATGAGTACCGCGCTGGTAATCGCTACTGCCGGGGGCGTGGCCCTGGTCGCGCACGCACTCGGCCTGCCCTGGGGGCCTGCCTGGGTTCTCGGCGCCGCCGTCGCCCCCACCGATGCAACCGCCGTCGGGGTACTCGCCCGGGCGCTGCCCCGCCGCAACGTCACGGCGCTGCGTGCCGAGAGCCTGATCAACGACGGAACCGCCCTGGTGATCTACGGCCTGGCCGTGGGCATCACCGTCGGCGAGCAGCACTTCGACATCCCCCGCATCACGGGGCTGTTCCTGCTCGCCTACGGCGCCGGGGCACTGGCCGGAGCCGTGACAGCGTGGGTTGGAATGCAGATCCACCGCCGCCTGGAGGACCCTTTGCTGGCCAACGTCGTTTCCATCCTGACCCCCTTCACCGCCTTCCTGCTCGCCGAGACCGTCCACGCCTCAGGAGTCCTGGCCGTGGTCGTCGCCGGGCTGTTCATGAGCCAGATCGGTCCCCGGGTGGTCCGGGCCGGAGCCCGCCGGCAGGGACAGGCGTTCTGGTCCCTCACGGCGTTTTTGCTCAACGGCGCCCTCTTCGTCCTGGTTGGCTTGGAGCTGCAGTCCGCTGTCCGGGGGCTGAACAGTGTAGGGCTCGCGAGCGGACTGCTGGCTGTGGCGGCAGTCTCGGCAGTGGTGGTCGGCATCCGCTTCCTCTTCCTGTTCGTCACCACCTACGCGATCCGGCTCATCGACAGGCGGCCCCAGCAGCGCCTGCGAAGGGTCAGCAACCGTGCCCGGGTAGTCAGCGGAGTCGCAGGTTTCCGTGGGGCCGTGTCTCTCGCCGCGGCACTGGCTGTACCTGGGACGCTGGCCTCAGGCGCCCCGTTCCCCGGCCGGGACATGATCATCTTTGTGACCGCCGGAGTCATCGTGGTAACCCTGGTTATCCAGGGTCCGCTGCTGCCGGCAGTGGTCCGCTGGGCCCGTCTGCCCCACGACAGGTCCGCCGGTGAGGAACGCCAGTTCGCCGAAACTACCGCCATCGAAGAAGCCCTGACAGCACTCCCGGGACTCGCCGACGACCTTGGCGCCGACCACGAAGTCACCGACCGGCTCCGCCGCGAATACGCCGAACACCTGCGCGTCCTGCACGCCAGCAACGACCGCGCCGGAGACGAACGAGCGCTCCGGCACGACCAGCACGACACCGCGCTGCGCCTGGCACTACTCGCCCGCAAACGCGCCGCCGTTGTCAGGCTCCGGGACGAAAGCCGCATCGATGACACAGTGCTCCGCCAAGTGCAGGCCAGGCTCGACATAGAAGAAGTCAGGCTGTCACGCCACGACAGCACCGAGTAGGTTCCCTTCACATCCTTCCGGCCCAGGGCCGGGCCGACGAAACCTCAAATAAGAAACCGAAAAGAACCACTGCACCGGCAGGAGCCATGAACAAGAAAATTTACGGCAGCAACAGCCTCTGGCCTGATGGCATCCGCAATAGCAAGGTGCAGCAACGCAGGGTGCAGCAACCACGGCCCTACCGCTCGGGATTCGACACCGGCCGCAACATCACTCGTGGTCGTTGAGCGGACCCGCGCCGCCACCATGGAAAAACACCCCTACCGGCTACTAACTGACAGCCGCGCACCGCACCCGGTGGTGTGCACACAGCAGTAAACACGAACAGGAAAGAGGAACACCAGATGCATACACGTACCCTCGGCCAGGGACTGCAGGTCTCAGCCATCGGATTGGGCTGCATGGGCATGTCCCAAGGCTACGGGCCCAACCCAGGAGACCGGCAGGCCATGATGGCCGTGCTCCGCGGCGCGGTCGACACCGGCATCACCTTCTTCGACACTGCGGAGGTCTACGGGCCTTTCGTCAACGAAGAACTCGTTGGCGAGGCACTGGCCCCTGTCCGCGACCGGGTCGTCATCGCCACCAAGTTCGGGATGAAGATCGATAACGGCAAAGTCCTCGGATTGGACAGCACCCCGGAGCGGATCAGGCAGGTCGCCGATGAATCACTGCGCAGGCTCCGCGTGGACACGCTGGACCTGTTCTACCAGCACCGGGTCGACCCGAATGTGCCCATCGAGGACGTCGCCGGCGCCGTCGGGGAACTCATCCAGGCCGGCAAGGTCCGCCACTTCGGACTCTCTGAAGCATCTGCCGCCACGATCCGGGCGGCTCACGCCGTTCAGCCTGTGACGGCTGTGCAGAGCGAGTACTCGCTGTGGACGCGGGACCCCGAACCTGAAGTGCTTCCGACCCTGGCGGAGCTGGGTATCGGGTTTGTTCCCTTTAGCCCGCTCGGCAAAGGATTCCTCACCGGCAGCGTCACCAGCTCCACCACGTTCAGTGACGGCGACGTCCGGACCACCATCCCGCGCTTCACGGCGGAGAACCGTGCCGCGAACCAGGCTCTCGTCGACCACATCGGAAACCTCGCTGCCAGCAAACAAGCAAGCCCAGGCCAGATCGCTTTGGCCTGGCTGCTCGCCCAGCAGCCCTGGATCGTCCCGATTCCAGGTACCCGCCGCCGGGAACGCGTCGAGGAGAACGCAGCGTCCACGACGATCGCTCTCTCAGCTGACGAGCTCGCTGGCCTCGATGCCCTGGCCGCACGGGTAGGAGTGCAAGGCGACCGGTACAACGAACACCAGATGGGACTCGTAGGACGCTAACTGCGCCTCGTCGGGACTCCCTTGCCCAGCCTTGGAAGCGACGGCGCCGGACTATCCGTACGTGGTGGCCAGGCGCCGTTTCGGGAGTCCGGGACCAATGCGCGGAAAAGTAGCGCTAAGCCATTGTCGGATTAGGTCCGGTAACGATCGTTACCGGACGCTGCGATGCCTAACGTTGGATATTTCACTTTTTCACAAGCCACCCCAAAAGGGGGAGACCGCCAACTGGCGGTCTCCCCCTTTTCGTCTTCGTGCTTAGGTAGCTTGCGTCCTTGCGTCGCGGAACCAGCCGTCAGGTGCTTTCTTGGGTTCCAGATGGTCCGGGTCGCGGTGTTCTTTCATATCGCAGTTGTAGAACGGCCCTTGGGGGTTCAACAGGACGCCCATGTGGTGGTCTGCGTGATCGCGCCACCAGACGCTCATCCCGGTTGCCGGGTCGAGGCGCAGGTGCTCCCAGGAACGCCACAAGGCCGCAACGCGGGAGACGGCTTCGGGGTGGAAGTACCACTCGATGCACCACTTTGCGGTCTTCCCGGTGACGCTGCGGACGTATGTCGGCAGCAGCTGCTCGTGAAGGAACTCTTCGGCCGTGCCGTAGACGAGTTCCGGTGCCTTCTCCGGCTTGCCGTCCTCGCCTGTGCCGGGGTTGGGGGCGGGTGTGTCCGTATCGAACAATCCGAAATCATCTGCCATGGCTGGTTGCTTCCTTACCCGGTGACCCAGGGATTAGCGACCGGTGCAGCGGACACCGGGACGGCCTCCGGTTCCTCCGGGCGGGGGCTGTACTTCCTGATGGACGCCTCCACGGCTTCCTTATGCCGGCCGGTGTACCAGGGCATGGTCCGGACCAGCGTGGCCGGGGCACCGGACGCGAGGACCACCGCGCGGCCGCGGTCGAGTTCGGCGAGGTTGGAGACGTCGAAGATGCGTTCCTTGCCTTCCTGTCGGGAGCGGCTGGAGCCGGACTTTCCGGACGAGACGGAGACGTTGGTGTAGCTATAGTCCCCGATCAGGTCCGAGAGTGCCCGGAGGAAACCTTCTTCGGCCACGCCGCCGCCGTAGACCTTGACGTTCGCGGCCGACCAGATTTTCCGCATGTTCGCCTCGCCCCACAGTTCAACGCCCTGTGACCAGGACTGCAGGATGCCCATGACGATCAGGCCCTTGGAGCCGTAGTGGCTGAACTGATCCGGCAGGGCAGCCCAGCGGACGACGTTGGCCAACTCGTCCAGGGCGAACAGCGCAGGCTTGGGCAGACGGCCGCCGCTGCGCTCGGCCCGTTCCTCCATCGCCTCAGCGATGGCCACCGTCAAAGCTGTGGTGAGCGGGGAAGCAGAGCCGGCCCCTTCCTTGGAGAGGATGTAGATCGTCTCCTGTGAGGCAGCGAAAGCATGCGGGTTGAACTGCCGGCGGGTATCCGTGGCCACCGTCGCGCCACCTGTCGGAGCGACCCAGCGCAGCGTGTTCCTGCTCTTGAGGCACTGAATCATCTTCTCGGCGGTGCCGAAGATACCGTCGCGCTGCTTGTCGGCCAGTTCCAGCGTGGACTCCAGCCCCTTGTACTGCAGCTCGTAGTCATGCTCTTTCAGGATGTTGATTGGTTCCCGGTTAACCTGCTCCGTCACCCACAGGTAGACCTGCGTGATGGGCCGCTCACCCAGCGCGGCCGCGAGGAAGTACGAGGAGAGAATGTCTTCGGCCTTGGGGTCGAAGTAGGCATCCGGCTTGGATCCCGGGACCCTTGAACCGACCGAGAAGTGCTGCGTGAGCTTGTAGGCCTTCTCTTCGTCCGTGACGTAGGAGAGCGGGTTCCACCACCACTCCGCTTCCTCCTGGGCGATCTTCTGCGGATCGAACACCCACACAGGGGCGGTGAGCTCGCGGACCCCCCGGGTGCCGTCCACCACGTCACGCTTGTTCGAGGTGGAGACAACGGCACCGGGTGCGTCCAGGATCGCGGGCATGACCCGTGAAGTCGACTTACCTGTACGAGGACCCCAGATATCGAGGCTGAGGTCTTCCCAGGACTGCATGAACGTCTGGCTCGTGGAGACGACCTTGCCGACGACGATGCCCGGAGTGTCCTTCACTCCGAGGCGCTCGGCCGTCGCTTTTGCGCCCTTCTCGGAGAACGCGGCCAGGGACTTCCCACGGCCCAGGTACCGGGCGGCCTTATCGACCCGGGCTCGCTTGGACGCACCGTTCTTCCAGGCCACGAGTACGACGATGGTCAGGACCAGGATCACGGCGGCCATGAGGGCCGCGGCCACCGTGGACTGGGTTGGCCAGGGAACCCGGCCCTTGACCAGACCGGCGATCAGGTCAATCGGGTGCATGGGCGGTGCTTCGATGCCGGCCATCCAGGAACCGAGGTGGGCGGCCGCGTAGGTCCCGCCGCCGAAGACGACGATGAAGCCGATGGCCAGCCAGACCAGCAGGGCATCCCCGAGGCCCATTCCTTTACGGTTCGGTGCGCTCACGGTGTGCCTCCTTCGGTGGGCAGCTGCGGAGCTGCCGGCTCAAGGAGGGAATCAGCCGGGGCGTGCCACTTTGTTTGGGTGTCGTTCACGCCATGGTCTCCGGTTTCGATCGAGGTCAGCCCAACCTGCACCGGGATCCCCGGGCGGCCGCCGACCTTGATCAGGAACTTCCCGCGGCCGGGAGGTTCGACGTCAACGCCGCGTGAGTCCCAGGCGGGCGGGTCCTGCCAGGAAATGAGTTTCTGCTGCTCCTGGCGGGACAATGGAATGGCCGAGGTCAGCAGCAGCATCTCGGAGGCCGGCAGACCACCGCAGATGACCATGCCGGAACGCTCCACGAAGCCGCGGGCCTTCATCCGGTCCTCTTCCGCGGGGAGGGCGAGCAGGTCAGACATGGTGTGGGAAATCATGATCTGCCCGACACCCACGGACCTGTTCAGACGGGTGAGGGCGTCCACCCGGTCAACCATGCCTTTGCCGGAGCGCAGCGCCCGCCACAGCTCATCGAGGACGACGAAGTAGTTCCGGCGCGGTTCCAGGCCGGCATCTGCCAGGGCGTTGGCGACGTTGACGGTTCCGAATCCGTAGGACCAGCACGCCAGCAAAATTGCGGCCTGCAGGTCTGTTTCGGTCTCGTCAATGCTGGAGACATCGAAGACCACGGCGCGGTCCCGCATCATGGGATTGGTGGTCTGCCGGGAGAAGATTTCCCCCAGCTTTCCTCCACCGGTCAGGCCCAGCAGCGTCGCCTCCAAGGCCCGGGTTTCCTGCAGGTAGACGGTCATGTCTCCCCGGTCCAGTGCGACCTGGCGCAGCTCATCGGGCGCGGAGATGATCACGTCCAGGAGGTCCTTCAGTACCGGGACGCCCTCGAACCGGTCATCGAGTACCCGCAGCGCCCGGTCAAGGATTGTCTGTTCCTGATCGGTGGGCGGGTTGTTCCGGCTGATCGTGATCAGCGAAACGACCATCGTCAGGCGCCGGCCGTGCGCGTCGGCCCGGACCCGGGTGGCATCCTCATGGTGGCCGCTGTCCTCGAGGAGCTGCGCGGCTTCAACGGCCTGGCCGGGGTCCAGAATGTTCAGGTACCCGACGCCACGGCCAAGCTTGATGACTTGCCCGTTGAGGGCTTCCACGGCTTTGACGTGCTCGCCTTTGAGGTCTCCCAGGATCAGGGGGTGAACACCCTGCGCGGAGAGGCCGATGAACATCCGGCGCACCACGGTGGACTTCCCCAGCCCGGGCTTGCCCAGGATGAAGGCCGAGGGGTTGGAGATGAGTCGGGCGCGCTGGAACCAGCTGATGGGGTCACAGCAGACCGTGGCCTGGGTTTCCTCGTGGCGTCCGAGTGGGACGCCGATCATGGGCGAGGACGCGCCGGAGGAGAACGGCCACAGGCCGCAGACCTGAACCGTTGTTCCCCGGTATTCCTTCACGGACGGGACGAGCTGGGCCATGCCCCCGCCACGACCGGACCAGCCACGGGCACCCGGCCCGGCCTCGCGCGGCTGCTTCTCAGCCTTTTTCTTGGGCGCAGCCTTTGTCGGCTCGGTGGTCTGCTTGGATGTACGGGTGAACATCTTCATGAGGGTCATTAGAGGGCATCCTTAATCTCGGACGGCACCATGCTGTGCTTGGGCAACACCAGGCCAAGCGGCAGGGAGGCCGCGAACGCGGTGTCCTGCGCGCCGTAAGCGCGGCGCAACAACACCCGGGCAGTACCGGAGGTCTGCTCCACAGCGGCGACGGCATCATCGAGGCGTTCCCGGTCGGTGACGGTGGCCGTGACGACCATCCCGAAATTCACCAACCCGGCACCCTGGGCCTCCTCCTGCGCTGTCTGCACGGCGGAGCGGGCGTCGACCAGGGCGCGGGCGGAGGGCCGGTTTCCGGAGGTGATGCGGACGTTGGCGTTGTTCTGGTCCCGCTCGACCACGGCGGCTGCCCGGGCGGAATCCATCGGGCGGTACAGCAGGGAAATTCGCTTACGGTCAACGTCCCCGTGCGGGGCCAGCAGCCGGGACAGGACCGAGGAATTCACAGACCCGCGCGGGGCGCCAGTCATCGTCCAGGAGGCCGAGAACGCGCTGTCGTGCCGGTAAGTATCCCAGCTCGCCTGCGTCGCGGTGGGGCCGACCTCGCCCCAGGTCAGGGACACCGGAGAACCGGCGGCATGGGCTTCATCGATGATCAGGGCAGCGGGGGGATCGTAGGCGATCCGCACGACCTCGCAGAGTTCCTGCGCGGACATCGGACGGGCAATACCGGCGCCGGTGGACTGAAGCCGGGCCGACAGGCCCGGGATCCGCGAGGCGAGGTCACGGGCAACATCTTCCGGTGTGCGCTTCTTGGACCCTGCCCGAATAGCGGAGTTGAAGGTCAGGGACACCCAGGCGCGGACCGTGGCCGATCCTTCCGGATACGTATCAACGACTTCACTCAGCATGTCCTTGGCAAATGCCGGCGCGTTCGGGTCGATGTTCATCATGACTTCGTTCCGCAACCGGTACCCAGAGTCCGGGGCGGTCTCCACCGTGACAGCCGCGGCGTCCAGCCCGGCCTCATCCGCCAGCCCGGCGAGCCATCCGCCCCAGTTCGCCACCCACGCATCAACCTGCTCAGGGTCCACCAGCGAGGCACCATCAGGTTCGGTGGAGAAGATCACCGTGAAGTGGCCGGTGGTCGGCACGTGCAACAGGGCGAAGGGGCGCTTGTAGGAGTCGGTGAACTCGTACAGGGTGGACTTCGCGGCTAGGCCAGGGAGCTGGTACATGCCCCACTGCGTCACGCCCAGGGGGCCGGAACGGTAGAGATTCGTTCCGGAGGACTTGGAGAGCTTGAAAGCCATGCGGGTGCCGAACCGGTCAACAACGGACTGGCCATGCTTGTCCTTGACCGTCAGCAACAGGGCGCTGACCCCGGCCAAGGCCAGAACAGCGAGGCCCGGGAACAAACCCCAGATAGCAAAGCTGGTGATGCCCAGCAACAGCCCGGCCATGACAATCCCGGTGCCGATAGCGCCGAGGTTGCCCAGACCGGCTGAGCGCGGTACGCGCCAATTGCCGTAGGACGGTTCTTTGTATTCAGTGCTAATTGCTGCCACTGGGGCCCTCCCCGGTTGAATCCTGCGCGGTCTTTTCGATTGCCTGCGATGTCTTTGACGCCACCTGTGCTCCTGCGGCTACGGTCATGCCAACTGGTCCAGCTGCTGCTGCGGCTCCCCCAGCTGCTGCTCCTGCTCCCGCCCCAGCTCCTGCAGTACCAGCTGCTGTGCCAGACGCCGCGGTGCCGGTGGCTCCAGCAGGACCGGTCGACGCTGGCGTCGGCTGGCCGCCGCCTCCCTTGGGCCCAGGTGTTCCGTCGCTGCCCTTCGGAGACGTGCCTGACTGGTTGCTCTGCGTGCTCGCTGGTGTCGGTGCGGCATTGCCTTTGCCGCTGCCACTGCGGCCCAGGGAGACGGCACCTGTTGCCATGGCCCCCACTGCCGCGCCTGCCCCGGCTCCCCCGCCAGAGGCGACGGCACCGACCATCGGCGTGACGAAACGCATCAGGGCTGGCAGGGCGAACAAGGCAACGACCATTAGCGTGAAGCCCGTGATGGACCTAATCAGCGCGTTCTGGCCCGCACCGTTGCCCATTAGCAGGAACGCGACCGAGTAAACGATGGCTGCCGCAGGCTTGTAGAGGATGAAGGCAATAGTCCAGCCAACTGCTTTCTGGAACCACTGCCTGCCCATCTCCGTGTTCGTGAACGCGGCCGTGGTCGGCAGGATGCCCGCCAGGATCACCAGCATGCCGCTGCGCACCACCATCAGCACGACCTGGACGAGAGAGGCAATCAGGCCAATCAACCCCAGGACGATCAGGATAAACACCCCGACGCCGGTCTGGTTGGTTATGACCAGGATGTTCATCGACTCTGCGAATCCCTTCCCGTCCGTGGAACGCTCGATGACGGCGACAGAAAAGGCGTCGGCGGCGATCACCAGAATCGAGATGACACCCAAGCCAAGGCCCGACACCAAAGTGAGCGTAAGCAGCGAGCGGAGAAGATCCTTTAGCGGTGCCCCACGCTGTTCCCAGATCATCCGGATGCCTCCGAGGATGACGGCGAGGACTGCCAGCGCCAGCGTCCAGGGCATCAATTCGCTATTGACCGCAGAAACAACGGGACTTGGCGTGGTGCCGTCCTCGCTGGCCAGGTTCACCGTGGGCATGGAGACCCAGAAGGTAGACAGTGTTGTCACCATCTGGCTCATGCCCTCCATGATGGCTTTTGCAAGATTGTTGATTGCGTCGTCTGCGATCCCCGCCGCGACATTGCTGGCACCCTGTTGGGTCCAGCAGACCGCGTTCCAAACTTCGCATTCCTTTTCTGCCATGTCAGACGCCGGCCCAAGGGATAAACGAGCTCAGGTCACTGATCTGGCGAACTGCGCCTCCGCCAGCGGGCGGGATATCGAGTTTCCAGTCGCCGTCCTCCCAAAGCACTGACGTTGAGAAAGCACCATATCCGCCGTCGTTGCTCTTGATGGCCAGCTCCACGACGGCTGTTTCGGGAGTGTATGAATGGATGATGAAGCCGGCGATCTGGACCTTCGGTGAGGTCCCACCGCTGACGTCCTTGCCTTCCTTTATGGCCTGTACTGCTTTGTCCCGCGAAGGGCTGTCAGCTGAAAGCTCCAGGTAAACCTGTTTTGCATAGCCGTTGAATGACGACGCCCAGATGTTTACCGTTGCGTAAAGAGCCCCTGTGGGTGACTGGGCGAAGCACGACCTCAGACCGTCCTTGCCCACAGTGCCGGGGCCTGCTGTTGATGGATCTGTTGGAACGGCCATGGTTCCGAGCAAGTCCCACTTGGATTTGGGCGCGGTTCCCAGTGCAGTTTCCTTGCTCGCAGGGAGGCCGCAGACGCTCTTGCCAGCCCCAGCGGAGGCGCTGGGGCTGGCTGCGGCTGTGCTGCTGGTCTCTGTCGGGGCAGGAGCCGGCTGGGCATTTCCCTGTCCTTTGGGGAGCAGGAAGATGACGACGGTTGCTGCGATCAGCGCGACCACCAGCGCGGCAGCGATGAGGAAACCGGGTTTGGTGAACGGATTGCTTTCGGTGGTGCTCTCTGTTGACTGGCTCATGATGAACCTCCCGTTGTTGGTGCTGGCTTAGACGAAGGCGCGGACGATACCGGAGGCGCCGGTGATGATGATGCAGCCCAGGAGGACCCAGCCGAGCTTGCCGATGGCTTGTGCGCCCTCGCCGCGCTGGAGCTGAATCACCATGCCGATGCCGACGATGATGACGCCAAGGACACCCAGGACCAGGCCGATACCGGAGGCCCAGTTCAGGACCGTGAGCAGGCCGCCGGCCTCGGCCGGGACGGTCGGGGTGGGGTTGGGGATGACGCTTGCTGCAAGTGCGGAGAACGAGTTCATGGTGAGACCTTTCAGTGGGTGGTTCTGGGTGTGGTGTCGGTGGCCAGGGAGGCCAAGTCATTGATGAATCGTTGGTATTCGCGGCCCGTTGGCGGCGTTGTGGTGTCGCCGTGCCGCCAGGCCTCTACCCAGGGCAGGGTCCAGAGTCGGGGCGCTCCCCCGCCGACGATTGCGGCGAAGTCACGGAGCGCTTTGGGAGTCTTCCCCGGTGCGTCCGCCAGGACGGCGAGGCCGAGCAGATCCAGCTTCGGTGCCGCGCCTGATGCCCATTGGGTCAGTGCGCTCTGTGCCGCTGTCAGGCCGCGCATGTCTGCCCGGCAGACCAGCAGCACCCGGGGTGTGCTCCCGTCCTGCAGGACGGGCCAGCAGTGGTCGGTGGGGCGGGCCCCGTCGAGCAGGTCAGCGATGCGGCTCTCGCCGGCTCCCCCTTGGGCGCCGGTAATCCACAGCGCTGCAGAACCTGACATGGTGCGGCGGGATAGGCGGTCTGCCGTGTCCGGTTCAACCATTCCCCTCAGCGGTTCACTGATCACTGCCGCAGGCGGCACGTGCGCGTCCGGCGCCTCCTCTTCTGCTCCGTCGGCGGCGGGGCTGGTGATCCAGGGGTTCAGGGACTGTTGCATGGTTCCTCCTTTCAGAATCCGTTGGTGGGTTGTTTTAGAAGCCGGCGGCTACGGCGGCCGCTGCGGCCAGCCATGCTCGCTGGGTGGCGGGCTGGAGGGCTTCATAGCGGATGGGGCCGTTGACCATGGCCGGATCGTAAGGAATCCGGACGACCGCCCGGACGAACGGTTCGAAGCCGTCCGCGATCCGCTGCGCCTCGTCCTTGGCCCGCTTCAGGGCGTCCCCGGTCATGCTGCGCTTGGCGTCGGTGGACTCAGAGACGATCACGACGGCGTTGCGTGCCAGTTCCGCGTCGTGGCCACCACGGGATTCGAGGGTCTGCAGCGTCAGCCGGGCGGCTTCGGCGCGGTCCTCGATGGCGGTCACAGGGACGACGAGCTGGTTGGTGTGGTCGATCATCCGACGCCAGTTTGCCGCCCGGGCGGTGTTGCCTGAGTCCATGACCACCAGCCGGTAGTACCGGGTGAGCACCTGGTGGGCGATATCGACTTCCTCAGCGGTGACTTCGTGATCGCCTTCTTCGTTCTCATCCGAGCGCAGAACGTCGAACTTGTCAGCGGTCTGGTGATGGACGAACTTGGCGATTTCGGCCGCGTTCGTTGAAGGTGACAGCAGCTCGGTGGAAGCATCGATGAGGTCCAGGACACTCCGGTCGTGGGAGCCTTTTTCCGTCCGCCACCCGAGGGTGCCTTGGGATTCGTTGTTGTCCCAGGCCACTGTGGCGGCCCCGCTGTAGCGGGCGAGGATGGCCGAGAGCATGACGACCGTGGGGGTCTTGTTCGCCCCGCCCTTGCGGTTCACCACCGCGATGGTGCGCGGGCCGGGCCAGTGCTGGCTGACAGTGCGAATGTCCTCCCGTTCGGAGAGTTCTTCCGTGGATGGGGCCATCCGGTATCCGAGTCGCGTGAGCGTTCCCCGCCAGCCCTGTGTTGCCGGTTCCAAAACCGGGGCGCTGACCAGGAACGAGGTTTCCTTCAGGCTGCGCCGGGTCAGCGGTGCTTCCGGGGCGGTTGCGGTTCTCTGCGGTTCTTCCGCGGCGGCCGAGGGCTGGGCTGGCTCAGGAGTCTCGGTTGATGGCTCGTTCTCGACGGGGTTGGGCGGCCATGGCTGGCGGTCCACCGTTGCTGCAGTGGTGGGCTGTGCGGGGACGGCTACTGGTTCAGGAGCAGCAACAGGGACCGTATCAATGACGGTTGGAGCGACGGTCTCGGGGGTGGTTTCCGGGGCCTCTGCCCGGCGGCGTGCCGGGCGCGGTTCGTAGGAGACGGATTCGATCTTGTTGTCCGGGTGCACGATCAGTTCCCCGTGTCCTTCGGGATCCTCGATCTGGACCCGGACGGGGCGCTGCAGTGTCTGCGCCTCGCCCACGACCAGGGCCAGGGCGTTGTTGCGGAGATCCTGTACAGAGTCCCCGGCAGGCACGACGCGGGAGTTACCCGCGACGACGACCTCAGCGGTCCCGTTGTCCCGGACGATGGCCCTGATGTTTGGAAAGGCCAGGACCTCGGTTGGTGTAGTACCCATGAACTTCTTCCTTACGTGTGAGATGGAGAGGTGCGGCGATTAGGATGTTGGTGGTGTGAGCCGGTTGACCTTCCACGGGGCATCCTTGCCCGTGCGGAGCAGCTGCAGGGTGTAGGTCCCGGCGTTGGTGGGGACCGCTGCCGTGACGCCGTAGCCGTTGGCTTCATCGACGCTCAGCGTGGCCGGACCAGTGACACGGTTGGTCGGGATGTTGGCTGGGTCCACGGCCGAGTAGTCGGCGGTGGCCTGCGGGGTGAGCCAGCGGGCAAGATCGTTGGCCCACTGCTGTTCCTCCACGGACGGGCGGGCGAAGTCCGCCATTGCCTTCTGGGCGACGTCCACCGCCTGATCCTTGCTGGCCTGATCCCAGGAGATGCCACTCGTTGCCGGGACTGTGCCGCCGGGTGCTTGCGGGCCGCTGTTGGCGCTCAGGGACACGGGCGAGGACGCTGTGGGGGTGGTGCCGGCTGATTCCGTCGGGGCGGTGTTCGCTGCCGGTGCGCACGCCGCGCAGAGCAGGACCATGGCGATGAGGGGCAGGGACTTTTTCACTTCTTCTCCTCTTGAGTGGGCAGGTACAGGAAAGCTGACGGGACGTTGTTGCTGACGGCCCGGGTGTAGTAGTTGTGGTCATCCGGGGGCGGGTTGCCGTTATAGCCCTCTTCGACGTAGGTCCCGTTGTCTTGGACTTCCTTGACCACGGCAACGTGGCCGAAGGTCGGGTCCGCTCCCCCTGCACCGGGCGCGTACCAGACGACCGCACCGACCCGGGGTGTATTGCCGGTGGGCCAGCCCTTGGCATCCCAACCGGCCTTCCATGTCAGGGCCGAGCCGAGGCCCTGCCCGTCCGGGCGGAAGGTGCCGTTGAGGACCTTGAACGGGGCACTGGTGGAACCCATCTGCTGGTTCACCCGCCACAGCGCGAAGTCCACGCACTCCCGGTTGTACATGCCCAGCGGCGAGGTGCTGGCAGTGTTCGCGCCGACCTGCAACCAGGTCGGAGCCTTTTTCCAGGGGTAGTCATCCCCGGCGCCGGACTGCCCCGGGATGGCGCAGTCGCTGCCTTCCAAGGAGAACTTTGAGTTCGAAAGTGCCTGGACGAGCTTGACGGCCTCGGGCCAGTACTTCTGGTAGTGGTACGGGTCGGCGTTGCGCTGGACCTTGTTACCGGCAATGGTCGGTTCCATGAGCTCCCAGCCGGGAACGGCCTGCAGGGCCTTGATGAAGTTCGTGGCGCTGGTGGCGGGGTTCATGCGGTCTGCGTAGGAGCCCCACGCGCCGTTGTCGCGCTGCTGGAACAGTCCTCTGGAATCAGGGCCGGGTCCGTCGCCGTGGTCCAGCACACTCAGCCCCGACTCCCCCAGGGAGACCATGACGCTGATCATCTGACCCTTCACGGACAGGTCCAGTGCCTTACCGGCACCCATGATCGCGGCGGCGTTCTTCAGCTGCTCTTCGGTGTAGCCATCGACCTTGGTGTTGCCGTCAATGACGACAGAAACAGCCGGGCCACAGTTGGCCTCAGCCGGCTTCGCGGGGGCTAACAACAGCAGCATGGTGAAGATCAGACCAAGGATCAGTCCGGGGATGGCAATGAGGGCCACCAGGCCAAGCGACTTACGCTGCATCAGGACAGTCCCCCGGCCCGATTGCGGACCAATGAATCCTTGAGCCGCAGAGGACCGGCGGCTTCTACGGTCAGGACGACGCCAGGGCGTCGAATCCTCAGCACCACGCCCGGGCGGGCATCCTCGAAGACTTCGGCCGCCCGGTGGGAGGTCAGTACGAACGCGTCCTTCAGGTCCGCGAGGACACCTCCCAGGGAATGCCCCAGCCCTGTACGGCGGGCAAGCTCGGCCTCGTAGGTCACGCAAGCGGCGCGGCCCTCAACGAACTCGCGCTCATCCATCAGTTCCAGAAGCTTATTGAGGACCCGTTCCTGCTGGTCAGATACGTCAAGTCCGGCGACCCAGGAACGGAATATTCCACGTTCCTGCACTGCTCGTTCGCGCAGTTGGCCGTGCATTGGCCATTCCGTGCCGAACGGTAACAACGTAGGCATGCTCTGTCCTCCCCCTGAACATCGTTTCCATACTTACCAGCAGCCACCGATCTTCTAAATCCAATCGATGGACCGCGCCATTGTCCCTGTATTTCCGCGAAACCGCTTGTCACAAGGACCCGGTGAGATGCACATCTCTCCCACGCCTAAGCCTAACATTAAATGTTAGTGTAATATCCAGGTGTGAACAAATACGGCAAAATAGGCAGGTGCCCCGATACGCCAAGCCCCTCGCCGCCATACAGCCACAAGCTGATGCGGCCATGAAGGCGTTCGGAATGAATCAGGTGCGCGCTGCGATAATTCGACATTTAGCGCTTCACCCGGGCGGGACTACCTCTGGGCAAATTACGCGCGAGCTGTCCGCGACATACCAGACCATATTCCGGCACTTGCAGGACTTGGAAGAGCAGGGCATTGTCACGTCGGATGCTGGTGATCAGCGCCAAGGTCAGAGGGTCGTCTACGCGCTCAACCGGGCCGCGCGCGACAAGGCCTTGGCGGACTACGCGGCATACCTCGACGGTCAGTAGGGCTTCTTCCGGGGCTGCTGGAGCCCGAAGATGATCTGCGACACGCCGCCGATCGGTACCGGTTCCGTCCCTGACATTAAGCGAGTATGTGAGGTATGAGCGCAAATATTCCATACGCAACCCCGAAGCTGGACGGCCTTCGCGTTGCTTTGCGTGGCCGTATTTCCCCAACTCAACACAAACGTGCGCACGAAGCGGCTAACCGCTACGGGCTGTCTGTCAGTGACTACCTGGGTGCGCTGATTGACCGTGACAACGGTCTACCCAACAAAATCGACAACAACGGCCAAGGGGCTCTTATCGACCGGGCCAGTTAACTAGGAAGGCCCGCACTAGGCGGGCCTTCAACAAGTTCTACGTTCAGATCTCGTTCTTGGCGGGATTCGATCTGAACTATTCAAGCTTCCTCTTGCGAGGACGCTCCCTTTGTCGCACCTTCTGCGCTCACAGAAAGTACTTATGCCTATGGTACCGGACCCCGGTTCCGCGTCAACGGTTGTCCGCGCGAGTGTCGGGCTGCAAAAAGCAGCCGAACGAGACCCCGAAAAACTGCACCTGACGCCCGAGAACGTGGCGGCCCTTGGTGCCGCCCTTCCCAGGACGGAAGGCACCACCGCCGATCCTGACTCCCCTACAGGTCGCAGCAAGCGACGCGCAGGACGTAAGGGCAAGCACAGGCCCAGGCGCGTACGGAAGGCGAAGGAGCGCAGCAACCGTGCCGTGTGGGCGGTCATTCCGGCAGGGCACAGGCCTGCCCGGCACATCGTCCGCTGGCTACGCAGCATTCAGGAGCTGGCAGAGTTCCAGCTGGCCCGCAAGGACCTGAAGGCGAACATCTGGCGGTTCGCCAACGCCGTCGCACAGTGTCCCGGCTTTGACCCCGCCAGTATGACCATCATGCCCATCTGGCAGCGCCTCCAGGAGCGGTTCGGATTCCCCTCCAAGAGCATTTCCAACTACTTCCGCCGGCTCAGGGATTGGGGCGTGCTGGCTGTGGTTGCCACGGGGCGCACAGCCGAGTTCACCCCTAAATCCAGCGGCCGCACCGAGAACGAAGCGGCCATCTATGTGCTGCTGGAAAAAGCCGAAGATCAGGGTGTGGAAAAAAGTAGCGTACCGGTGCCCACTAGGGCTGTTAATAACCCCCCGCACGCGCGGGCGGGCGAATCGTCAAATCCTCAAATGGATGCGGCTTCGCCGCAACCTTCTTTGAAGCGCGCCGCACAGCGGCACGAGGTCAATCACCAGCTGCTCAATCGGACAGAACCCCTCTGGGACCCGAACGCCACGACAGACGCCACGACCAAGCGTGAGCGCCGCGAGACTGAGCGTCTAGCCTCGCTGGAGCTTCAATTCAGGTCTTTCCCGCTGCAGCGCATCTCCACCGCGCATGTCGCCGCCATCTGCCGGCCTTTCTTCCGGGCCGGTTGGACAATCAAGGACATTCTTCACGCCATCGACTGGCGGCCGAATACCGATGCCAAGTACCACCATGACGGCGCCCACGGCGTGGGAAACACTGGGGCATGGCTGAAGTTCCGCCTGGGCAAGTGGATCCGCCATGACGGCGGTTTGTACCGCTCCCCCAGCCAAAAACGCGAGGCCGAACGGTCTCAACGCGCCGCTGAAACCCGGGCGGCCGCCGAACGCCGGGAACGTGCGCTGGCGGAACGTTCCAGCTACACGCCGCCCACCGTGCCCTGGAGAGAGCGCGTCGCCCGGATTCGCCAAGCCCAATTGGGCTGATAAACAGCCGGCCTGACAAGCGATATCGTTGTGATATCGTTTTGATATTAGTATCAAAACAGTTTCACTCTTATACTGTTTAGATATCTCCGCGAAACTACCCCAAAACAGTTTCAGTCTGATATCGCCGCAGTATCATTGCCCCGAAGAGAGGAAGACCCCATGCCAGTACTCCTTATAGCCAGTCAGAAGGGCGGGACAGGCAAGACCACGACGACCATCAACGTCGCGGCCGAGCTTGCCCGCAGAGGACGTGACGTCCTGATCGTTGACTGCGACAAGAGCGTTCAGTCCGCGTCCACGTGGGCCGCTGATCGCGCCCAGGATGAGTCACTCCCCCGCGTCCACGCCATCCAGAAGACCGGCAATGTCCGGGAAGCACTGAAAGACCTGAGTGCCAGGTACGACTATGTGATCGTGGACGCTCCCGGGCACGACAGCCAGGAAATGCGGACGGCCATGACCGTCGCGGACCTGATGCTCATCCCGGTGCGGCCCTCACAGTTCGACCTGGACACCATGCCCGGCATGGTCGAGCTCATCGAGACGGCCAAGGACATGAATCCGAAGCTCAAAGTCGCTGCCCTGCTTACCCAGGTGCCCACCTACTCCTCTGCGACTGAAGAGGATGAAGCCAAGGACTTTCTGCAGGACTACCCGCAGATCCCGCGTATCGACGCCGCACTGAAGATCAGGAAGGCCTATCGGGACAGCATCCCGGCCGGCAAGGGCGTCATCGAGATTTCGAACGGATCGGCCAAGGCCGAAGTGCAGGTACTAGTGAAGGAGATTGAGGAATGGCTATAAAGAAACGCGACTCCCGCGCAGTGGCATCCACCGCGGTGGCCGGGGACGAAGACGCCGTGGCCCGGAAGGCCGACGAGTTCGGGAAGGGCGGATACGCGCCGGAAGTGGTTGAGGCTCCCCTGGATCCCAACGCGCCAATTGGCCCGCAGGGCATCCTTTTCAGGATCAACGACTACCAGAAGCAGCTGCTCAAGGAATCGGCAGACGCTGACAGGCGTAGCCAGCAGAAGCTGCTTGAATCCATCATCTGGCCGGAACTGGAACGCCGGAAAGCGGAGCGCAACCAGTAGCACCATAGTATCCTCGTGATATCAGATCAGTATCGCCCCGGTATCCCACGAATGGCGTCGTCCGGGCATCCGTTGGACGACCGATCCCCGCCATCGCGGGGGAGTAGTCCTCCTGTGACAGGTAATACGGGTGAATCCCCGCTAGCGTGACCTTCGGGACCACACGAGGCACCAGGGGGAGAAGTCCATGGCGGGGCGAAAGAAACAAATTGATGGCCAGTTGAGCTTTGAAGCTCTTTGGGCGGCACCAGAGGAGGATCGCAATGAACAAGTACGGCAGGCAGGCTCAGGAAGCCTGGAAGACAGCCAGTCCCACGCGCTACAGCCAGATACAGAACCCGGAGGACTTCTTCACCAAGCTGGGGGAGGAAGCCCAAGAACAAGTGGACGGGCTGCTGATCAAGCTCGCGGGGCCGGACCCAAAGGGGGAGGGCTACCTGGAGAAGGTAGGCAGGTTGAACGCAGCGCGGAACCAGGCCGAGGAGATCGTTCGCTACGACCTGCTTTCGCCGCCGGAGACGGAGGACGAGGAGGACGAGTACGTGAACCCGAGTATTCAGGAGTACCTGGACTCGATGGCGGAAGCGGACAAGCTGCGCGAGCAGCTCTACTAGAAAGCGGGACGGGCAGGTTCCGCCCGTCTTCCCAGGACGACCTTGCCCCACCCGGCGCCCGTAGCCGTATCCGGGCGAACCTTGAAGCCCTCGAGGTGCTGCAGACGCTGCAGGATGAGGACCGGCAGGCCACGGAGGCTGAGAAGGCGTCACTGGCGCGGTGGGGGAGTTGGGGAGCGCAAGGCGTCTTCCAGATATTCGATGAAAACCGGGAGGAATATGCCGGGGACCGTGAGCATCTGCGCAGCCTCCTGACCGAGTCCGAGTACGACGCCGCGCGGCGGACCACGATCAACGCCCACTACACGGACGCTGCCTACGTCCAAGCCATGTGGTCAACCGTGCAGGAACTGGGCTTTAACGGCGGCACTGTTCTGGAACCGGGATCCGGGGTTGGAACCTTCATGGGCTTTGCCCCTGACACCGCCACGATGACCGGTGTGGAGCTGGACCCGACCACGGCGGCCATCTCCCAGGCCATCTACCCCGAGGCCACCGTCCGTGCCGAGTCCTTTGCCGATACCAAGCTGCCGACCGGGCACTTCGACCTTGCTATCGGCAACGTGCCCTTCGCCAACGTCAAGCTGCACGATCCTCGCCACAACGCCGGCGGCCACTCGATCCACAACCATTTCATCCTCAAATCCTTGGAACTGACCCGCCCGGGCGGGATGGTGGCTGTGCTGACGTCCAGCTTCACGCTGGACGGCACGAACCCGGCAGCCCGCAGGGAAATGAACCATCTGGCCGACCTCGTGGGCGCTGTCAGGTTGCCCACCGGCTCCCACCGGAAGGCAGCCGGCACGGACGCCATGACGGACCTGTTGATCTTCCGCCGCAGGGAACCTGGCCAGGAACCGGCCTCCACTCTTTGGGAGACCGTCACAGCCCGTCGGATCGACGGGACTATTACCCGCCTGAACTCCTACTTTGACGAGTACCCCGAACGCCTGTTGGGCGAGCTGCACGTCAGCCATGGCATGTACGGGGCCGAGACCCTGCAGCTGACCACGGACGACCTCTCAGCCGTCCCGGTGCGCCTGAACACTGCCCTGGCTGATGTCGTTAACGAAGCCCGGTCCGCGGGCATGGTCATGACCGAGCGGACCGTCGAGCAGGAACGCCAGCGTGCCGCCTACGTACCGGCCGCCACCCACGAATGGGACGGCCACATCAGCGCCAAGGACGACGGCTTCACCGTTGTCCAGAACGGCTCCCACGCCGACCTCGCAGTACCTAAAACCCAGGCCGCTGAACTCCGAGCCCTGCTGGGGCTGCGCGACGCCGGACGGACGCTGCTCACCGCAGAAGCCGAAAGCCGCGACGACACCGCCGACATTGGTTCCCTGCGTGAGGACCTGAAGACGGCCTACAGTCAGTACGCGGACACCTACGGGCCGATCAACCGCTTCACGCTCCGGGACACCGGCCGCGTGGATGAAGAGACGCAGGAGCCCATCCAGGCCCGCATCACGCCACGGGCAGTTTCCATCGTCTCCCGTGACCCGTTCGGGCCGCTGGTCATGGCCTTGGAGAACTTCGATGAAGCCACGCAGACAGCCTCCCCGGCTGCCCTGCTCTCCAGCCGTCAGGTCCAGCCCCGCCGCCCGGTCCTTGGTGTGGACACCGCCGAAGAAGCCCTCACCGTCACCCTCGATACCGTGGGAGAGGTTGACCTGGATTACGCCGCGTCCCTGCTGGGCATCAGCCGGGACGAAACACGGGCCGCCATGGGGGAGAGCATCTACGAGGTCCCCGGCACCGAGGAGACCTACCAGACCCGGGCCGAGTACCTGTCCGGGAACGTGCGGGAAAAGCTGGAAGTCGCCCAAGCGGCCGCGCTCTCGGACGACAGGTACGCCGCCAACGTCCAGGCCCTCACCGAAGCCATGCCGGAACCGCTGCGCATGGACGAAGTGGAAGCCCGTCTCGGCGCGGTCTGGATCGACGCCGGCACCCACCAGGAGTTCGTCCGGGAAATCCTGAATGACCCCTACGCCACCGTCTCCAATGCCGCCGGGTCCATGTGGGACGTCAAAGCCAACCGCCATACCCTTGCGGCCACCAGCAACTGGGGCACCCAGCGGATGCCCGCGTCTGACGTCCTCAAGCAGGTCCTGGAACAGCGGCCCGTCCGCGTCACTGATGAAGGCGAGGACAAGCGCCGCATCCTGAATCCCACCGAAACCGCAGCAGCCCAGGAGAAAGCCCAGCTGCTGCAGGAGCGTTTCAGCGAGTGGGTCTGGGAGGAACCAGAACGGGCCACCCGCCTCATCGACGAGTACAACCGCCGCTTCAATTCCATCGTGCTGCGCGACTACAGCACCGAGGGGGAGCGGCTGACCCTGCCCGGCATGGCCAAGGACTTCTCCCCACGCCCGCACCAGCGCGCGGCCGTGGCCCGGATGCTCTCGGAACCTGCCGTGGGACTGTTCCACCAGGTAGGTGCCGGAAAGACCGCCGAGATGGTCATGGGCGTCATGGAGCTGCGGCGCCTGGGCATGGTCAACAAGCCAGCCGTCGTGATCCCGAACCACATGCTGGAACAGTTCGCCCGCGAATGGCTCCAGATTTACCCCCAGGCCCGCATTCTTGCCGCATCATCGGGCGACCTCGCAGGGGACAACCGCCGCCAGTTCGTCGCCCGCGCGGCCGCCAACGAGTGGGACGCCGTGGTCATGACCCGCACAGCTTTCCAGCGCGTCAGCCTCAGCCCCGAAGCCGAAGCTGCCTACATCAACGCTGAAGTCATCCAGATGCGGGCCGAGCTGGAAGCCGCGAAAGAGAACGGCCAGGACAATGGCCGCGCCAACGCCAGCATCGTCAAACGCCTGGAAAAGGCCGTCCTGTCCCAGGAAGAAACCCTCAAAGCCAAACTCGACACCCCCGCAGACCCCGGGATCAGCTTTGAAGAGACCGGCATTGACTACCTCGTCGTGGACGAGCTGCACGACTACAAGAACCTCCGGACCCCGAGCAACATCCCCGGCGCCGGAATCCAAGGCTCCAACCGTGCATCCGACCTCCACATGAAGACCGAGTTCCTGCGCCAACGCGAAGGACGCCGCGTGATCACCGGAGCCACGGCAACACCCATCGCCAACTCGGTCACAGAAATGTACGTCATGCAGCGCTACCTGCGCCCGGACCTGCTCCGGGCCACCGGGATCCAGGACTTCAACACCTGGGCCGCCACGTTCGGCCAGGTGGTCGAGGAAATGGAACTCTCCGTAGCCGGCGGTGACCGGTTCAAGCTCAAGAGTCGGTTCGCGAAGTTCCAGAACGTCCCCGAGCTGCTGAAAATGTTCCACACTTTTGCGGACGTCAAAACCGCCGAAGACCTGAAACTGCCCGTCCCGGCCCTTGCCCCGCGCGACGGCGACGGGTTGCGGCAGCCGAACATGCTGGCCGTGGAGCCCAGCCCCGAGCTGCGCGAATACATCCAGGACATCGGGAACCGCGTGGACCGTATCCAGCAACGGCTGGTGGACTCCGAGGAAGACAACATGCTCAAAGTCTCCTCAGACGGCCGCAAGGCCGCCCTGGACATGAGACTCGTTGACCCCACGCTCTCCCAGCAGGGCCCCACGAAGATCAGCGCGACCGCTGACCTGCTGGCCAGCGTGTACGAAGAACACAAGGACCGCATCTACACCGACCCGAAAACCGGCGAGCCGGACCCGGTTCCCGGTGCCCTGCAGCTGGTCTTCTGTGACTTCGGCACACCATCTGAGCGGTGGAACGTGTACGGCGAACTCAAAGACCAGCTCCGCCGCCGAGGCGTACCTGAACACATGGTCCGGTTCATCCACGAAGCCAAGAACGACACCGAGAAGGGCCGGCTCTTTGCCGCCGCCCGTTCCGGCCAGATCGCCGTGCTGGTGGGATCGACCTCGAAAATGGGTGTCGGGACGAACATTCAAAAACGTGCCGTGCACCTGGTGGACATGGACGCCCCGTGGCGGCCCTCCGACGTCGAGCAACGCCACGGCCGCATCATGCGCCAGGGAAACCTGAACCCCGAGGTCCGCATCTCCCAAGTGGTGACGAAGGAATCCTTCGACTCCTTCATGTGGCAGGGACTTGAACGCAAGTCCCGGTTTATCAACCAGATCATGCGCGGCCGCCTGGACGTGCGGGAAATCGAGGACATCGGGGACAACACCCTGAACTTCGCCCAGGCAAAAGCCATCACCAGCGGTAACCCGCTGGTGCTGGAAAAAGCCGTCGCAGACCAGGAACTTGCCCGGCTGAGCCGTCTGGACCGGGCCTACAACCGCAACATGGTTGCCGTGGCCCACACCAAGCGCGGTGAGCAGTCTGCGGCCGAGGCCGCGTCCCATGACCTGCCCCTGATCCAGGCGGCCGCCGGCCGGACCGTTGACACCACCGCGGATGCCTTCGCAGCCAGCATCGACGGCAAAACCCTCGACAACCGGGGCGACGCCGCCGAAGCGCTCCGCGCATGGGCAGGTAAACACGGCCACCGGCTCATGAACCTCTACGGATATGACGAGCTCGGAACCATCGCCAACCTTGGTGGCCACGAACTCCGCGCCAAACTCGTGCCCGCACGCGACCTTGACCACGCCACCGTCGAAGTACGCATCGAAGGAGTGCCCAGGGCAACCACCCAGATTGCCCGAAGGAGCCTGCTTTCAGCTGATATCGGCACCATCAGGCAGCTTGAGAACAGGGTTTCCTCCCTGCCACGACTGATAGCCGACGTCGACAGACGCCGACAGGAAGCTCTCTCCCGCGTCGAACAGGCAGAAAAGGCACTGGCGGAACCCTTCAAGTACGCCGACGCCCTCAAAGCCGCCCGGGGGGAGTCCGCACGCATCGACCAGCTCATGGCCGACGCGGCAAAGCCAGAAGAACCGGAAAAGCCCGAACCCGCGGCCGAAATCGACCCCCGGATGGAAAAGATGCAACGGCTAATGAATGCATCATTCCCGCCACAGCCAGGCACCCCGGCCTCCACGGCCACGGCCGCCCAACAGGGGACACGCGAACAGCGCCGCCAGCAACAACCCGAATACGGGCGCTGAAGCCCGTCCCGGGCATACGAAAGCCCTGCACAGCCCAAAAGCTGTGCAGGGCTTACTTATGTTTCTCGCGCGAGGAAACCAAAGTGATTCACCATCTTGATGCTGCTAGATCGAGCCTTCCCACGCCCGTGCTGGGATATCGACGCATGTCTATTGGTATGGACCCAAATGAACAGAACGAGAGTCAGCCTGAGAACCGCAGCGCCAATTGGATGGAGGTGCTTTTGTTTGGCGGCGCAATCCACCTGATCGAAATTGGTATGGATCGGCTCGGAGTATTGGTCGGCCTCATACCCCCGGGCTAAGAGTCACTGCGTACGGATAACGATGAGTTTGTGTTCGTCGGGGATCCGCTGCAGTAGCGCGGCGTGCGCTGTGGTGTAGTCCTCCCCAACTGCCGTTATGCGCTCTTGGCTGCCGTCGGGGGCTTCAATGGTGCCTGTTATTTCCACTGATCCAGCCTAGTTGCCGTGGGCCCGCGCTTGTTCAGAAATCCGGCGCCACAACACGAAAACCACCAGGCTATTCAGGAAAGTGATGAAGACATCGCCCGCAGCCGGTCGGCCGATGGCGAGATCCAGGGCAACCAGCACCAGAGATCCCGTTGTAGCAACGGTGAACACAACGGCAAGGATCCACAGGGCTCGCGATGACAGCCGCCCGCTACCGTGCCGCACTCGGTCATGGCGGCCGGGACACGGGGCCGGATCATTCATGCCCCCACCCTACTCAGGAGGAAGTGCCAGGGCCGGAATTGGTGGGGGCATGAATGATCCCCGATCACGTCCGCTAGTTGTCCGTGATGGATTCCAACAGCCACTGCTCCGCCAGCGGGTCCCGCCGCAGCTCGAAGGTCCGCAGCGCCGCCGACGAGGTGCCTAGACGGACCTGTACCCGCCAATGCTCAATGTCCACGACGTTCCCGACGCCTACGGGGACAGTCCGCTGGGTCTGCCACCAGGAATCCCTGGTGAACCAGTGGAGCGGCTCTGCCGCCACAGCCCATACCCGCCCGTCGTAACGGACCGCCAGGGGAGTGCCTGCCGCCGTAAACCGGACGTCCACGGGAGCGTCGAGGCTCGTTTCACTTACTGCTGCTGTCACGGTTGGTCCGCTCTCCCAAATTCCTGT